>NZ_CP046192.1:1980-352801 GCF_012568645.1 Enterobacteriaceae endosymbiont of Donacia simplex | reverse complement strand
TTTATTAAACGATTGTGGGTTGTAAGGTTAAGTAAATAAGCGTATATGACGGATGCCTTGGCAGTCAGAGGCGATGAAGGACGTGTTAATCTGCGAAAAGCATCGATAAGTTGATTTAAAACATTATTAGTCGGTGATATCCGAATGGGGAAACCTAATATATATAATTATATATTATCGTTGTTTGAATAAATAGAATAACGAAGTAAACCAGGAGAACTGAAACATCTAAGTATCCTGAGGAAAAGAAATCAATAGAGATTTCCTTAGTAGTGGCGAGCGAAAAGGAAAAAGCCCAGAGATATATATAATTATTATGTTAATAGAAATAACTGGAAAGTTATACAATATAGGGTGATAGTCCCGTATATTAAAATATAATAATTATAATCTCAACGAGTAAAACGAGACACGTGAAATCTTGTTTGAATATAGGGGGATCATCCTCTAAGGCTAAATACTACTGACTGACCGATAGTGAACTAGTACCGTGAGGGAAAGGTGAAAAGAACCCCGGTTAGGGGAGTGAAATAGAACCTGAAATCATATACGTACAAGCAGTAGGAGCATTTTGAAAAAAGTGTGACTGCGTACCTTTTGTATAATGGGTCAGCGAGTTATATTTTGTAGCAAGGTTAACTGTATAAGGAAGCCGTAGGGAAACCGAGTCTTAAAAGGGCGTTTTAGTTGCAAGATATAGACCCGAAACCCGGTGATCTAACCATGAGCAGGTTGAAGGTTTGGTAATGCTTACTGGAGGACCGAACCGACTAATGTTGAAAAATTAGCGGATGACTTGTGGTTAGGGGTGAAAGGCCAATCAAACCGGGAGATAGCTGGTTCTCCCCGAAAGCTATTTAGGTAGCGCCTCGTGTAATTCATATTCGGGGGTAGAGCTCTGTTTCGGTTAGGGAATCTTCCAGATTTACCAATCCGATGCAAACTTCAAATACCGAATAATGTTATCACGGGAGACACACAGCGGGTGCTAACGTCCGTTGTGGAGAGGGAAACAACCCAGATCGCTAGCTAAGGTCCCTAAGTTATAATTAAGTGGGAAACGAAGTGGGAAGGCAAAAACAGCCAGGATGTTGGCTTAGAAGCAGCCATCATTTAAAGAAAGCGTAATAGCTCACTGGTCTAGTCATCCTGCGCGGAAGATGTAACGGGGCTAAATTATACACCGAAGCTGCGACAATAAAGATTTATTTATTGGGTAGGGGAGCGTTCTGTAAATTGTTGAAGATAAATTGTGAAGTTTGTTGGAAAGATCAGAAGTGCGAATGCTGACATGAGTAACGATAAAATAGGTGAAAAACCTATTCGCCGAAAGACTAAGGGTTCCTATCCAACGGTAATCGAGGTAGGGTAAGTCGACACCTAAGATGAGGCTGAAAAGCGTAATCGATGGACAACAGGTTAATATTCCTGTACTCATTATTATTGCGAAGGGGGGACGAAGAAGGTTAAATTAGCCAAGTGATGGTAGTCTTGGTTTAAGCGTGTAGATGAATTATTTAGGAAAATCCGAATAATTATAAACATTGAGGCGTAATAACGAGATACTTTACTGTATTTAAGTAATTGATACCCTGCTTACAGGAAAAGCCTCTAAGCTCTAGATAATATTGAATCGTACTCTAAACCGACACAGGTAGTCAGGTAGAGAATACTAAGGCGCTTGAGAGAACTCAGGTGAAGGAACTAGGCAAAATAGTGCCGTAACTTCGGGAGAAGGCACACTGATTGTAGGTAGAGAGATTTACTTTCAAAGCTGAAATCAGTCTAAGATAATAGCTGACTGCAACTGTTTATTAAAAACACAGCACTGTGCAAACACGCAAGTGGACGTATACGGTGTGACGCCTGCCCGGTGCCGGAAGGTTAATTGATGGAGTTATTATTTTAATAAGAAGCTCTTGATCGAAGCCCCGGTAAACGGCGGCCGTAACTATAACGGTCCTAAGGTAGCGAAATTCCTTGTCGGGTAAGTTCCGACCTGCACGAATGGCGTAATGATGGTCAGACTGTCTCCACCTGAGACTCAGTGAAATTGAAATTGCTGTGAAGATGCAGTATACCCGCGGCAAGACGGAAAGACCCCGTGAACCTTTACTATAGCTTGATATTGAATAATAAATATTAATGTGTAGGATAGGTGGGAGACAATGAAATATTAGCGCTAGTTAATATGGAGTCATTCTTGAAATACCACCCTTTAATATTTATTATTCTAACCTTGGCCCGTTATCCGGGTCAGAGACAGTGTCTGGTAGGTAGTTTGACTGGGGCGGTCTCCTCCTAAAGAGTAACGGAGGAGTACTAAGGTCAGCTAATCACGGTCGGAAATCGTGAGGTTAGTACAAAGGCAAAAGCTGGCTTAACTGTGAGAATGACAATTCAAACAGATGCGAAAGCAGGTCTTAGTGATCCGGTGGTCCTGTATGATAAGGCCATCGCTCAACGGATAAAAGGTACTCCGGGGATAACAGGCTAATACCGCCCAAGAGTTCATATCGACGGCGGTGTTTGGCACCTCGATGTCGGCTCATCACATCCTGGGGCTGTAGTAGGTCCCAAGGGTATGGCTGTTCGCCATTTAAAGTGGTACGCGAGCTGGGTTTAGAACGTCGTGAGACAGTTCGGTCCCTATCTGCCGTGGGCGTTGGAAGATTGAAAGAATTTGCTCCTAGTACGAGAGGACCGGAGTGAACGTATCTCTGGTGTTCGGGTTGTTATGCCAATAGCATTGCCCGGTAGCTAAATACGGAAAAGATAAGCGCTGAAAGCATATAAGCGCGAAACTTATCTTAAGATTAATCTTCCCTGAATTTTTGTTAATTATTTACAAAAATTCCTTAAGGGACGTTAAAGACTATGACGTTGATAGGCTGGATGTGTAAGCATAGTAATATGTTGAGCTAACCAGTACTAATAAACACCCGTGAGTCTTAACCTTACAACACCAGAATCGTTTAGATTTAATTATTAATTATTTATAACTTAATTAAATATTCCTGGTATAAATAACGCAATGGTACCACCTGAATCCATTCCGAACTCAGAAGTGAAACGTTGTAGTGCCAATGGTAGTGTGAGGTTTACCTCATGTAAGAGTAGGTAAATACCAGGATATAAATCTTAAAGTATTTATAAAATATATATTTTTTTATAAAAAATAATATGCCGGCTTAGCTCAGATGGTAGAGCAACTGACTTGTAATCAGTAGGTCACCAGTTCAACTCCGGTAGCCGGCATGTATATTTTTAAATATATGTTAAAAAAAATTTTATTTGTTCAGATATTCAAACGGTGGGATACCCAAGTGGTTAACGGGAGCAGACTGTAAATCTGTCGTCAAAGACTTCGAAGGTTCGAATCCTTCTCCCACCATAATTTTTATATAATAAATATTATATATGTTTATAGCAGACATCGTATAATGGTATTACTTCAGCCTTCCAAGCTGGTAATACGGGTTCGATTCCCGTTGTCTGCTTAAATAATTTTTTTAATCATAGAATATTAATAATAATTTATATATATTTTGGCTGATATAGCTTAGAAGGTTAGAGCACATCCTTGGTAAGGATGAGGTCCCCAGTTCAATTCTGGGTATCAGCATATTTTTTATATTGTTTTATTTATAAGGAAAAGATAATGGAAGGAGATATTATTAATGTTTCTTAAGTTACCAAAAGATTCTACGTTAGAATGGTTTCTTTCTTATTGTCATATTAATAAATACCCATCTAAAATGATTTTAATTAAACAAGGAGATATTTCTAAAAATTTATATTATATATTAAAGGGTATTGTTATTGTTTCTATTAAAAATAAAAATGGAAAAGAAATTATAATTAATTATCTAAATTCAGGTAATTTTATTGGTGAAATTGGTATTTTTAATAATTCTTATAAAGAAATTACATTAATAAAATTAAAAACAGAATGCGAATTAGCAAAAATTTCATATAAAAAATTTTTTAATTTAATTAAAATTAATAATAATATTATTATGAAAATTTCTTCACAAATTGCTAATAAGTTAAAAACTACGTTTAAAAAAATAAATAATTTAGTTTTTTTAGATGTTACACATAGAATTTCTAAAACATTATTAAATTTAGCAAAATCTCCAGAAGCAATAACTCATCCGGATGGTATGCAAATAAAAATAACTAGACAAGAAATAGGGAAAATTGTTGGTTGTTCTAGAGAAACAGTAGGTCGTACTCTTAAAATATTAAAAAAACGTAATTTAATTTATGCTCATGGTAAAACAATTGTTATTTATGGAACTAGATAATTTATTATATTATTTTTTATCAAGTTTATTATATATCTAAACCAATAACATTGGTTACTTTTTGTAAAGTAATGTCAGCATATTTTTTTGCTTTTTCTGCTCCATTAATAATAATACTTTTTAAATATTTTTCATTTTCTCTATAAAAAAAGTATTTTTTTCTTAATCTATTTAAAAATAAACATAAATTATTAATAATTGATTTTTTAAAATAATTATAATTTTTATTTTGAAAATCTTTTTCTAATCTTTTTATAGAACATTTAGTTATATTAGATAATATAACTAGTAAATTAGAAATACCTGGTTTATTTTTTAAATCATATTTTATGATAGGAGGATAATTAGAATCAGTAATTGCATTTTTGATTTTTTGTTCAATTATAAAATCATTATCAAATAAACTAATAATATTATTTTTATTAAAATCAGATTTAGACATTTTTTTATTAGGATTTATTAATGATTTAATACATGCTCCATTATAGTTAAGTATTTTTTCTGGAATAGTAAATATGTTTCCATAAATTTTATTAAATCGAGAAGCAATATTTCTAGTTAATTCAATATGTTGAATTTGATCTTTACCTACTGGGACCTTATTGGTTTGATATAATAATATATCTGCTGCCATTAATATGGGATAATTAAATACACCAACATTAATATTTTTATTTAAAAATATTTTTTCTTTAAATTGGATCATTCTTTGAATTTCTCCAAAATTAGTAAAACAATTTAAAATCCAATTTAACTGAGAATGTTGAGGAACATGAGATTGTATAAAAATAATACTTTTTTCAGGATTAATCCCACATGCTAAACACATAGCTAAAATATCTAATATGTTTTTACTTAAAATAGATTTTTTTTGATGTATAGTTAAAGAATGCAAATCAGCTATACAATAAATACAAAAATATTTTTTTTGTAATTCTTGCCATTGTTTTAAAGCTCCAATATAATTACCTAAAGTTAATAATCCTGTTGGTTGTATACCACTGAATATTATTTTTTTTTTCATAATGTTTTTTATAACTATGTAATAATTTTAAAAATTAAATATTTATTTTAAAATATAGTATTTAATTTTAATCTTATATTTTTTATAGTTTTATAATATGGTATTTTACTTTTAAATATAGCTGAACCTATTACAAATACATTTGCTCCAGAAATAGCTATTTTTTTTATATTATTGATGTTTATTCCTCCATCTACTTCTAATAAAATGTTTTTTTTATGAATAATTTTTTCAACTTGAATAATTTTTTTATAAATGTGACTTAAAAATTTTTGTCCTTCAAATCCGGGATTAACAGACATAACTAATATTAAATCTAATTTATGTATTAAATATTCTAAACAGTTTAAAGAAGTAGAGGGATTTAATGCTAATCCTGCTTTACACCCATAATTTTTTATTAATGAAATACTTTTATCTAAATGATATGAACTTTCTGGATGTATAATAATACTATTTGCTCCTGATTTGATAAATTCAATTATTAAATTATCTATATTTTGTGTCATTAAATGTACATCAATTATACATTTAATTCCATTTTCTCTTAAGGATTTTAAAACTAATGGGCCAATAGTTAAATTAGGTACATAATGATTATCCATAACATCAAAATGTATAATATCAACTCCAGCTTTCAGAACATCCTTAATTTCTTTACCTAAATATGTAAAATTAGCAGATAAAATAGATGCAGCAATTAAATTATTTTTCATTTTATTAAATTCATTATTATAAATAATTATTTTAAAACTATATTAAAAAATTAAATTTTTATTTTCGTTAATAGCATCAGAAATAATTTTTTCCGAAATATTTCTATATATAATTACTTTACCAATTTTAACTGGGATAATAATATTAATTTGATTTTTATTTATTTTTTTATCCCTATAAATATGTTTAAAATATTGTTTTATATTCATATTATTTGGACTTTGAATTGGTAAATTACATTTTTTTAATAAATTAATAATTCTTATTACATCATTATTATTTATTAAATTAAGTTTTTTAGATGTTAAAGAAGCAATAACAATCCCAACTGATATAGCTTCTCCATGTAACCATTTACCATAGCCTAATTCAGATTCAATAGCATGTCCATAAGTATGTCCTAAATTTAATAATGCTCTTTTGTTTTTTTCATATTCATCTTCATAAATAATTTTAGATTTTAATTTACAACATTTATTTATACAATAAAGTATAGATTTTTTATCTAAATTAAATAATTTAATAATATTATTTTCTAACCAAGAAAAAAATTTTTTATCAAAAATAATACTATATTTTATTACTTCAGCTAAACCTGAAATAAACTCTCTTTTTGATAAAGAGTATAAACAACTTAAATTAATTAATACAATATTAGGTTGATAAAAACTACCTATCATATTTTTTCCTAAAATATGATTAACAGCTGTTTTCCCACCTATAGAAGAATCTACTTGTGCTAATAATGTTGTAGGTATTTGTATAAATTTAACACCTCTTTGATAACTAGATGCAACAAATCCAGTTATATCACCTATTACGCCTCCTCCTAAAGCAATAAGAGTAGTATCTCTATTATGTAAATTTTGAAGTAATGCTGTAAAAATAATATTTGCAGTAATTAATGTTTTATATTTTTCACCATCAGGAATAATAACATGGTCTATCCTTACACCAATATTATTGAATTGATTAAATATTTTTTTAAAATATAAAGAAAAAATTATTTTATTAGTTACAATCATAACACTATCTCCCTTTTTTAAAAAAGATAAAGATAATGGTTTATCAAATAAATTAAAATCTATAATAATAGAATATTTATGTTTTTCTGTTGAAACTAAAATATTTTTTCCCATATATAATATTATATCCTTTTAATTTTTTTCTAATAAGTTAATTAATTGATTAGCAACAATTTTAGCACTTTGTTCATCTGTTTTAATTATAATATCAGCAATTTCATTATATAAATGATTTCTTTTTTTAGCTAATTCTTCTAATATTTCTTTAGCTAATTTATTTTTATTTTTTAATAAAGGACGTTTTTTATCTCTTTTAGTACGATTTAATTGTTTTTCTATAGTAGTTTTTAAATATACTACAATACCTCTAGAAGAGAGAAATTTTCTTGTTTCCTTTGATTGAATAGAACCTCCTCCAGTTGCTAATATAATTCCTTGTTTTTTAGTTATTTCATCAATAATTTTCTTTTCACGTTTTCTGAAACCTTCTTCTCCTTCTACATCAAATACCCAATTTATATCAGCGCCTGTACGACGTTCAATTTCTTGATCTGAATCAAAAAAATCCATTTTTAATAAATTTGCAAGATGACGTCCAATTGTACTTTTTCCTGCTCCCATAGGGCCTATTAAAAATATATTTCTTTTTTCTGCCATTTTTTTATATTATTAATTTATTAAAATTGTAAATAGAATTCTTATTCTTTTTAAATAAAAAGATAAGATATATATATTTTATATGAAATTTATTTAAAAACATTTCATATATTTTTATTAAATCATAAAATGATTTTTTAAAATAGTAAATAGTTTATTATAAATAAAATATAATTTTTATAAAAATGAAGTAAAATTTTAATAAAATATTATTTTAATTAAATAAAAAATAAATGTTTCTTATATAAAAGATAAGATAATTATTAAGATAATTATCTTATCTAAATATTTATATTTTAGATAAAAAAGTATTTATACGATTAATAAATTTATGTGGATTATCTAAAGTACCTTTTTCTGCTAAAATTGCTTCTTCTAATAATAAAAAAATAAATTCAGAAAAATATTTTTCATCTTCTATTTTTAATATTTTTTGTATTAAAATATGGTTTGGATTTAACTCAAAATTATATTTTATTTCTGGAGTTTCTTGTCCTGCGGCAGCAAATAATTTTGCCATTTGAGTACTCATTTCATTTACATCTGTAGTAACAATAGCAGGTGTATTAATTAATCTATTTGTTAATTTTACTTTTTTTATTTTAGTTCCTAATATTTTTTGGATTTTTTTTAAAAAAGGTTTAAATTTTTCTTTTGTTTCATTTTTTATAATATTATCTTTATTTTTAATAAATTCGTCTAATGAATCATCTTGTTTACTAATAGATTGAAAATTTTTACCTTCAAAATCAGTAATATAACTCATCATCCATTCATCAATATGATCTATTAATAATAAAACTTCAATACCTTTTTTAGAAAAGAATTCTAAATGAGGACTGTTTTTTGCAGAAATATAGTTATCTGATGTTAAAAAATATATTTTATTTTGTCCTTTTATCATTCTTTTTGAATATTCATCTAAAGATATATTTTGTTCTGCATCATTATTATATGTTGAAGAAAAACGTAATAATTTTATAATAATATTCTTATTACTTATGTCTTCTGCTGGTCCTTCTTTAAAAACTAAACCAAATTTTTTCCAAAAATTATTATAATTATTTTGATTTTTACTAAGATTCATTAACATATTAAGAACTTTTTTTGTTAATGTTGTTTTCATATTACGAATAATATTATTTTTTTGTAAAATTTCTCTTGAAATATTTAAAGGTAAATCATTAGAATCAACTAGACCTCTTATAAATCTTAAATATTTAGGTAATAATTGTTCTGCATCTTCCATAATAAAAACTCTTTGTACATATAATTTTAATCCATTTTTATAATCTCTATTACGTATGTCCCATGGAATATTTGAAGGAATATATAATAAACTAATGTATTCTTGTTTACCTTCTACATGATTATGACTCCAAGTCATTGGATCAATATTATCATATGTTAACTGCTTATAAAATTCTTTATATTCTTTTTCGCTAATTTCTGACTTATTACGTAACCAAAGTGCTTGTGCTTTATTAACTTGTTCCCAATAATATTTTTTTTCTTTATCATTATATATTTCTATTTCTATGGGTAAATTTATATGTTCTGAGTATTTATTAATTATTGTTTTTATACGCCAAGTATCTAAAAACTCATCACATTTAGGACGTATATGTAATATAATTGTAGTACCTCTTAATTTTTTATTAATATTAACTATAGAATAATTTCCTTCACCTGTAGATTCCCAAAATACACCTTCATTTATAGGAGAACCTGCTAATCTAGTTTTAACCGACACTTTATCAGCAACTATAAATGCAGAATAAAATCCTACTCCAAATTTACCAATTAATTGTGAATTTATTTCTGATTTTTTATCTGAAGATAAATTAAAAGATTTTATGAAATCTTTAGTACCAGATTTTGCAATTGTCCCTAAATTTGCAATTACTTCATTACGAGACATACCAATACCATTATCATTAATAATGATTAATCTTTTTTCTTTATTAACAGAAATTTGTACTTTTAAAATTGAATTATTTTCATATAAATCAGGATTAGATAAAGTTTTAAATTTTAATTTATCAACAGCATCAGAAGCATTAGAAATTAATTCTCTTAAAAAAATTTCTTTGTTAGAATAAAGTGAATGAATCATTAAATGTAATAATTGTTTGACTTCAGATTGAAAACTTTTAATTTCTTTTTTTTGCATAAATAATTTTCTCTTTTTTATATAAAATATTGAAATAAATTTAAATAGATATTTATTTTTATATTTTAAATTTAATTAATATTTATTAAAATATATTAATATTTCTAATATAATCATTTCAAAACCTATTTTAGGATTTGGTGCTAAATATAAATTTTTTTTACCTGTATTAAAAAATTTATATAGGAGTTTTAATTCATTTTCTGAAAAATTATTGAATATTTTTTGATAAAATATTACTATATTTTTTTCAAAATTTGAATTTTTAAAAAAGTCATTAGAATTATAATTTAAAATTTTAATTTTTAAAATATTATGTAATAATATCATTATTTCTGTAATAATATTATCCCAATTTACATTAAATATAGAAATTTTATCAATTAAATTAAAAATAAGATTATTTTTTTTTGTCTTAAAATTATATATTAGTAAAAATAAATATTTTTTTTTTACTAATCCTAACATTAAATATACGTTATCTATAGTTAACGAACCCATAGAAATTAATTGATCTGTTAAACTTAATGCATCACGCATACTACCATATGATATATTTGATAAAATATCTAATGCTTTTTCATTATATATAATTTTTTCTTGATTTAAAATTTTTTTTAATTGATTAAAAATAATATTTTTTTCTATTAATTTTAAATTAAATTGCATACATCTAGATATAATAGTTAGTGGTATTTTTTGTAACTCTGTTGTTGCAAATATAAATTTTACATATTCTGGAGGTTCTTCTATTATTTTTAATAAGGCATTAAAACTATGCTTTGATAACATGTGGAATTCATCAAAAATATATATTTTATATCTTCCTTTAACAGGAGGATAATAAATAATTTCTAGGATTTCTCTAATATCTTCTACTTTAGTTTTAGAAGCAGAATCTAATTCAATTAAGTCTAAAAAAGAATTATTTTTTATAGAAACACAATTATCACATAATCCACATGGATTTTGTGTTATACCTTGTAAGCAACTTAAACCCATTGCAAAAATACGTGCTATTGTTGTTTTTCCGACTCCTCTACTACCGGATAAAATCCAAGCAGGGTGAATTTTTTTTGTAGATAAACTATATTTAATAGCTTGGATTACGTGATCTTGACCAATAACGTCACTTAAAGACTGAGGGCGCCATTTTATAGCTAAAACATGAGAATTCATTTTTATGACATATATTTAAAAAAAATTAATTTAACAGAACATGACTATTTTTTTACACATATTATATTTACTACAGCTGCTTCCTTCCGGACCTGACTGATTTTATAAAATAATATTGTTTAAAATAATCATGTTCCATATGCAGTAATTATACATAAAAAATTATTAATTAGTCAATAATTTAATTTTAAATTAAATAAAATTTATTATTTATCATTTATTATATAAATTATTTTTTTCACTGAAACTTTTTCATGAAATTGAAAAAGAATATTATATTCTCCTATTTTTTTTAAACTTCCTTTAGGTAATTTTATTTCTTTTTTTAGGATATCAAATCCGATTTCTTTTAATTTTTTTATAATATCATTTTTATTAATTGATCCAAATAATTTTCCATTTTTTCCTGATTTAGCTTTAATTATTATTTTATCTATATAATTAAATTTTTTTAATTTTAATTTTGCTTTATTTAAAATATTTAATAATTTAGATTTTTTTTCTAAAAGTTTTTCTTTTAAAAAATTAATATTACTTTTTGTCGCAATAATACCTTTATTTTTAGGTATTAAAAAATTACGTGCATATCCAGGTTTAACATTTATAATTTGAGATTTTTTACCTAAACCTAAAATAGAATCTAATAAAATTATTTTCATTATTTAGTACTCTTTATAATTTACAATTTAATTAAAATAAAATAATAATTTTATAAATTTATTTATGATGATCAGTATAAGATATTAAAGATAAATATCTTGCTAATTTTATAGCTTTAGCTAATTGACGTTGATATTTTGCTTTAGTACCAGTTATTCTACTTGGAACAATTTTTCCACTTTCGGTAATAAAATTTTTTAAAATATAAATATTTTTATAATCAATTTCTTTAATCCCTTCTGCTGTAAAACGACAAAATTTACGACGACGAAAATAACGTACCATTAAATAACCTCTAATATTTATTAAACAAGTGTATTTATAGAAATTTATATTATATTGTTTTTATAACATCATTACGTTTTTCTTGAAATTCATCTCTTGATTTTAAAATACAAGACATATTTTTTCTTTCTGTTTTTGTTTTAATTATAAGATATCTGATAATATATTCATTAATTCTTAAACTTTTTTCAAGTTTTTTTATTATACTAATATTATTTAAGGTAATATTCATTAATATATAATGTGCTTTATGTAATCTAAGTATAGGATAAGATAATTGTCTTCTTCCCCAATCTTCAAACCTTGAAATAAAACCATCATTTTTTAAAATAAACTTTTTATAATATTTAATAATATTATTTATTTGATCACTTTGATTTGGATTAATCATTAAAATTATTTCATAATAGTTCATTTTTATACTCCTTAAAGTTATTTTTTTAATAAAATGTTAAAAAAAAGAATGAAAATATAAAAAATTTATTTTTATGAAAATATTATATAATATTTTTTTAAAATTACATAAATTTATATTTTACAAATTAAATATTATTATGCAAAATAAAAATTTTATATGGAAAAAATTTTTTCAACAAGAAAAAAAAAAAAGTTATTTTATAAAATTAATTAAAAAAATTAATACAGATATTGATAATAAAAAAATTATTTATCCTAAAAAAAAATATATTTTTAATATTTTTAAAAAAATAAATTTTAATAATTTAAAAGCAGTAATTATTGGTCAAGATCCTTATTATGGTATTAATCAAGCTAATGGTTTAGCTTTTTCAGTTATGCCTAATATAACTATTCCTCCTACATTAAAAAATATTTACAAAGCTTTAAAATTAGATATACCTGAATTTATAATTCCTAATCATGGATATTTAATAAATTGGGTTAATGAAGGAGTAATGTTATTAAATTCTATTTTAACTGTAGAACAAGGAAAACCTCAATCTCATTCGAATATTGGTTGGGAAATTTTTACAAATAATGTAATCAAAATAATTAATTATAATTACAACAACATTGTTTTTCTATTATGGGGGTCATATGCTAAAAAAAAAATAAATTTTATAACATCAAAAAATTTAGTTTTAACTACATCACATCCATCTCCTTTATCCTTTTATAAAGGATTTTATTTTTGTAAACATTTTTCTAAAACAAACAAATATCTTATTTTACAAAAAAAAAAACCAATTAATTGGAATATAAATAAAATAATTCCATTTGACTAAAAAATCATATTAAAAAAAAATTTATTATAGATATTTTAAATATTTTTTTTAATAAATTTAATAAATTATAAAAAATATCTATTTAAATATTTTATTATATTTAATATTTTAATATAAAACATATTTGTATATAACATTCACATGATAAATTAAACAAAAAATATAATTTTATAAGAGGTAATAATGAAAAATGTTGGTTTTATTGGTTGGAGAGGAATGGTAGGTTCGGTTCTTATAAATAGAATGTTAAAAAAAAAAGATTTTAATTATATTAATGCTATTTT
This sequence comes from Enterobacteriaceae endosymbiont of Donacia simplex, assembly GCF_012568645.1. Taxonomy (NCBI): domain Bacteria; kingdom Pseudomonadati; phylum Pseudomonadota; class Gammaproteobacteria; order Enterobacterales; family Enterobacteriaceae; species Enterobacteriaceae endosymbiont of Donacia simplex. The sequence continues at coordinate 339,243 of NZ_CP046192.1, read as the reverse complement.
TTTTACTACTTCTCAGCATGGAGAATACATTACTAATTTTAAAATAAAACATAAAAATATTAAGTTAGAAAATGCTTATGATTTTAAAAAATTATTTGAATTAGATATAATTGTAACTTGTCAAGGAAGTGAATACACAAACAAAATATATTTTAAATTACGTCAAATAGGTTGGAATGGTTATTGGATAGATGCTGCATCTAATTTAAGAACATTAGAAGATGCTGTTATTGTTTTAGATCCTATTAATTTGGAATATATACAACAAAAATTAAATATGGGAGTAAAAACTTTTGTAGGAGGAAATTGTACTGTTAGTTTAATGTTAATGGCTTTAGGTGGTTTATTTAAAAATAATTTAATTGATTGGATTTCTGTTTCTACATATCAAGCAGCATCAGGAGCTGGTGCAAAGTTTATGAAAGAACTTATTTTACAAATGCAATATATTTCTAAAAATATAAATAATTTAATTAAAAATAATTCTTTTAATAATAATATTCTAAATATAGAAAAAGAAATTTCAAAACAAATGTATTCTTCCGATTTTCCTAAAAATTATTTTCATGTTCCTTTAATTAATAATGTAATTCCATGGATAGATAAAAAAATAAATAATAGTGGACAAACAAAAGAAGAATGGAAAGGACAGTTTGAAACTAATAAAATTTTAAATACAACAAAAATAATCCCAATTGATGGATTATGTGTTAGAGTTGCTACTTTACGTTCACATAGTCAATCTTTTACAATAAAGTTAAATAAGAACTTATCTATAGATAATATTCATTATATTATTAATTCTAATAATAAATGGGTTAAGATTATACCAAATAACTTTAATGATACTATTAATTATCTTACTCCTTCTTTTATTAATGGTAAATTAGATATATTTGTAGGTAGAATAAAAAAATTAAATATAGAAAAAAATTGTTTCTCAATTTTTTCAGTAGGTGATCAATTACTTTGGGGAGCATCAGAACCACTAAGAAGAATGTTAAAATTATTAATTTAATTTTTTATAAAATTAATATTTCAGCTTGTTTTTTTATTTTATTAAAAGTAATATTTATATAAAATAAGATAATTTATTATCTTATTTTATATATATATATTATAATATATTATAATTTTTAATCTTACTAAAAAATTTTGGAGAAAAAATGAAATTTTTTACTAAAAAAGTATCAATATTTCTTATATTGATTTTAAGTATTGGATTAAATATATCTACTACAAACGCATTTACATTAAATAATGTATCTTGGTGGAATAGTAATAAATCTAAAAATATTATTAAAAAAAAAATAAAAAATCAAAAAAAAAAACAAAATATAGAAAAGAAAAAAAAAGAAATCTTTTTTAAAGATGATAATGATAAAATTTCCTATGCTTTAGGTGCCCTAATAGGAAAAAATTTAACTCATTCATATCAAATACAAAAAATATTAAAAATAATATTAAGTAGAAAATTAATTCTTCAAGGTGTATCTGATTCTTTAGATGGACAATATAAACTTTCTGATGATGAAATTGATAGAGTATTACAATTATTCGATTCAACTTTACAAAATATTAATACGCCAGATGAAATACAAAATGAATCAAAAATAAATAAAAAAATAGGCCAACAGTATATTAAAAAATTTTTAAAAAGAAAAAATGCTAAAAAAAGTAAAAGTGGATTAGTATATAAAATTAATAAAATAGGTTCTGGTAAAAAAATTACGAATAATAATCAAATTATTGTTGTTAAATATACAGGAAAATTAATTGATGGAACTGAATTTGATAGCACAGAACCAAATAAACCTTTATTTATTATCTTACAACAAGTGATAGATGGATGGAAAGAAGGTTTAAAATATATTAAAAAAGGTGGTAAAATAACATTAGTAGTACCTCCAAAATTAGCTTATGGCTCAGAAATTATTTCTGGAATACCAACTAATTCTACCTTAATATTTGAAATTGAACTTGTAGATATTAGAGATTCAATATCTAAATAATAAATATATTAAAATAATATATATTTAAGAAAAGAAATTATATTAAATTAACATAAGACATGTTTTTGGATTAATAATATGATTTTTGTAATATTAGTTACAGAAGCTCCATATAATAGTCAGAATTCTTATTCTGCATACTTATTTACTAAAGCAGTAATACAAACAAAAAATATAGTAAAAAATATTTTTTTTTATCGAAATGGAGTATGTAATGCTAATAAAAATATTAAATTTGATAATGATGGATTTAATTTACTTAATTCTTGGAAAGAATTAAGTATAAAACATCGTATTGATTTATATTTATGTATTTCTTCTGCTAAGAAAAGAGGTTTAATTTTAAAGGAAAAAAATAATTTTATTAATTTAAAAAAAAGAATTAATAATATTATTGATAGTAACTTTAAAATAACTACTTTAAGTACATTTACAAAATCCATATTAACTTGTGATCGTTTAGTTCAATTTTAATGAATAAAATAGCATTTATATTTTCAACATCTCCTTATGGAAATAGTCTTGGTAAAGAAGGACTTGATGCTGCAATATCTATATCCTCATTAACTGAGGATATAGCTTTATTTTTTATAGGAGATGGTATTTTACAAATACAAAAACAACAAAAACCAAAAGAATTTTTATTAAAAAATTATAATATTAGTTTTAGTATTTTACAATTATGTAATATTAAAAATTATTTTGTTTGTTCAAAATCTTTAAAACTATTAGGAATAAAAAATAATAGTTGGATTATACCAGTTGAAATTATAAATCCATTAGTATGGAAAAAAAAAATTAATAATTATAATATAATTCTTAACTTTTAATTAAATAAAATATTTTATATGTTATATACCTTATTTAGTTCTCCAACATCTTGTAATTTTTCTTTATTATTAAATATTTTAAATAAAAATGATAATTTATTATTAATTCAAGATGGGATATTAGCTGGATTAAAAAATAGTGTTTTTATGAAAAAAATTATTAAAAAAAAACGAAAAATTAAAATATTAATCTTTGCAATAAATGATGATATATTGGCCAGAGGTTTAAATTTAAATATTTCAGAAAAAATTATACGTATAAATTATAAAAAATTTGTTAATTTAATAATAAAAAATAAAAAACAAATAATATGGTAAGTATTTTAAATAAAAATATTTAAAAATAAATATAATTTTTAAAATTTAGGAAAAAATATGGCAACAATTAATCAATTGGTTAGAAAATATAGAAAACGAAAAATAATTAAAACAAATGTACCTGCTTTAAATTCTTCTCCACAAAAAAGAGGTGTATGTACAAAAGTATATACAACAACTCCTAAAAAACCAAATTCTGCTTTAAGAAAAGTATGTAGAGTAAGGTTAACAAATGGTTTTGAAGTAACTTCTTATATTTCAGGAGAAGGACATAATTTACAAGAACATTCTGTAATTTTAATAAGAGGGGGTAGAGTAAAAGATTTACCTGGAGTTAGATATCATACTATTAGAGGTGCTTTAGATTGTACTGGAGTAAAAGATCGTAAACAAGGTAGATCAAAATATGGAGCAAAAAAACCTAAATAATATTATTAAGTATTATTTTATTTATATTTATTTGAGTTTTATTAAAAAATGGAGTCAATTTCTATGCCTCGTAGAAGAATAATTAGTCAAAGAAAAATATTACCAGATCCTCAATTTGAATCAGATTTATTAGCTAAATTTATTAATATACTTATGATAAATGGTAAAAAATCTATTGCAGAGTCTATTGTTTATTCTGCATTAAATACAATAAAAAAAAAAATAGGTAAAAAAGAAATAGATATTTTTTTAAACGTATTAGAAAATGTAAAACCTATAGTTGAAGTAAAATCAAGAAGAGTAGGTGGTTCAACATATCAAGTTCCTGTTGAAATTAGACCAATAAGAAGAAATACTTTAGCTATGCGTTGGTTAGTTAATTCTGCAAGAAAAAGACATGAAAAATCTATGATTATAAAATTAACTAATGAATTATTAGATGCTTTGGAAAATAAAGGAAATGCTGTTAAAAAACGTGAAGAAATACATAAAATGGCAGAAGCTAATAAAGCTTTTGCTCATTACCGTTGGTAAGATATTAGATTAAAAAAAATTTAAATAATTTAAAATATAATGAATCAATTAATCAATAAAATATGCGTAGCTAAATCAATATTTAATATTTAATATTTTATTAAAATAATATTAATATAATTTTAAATTTTTTTATATAATAAAATAGAGGAATAAATATATGGGCCGTAAAACTCCTATAACAAGATATCGTAATATTGGTATTAGCGCACATATTGATGCAGGAAAAACAACTACAACAGAAAGAATTTTATTTTATACAGGAGTAAATCATAAAATAGGAGAAGTTCATGATGGTGCAGCTACAATGGATTGGATGGAACAAGAACAAGAAAGAGGAATTACAATTACTTCTGCTGCCACCACAACTTTTTGGACAGGAATGTTTAATCAATATAAATCACATAGAATTAATATTATTGATACACCAGGACATGTAGATTTTACAATTGAAGTAGAACGTTCTATGAGAGTTTTAGATGGTGTTGTTATGATCTATTGTGCCGTAGGAGGAGTACAACCTCAGTCAGAAACAGTATGGAGACAGGCTAATAAATATAAAGTGCCCAGAATTGCTTTTATAAATAAAATGGATAGAATGGGTGCAAATTTTAAAAAAGTAATTCAACAAATAGAAAATAATTTATTAACAGAAGCAGTTCCATTACAATTACCTATTGGTTCTGAACAACAATTTACGGGTATAATTGATTTAATACAAATGAAAGCTTTGAATTGGAATGAACAAGATCAAGGAATAAATTGTAACTATACCAGTATACCTTTAAATATGAAAAAAGAAGCTGAAGTTTGGAATCAAAAATTAATAGAAACTGCAGTAGAATCTAATGAAATATTATTAGAAAAATATTTAAATGGAAATAAAATTTCGATACAGGAAATTAAATCTTCTTTAAGAAAAAGAGTTTTAAATAATGAAATTACTTTAATAACATGTGGTTCCGCTTTTAAAAATAAAGGAGTACAAGCATTATTAGATGCAATAATTGATTATTTACCATCACCTAAAGATATACCTCCAATTCAAGGAATATCTAATAATAAAAAAAAAATTATAGTAACTCGTAATACTAATGATAAAGAACCGTTTTCTGCTTTAGCTTTTAAAATTGCTAATGATTCTTTTGTTGGGAATTTAACTTTTTTTAGAGTATATTCTGGAACTATTAGTAGTGGAGAAACTATATATAATTCTATAAAAAACCAAAAAGAACGTATTGGTAGAATTGTTCAAATGCATGCTAATAAAAGAGAAGAAATAAAAAAAGTATATGCTGGAGATATTGCAGCTGCTATTGGATTAAAAAATGTAACAACAGGAGATACATTATGTGATATTAATAAATGTATTATTTTGGAAACTATGGAATTTCCAGAACCTGTTATTTCTATTGCAATAGAACCTAAAACTAAAATAGATCAAGAAAAAATGGGTTTAGCTTTAAATCGTCTTATAAAAGAAGATCCTTCATTAAAAAGTTGGACAAATGAAGAAACAAATCAAACTATTATTGCTGGTATGGGAGAATTACATTTAGAAATAATTGTTGATAGAATGAAAAGAGAATTTAATGTATCTGCAAATATTGGAAAACCACAAGTTTCTTATAGAGAAACTATACAAAACACTATTACTAATATAGAAGGAAAATATATTAAACAAACTGGCGGCAGAGGACAATATGGGCATGTAGTAATAGATATTGCTCCATTAAAATCACAAAAAAATAATATAGGTTATTTATTTACTAATGATATAAAAGGTGGTGTAATACCTAGTGAATATATTTCAGCAATAGATAAAAGTATTCAAGAACAATTAAAATCTGGACCTATGGCAAGTTATCCCGTGGTCAATATTTCAGTAAGACTTCATTATGGTTCTTATCATGATGTAGATTCTTCTGAATTAGCTTTTAAATTAGCTGCGGCTATTGCATTTAAAAATGCATTTAAAAAAGCTAATCCTATTTTACTTGAACCTATAATGAAAGTAGAAGTTGAAACTCCCGAAGAATATATGGGAGATGTTATTGGAGATTTAAATCGTAGAAGAGGAATTATAGAAGGTATGAATAATATTCCTACTGGAAAAACTATACGTGCTTGTGTTCCTTTATCAGAAATGTTTGGTTATGCTACTGATTTACGTTCTTATAGTCAAGGAAGAGCTTCATATACTATGGAATTTTTAAAATATATTAAAGCACCTAATAGTATTGCAAAAATAATTATTGAATCTAGATCTAAATCATAAAATTTTAATAAGATTAAATATATATTAATTTATTTAGAAGGATATTAATCTGTGTCTAAAAAAAAATTTGAACGTTCTAAACCACATATTAATGTGGGTACTATAGGACATGTCGATCATGGAAAAACAACTTTAACAGCAGCAATAACTACTGTTTTATCTAAAAAATATGGTGGTTCAGCAAAAGCATTTGATCAAATTGATAATGCTCCTGAAGAAAAAGCAAGAGGTATAACAATAAATACATCTCATGTTGAATATGATACTAAAAACAGACATTATGCTCATGTAGATTGTCCAGGACATGCTGATTATGTAAAAAATATGATTACTGGAGCAGCACAAATGGATGGTGCTATATTAGTAGTTGCAGCAACAGATGGTCCTATGCCACAAACTAGAGAACATATTTTATTAGCAAGACAAGTAGGAGTTCCTTATATTATAGTTTTTCTAAACAAATGTGATATGGTTGATGATGAAGAATTATTAGAATTAGTAGAAATGGAAGTACGTGATTTATTAACACAATATAATTTCCCAGGAGATACTACTCCTATTATTCAAGGATCAGCTTTAAAAGCACTTGAAGGTGATAAAAAATGGGAAGAAAAAATTATTGAATTAGCAAATACTTTAGATACGTATATACCTAATCCTATAAGAGCAATTGATAAACCCTTTTTATTACCTATAGAAGATGTTTTTTCAATCTCAGGAAGAGGAACAGTAGTAACAGGAAGAGTAGAAAGAGGTATTATAAAAGTAGGAGAAGAAGTAGAAATTATAGGTATTAGAAATACTATAAAATCTATTTGTACTGGAGTAGAAATGTTTCGTAAATTATTAGATGAAGGACGTGCGGGTGAAAATGTAGGAGTTCTTCTTAGAGGAATTAAAAGAGAAGATATAGAAAGAGGACAAGTTTTAGCTAAACCTGGTTCAATCACACCACATATTAAATTTGAAGCAGAAGTTTATATCTTATCTAAAGATGAAGGTGGTAGACATACAGCCTTTTTTAAAGGATATCGTCCTCAATTTTATTTTAGAACTACAGATGTAACGGGGACTATAGAATTATCTTCAAATATTGAAATGGTTATGCCTGGCGATAATATTAATATGATTGTTACATTAATTTATCCTATAGCAATGACTAATGGTTTACGTTTTGCTATTCGTGAAGGCGGTCGTACAGTTGGGGCAGGAGTAGTTACTAAAGTTTTACAATAAATAATATGTATAAAAGAAGATAAGGGAAAATACTCCCTTTGATTCTTTTTTTTTAAATATTAAAATATTTAATAAATTATTAGTAAAGTTTCTTTATAATTTATATATTATTCTATATTAGTTTCTTTTGGTTAATATACAATGAATATTATAGAATTTAAAAAAAATATAAATAAATATATTACAGATATTGTAAAATGGTTTATTAGTACAATTTTATTAGTTATTATTTTAGTATTAAATTATAATTATCCAAATATAAATTTATCTATTCGTTTAATTTTATTGTTTTTTATATTAACATTAATAATATTTATTATTTCCTTTACAAAAAAAGGTAAAAAATTATTTTCTTTTATATATAATGCACGTATGGAAGCTCGTAAAGTTATATGGCCTTCTTATAAAGATACTTGGAATACATCATTAATAATAATACTAATTATTACAATAATTTCTATTATTTTTTGTATATTAGATAATTTTTTAATTTATTTAATATCATTTTTAACTGGAACGAGGTTATAATAATGAATAAATCTTTAAAAAAAAAATGGTATGTTATTCAAGCTCGTTCTGGTTTTGAACATCGTGTTGCTCAATCATTAAAAGAATATATAAAAATTCATAATATGGATAATTATTTTGGTAAAATTTTAGTTCCTACTGAAGCTGTAGTTGAAATACGTGGAGGACAAAAATATAAAAGTGATCGTAAATTTTTTCCAGGATATATATTAATTCATATGATTATGAAAGAATTAAGTTGGCATTTAGTACGTAGTGTACCTAAAGTTTTAGGTTTTATTGGAGGAAAATCTGATAATCCTTTACCTATTAGTGATAAAGAAGTAAATATAATTATTAATCGTTTACAGAAAATTGGAGATAAACCTAGACCAAAAACAATATTTGATCCAGGAGAAATAATTAGAGTAAAAGATGGACCTTTTTCTGATTTTAATGGAACAGTAGAGGAAGTAGATTATGAAAAAAGTAGATTAAAGGTATCTGTATCAATTTTTGGAAGATCTACTCCTGTAGATTTAGATTTTCGTCAAGTAGAAAAAGGATAAATGTTAATTAACTGAGATATATGTATGGCAAAAAAAATTAAAACTTATGTAAAATTACAAGTACCTGCTGGTAGTGCTAATCCTAGTCCTCCTATTGGACCAGCATTAGGACAACATGGTGTTAATATTATGAATTTCTGTAATATTTTTAATTCAAAAACTAGTAATTTGGAAAAAGGTATTCCTATACCAGTAGTAATTACAATTTATGTTGATAAAACTTTTACATTTATTACTAAAACTCCTCCAGTATCTGCAATGATAAAAAAAATGCTTGGAATTAAAAAAGGATCAAATAAACCAAAAATAGAAAAAATTGGTACAATTACACAAGATCAAATTCGTAAAATTGCTGAAATAAAATATATTGATATGACTGGAGTAAATATTAAATCTATGATGTCTTCTATAAAGGGTACCGCTCTTTCTATGGGATTAATTATTGAGGATTAAATAATGGGAAAATTAACAAAACGTATGGATTTAATGTTTAAAAACATAAATTTGAAAAATCAATTTTCTATAGATAATGCTATTAATAATTTAAAAAATTTAAGTAAAGTAAAATTTATTGAAAGTATTGATATTGCTATTAATTTAGGTATAAATACAAAAAAAACAGAACAAAATATTAGAGGAAGTGTTTGTTTACCTAATGGTACTGGGAAACAAGTAAGGTTTGCAGTTTTTGCTAGTGGAAAAGAAGCAATTAAAGCAAAAGAATTAGGAATAAAATTAATTGGAATGAATGATTTATCAACAAAAATTATTAATGGTGAAAAAAAATTTGATGTAGTAATATCTACACCAGAAGCAATGGACATTGTTAGTAAATTAGGACCTATTTTAGGACCTAAAGGATTAATGCCTAATCCTAAATTAGGTACAATAACAAATGATATATCTAAAACAATAAAAAAAATACGTAATGGACAAATTAATTTTCGTAATGATAAAAACGGTATTATTCATGCTAGTATAGGAAAAATTAATTTTGAAAATAATAAAATTAAAGAAAATTTACAAACTTTATTAAAAAGTTTAAAAAAATATAAACCAACACAATTAAAAGGTAATTATATAAAAAAAATATACATATCATCAACTATGGGACTCTCTATAGAAATTACAAAAGATTGTATAAATTTGGTAAATTAATATTTCACTTTACAAAAATTTTTTTTATATTACAATCATAATTTTTAATAAAAAATAGGAGTGCAATCATTTTAGAATGTCATTAAATATTACAAAAAAAAAAATGATTATTGCAAAAATAAGTAAAATAAATAAACATGCTTTGTCAGCTGTTATTGCTGATTTTTGTGGTGTTAATAGTAATAATTTAAATGAATTAAGGAAAAAAAGTAGAAAAAATGATATTATTATAAGTATTGTAAGAAATAAATTATTAAAATTAATTATTAAAAATAGTAATTTTAAATGTTTAGAACCTTTCATAAAAGGTCCTATATTAATTGCGTATTCACTAAAACATCCTGGAGCCGCTGCTCGTTTATTTAATAATTTTAGTAAATTAAATGAAAATTTTAAAATTAAAGTAGCAGCATTTGATAATAAAATAATAAATAGTGAAAATATTAACCTTTTAGCTGATTTACCTACATATAAAGAAGCTATAACACGTTTTATAGTAATTATAAAAGATATTTCTATAGGAAAATTTCTTAGAATTTTACTTGCAATTAAGAATATCAAATAAATTTATTTTATTTTAAAAAATATTATTATTTTTAGGAAAGTATTATTATGTCAATAACTAAAGAGCAAATTATAAAGGCTATAGAATCTATGTCAATTATGGATTTAATGGAATTAATAAGTTCTATAGAAAAAAAATTTGGTGTTTCTAGTATAACAAATGAAAAAAATAGTAATCAAGATAAAGTCGAAAAAGAAGAACAAACAGAATTTAATATATACTTAAAAAGTATAGGAAAAAATAAAATTTCTGTTATCAAAGCCGTTAGAAGTATAATGGGTTTAGGATTAAAAGAAGCTAAAGATTTAGTTGAATCTGCTCCTGTAATATTAAAAGAATCTATTAATAAAACAGAAGCATTAGATTTAGAATCTAAATTAAAAATTTCTGGAGCAGAAATAGAAATTAAATAATTTTTTAATAATTTAAATAAAAATTTATTTATATAAAATAATATTTAATAGCATAAATATTAATTTAATTAAATTGTTTAATTGATCAGATAACTGAGGAACCATATGGTTTATTCTCAAACTGAAAAAAAACGTATTCGTAAAGATTTTGGAAAAAGACTTCAAGTTTTAAATATTCCATATTTACTATCTATCCAAATTGATTCATTTAAAAAATTTATAAAAAAAGATCTTACAGGACAATATGGTTTAGAAGCTGCATTTAAAAGTATATTTCCTATAACTAGTTATAGTGGTCATGCAAAATTAGCATATGTAGATTATCGTTTAGAAAAATCACTATTTAGTGTTAAAGAATGTCATACAAGAGGTATGACTTATTCTGCTCCTATAAAAGTAATATTACGATTAATTATTTATGATAAAGAAAAACCTGAATTATCAATTAAAAACATACGTGAACAAGAAGTATATATGGGTGAAATACCATTAATGACTAAAAATGGTACTTTTATCGTTAATGGTATTGAACGTGTTGTTGTTTCACAATTACATAGAAGCCCAGGTGTTTTTTTTGATAGTGATAAAGGTAAAACACATTCTTCAGGAAAAATATTATATAATGCTCGTATTATTCCTTATAGAGGTTCTTGGTTAGATTTTGAATTTGATCCTAAAGATAATATTTTTGTACGTATAGATAGAAGAAGAAAATTACCGGTTACAGTTATTTTACGTGCTTTAAACTACGATATAGAAGAAATATTAGATATCTTTTTTGAAAAAGATATTTATGAAATAAAAAATAATCAAATAGAAATGTTATTAATACCCGATAGACTAAGGGGAGAAACAGCATTTTTCGATATTAAATCTAACAATATTACTTATGTCGAAAAAGGCAAAAGAATTACAATACGTCATATTAATCAACTAAAAAAAAAAAATTTAAAATGTATAAATATTCCTATAGAATATATGATAGGAAAGAGAGTTATCAAGGATTATATTAATCCAACAACAGGAGAAGTAATTATTTCTGCAAATTCTCCTTTATCTCTAGAGATCATTAATCAAATTTTTAAAAATAATAATATTATTGAAACTATTTTTACTAATGATTTAGATCATGGAAATTATATTTCTGAAACATTAAAAATAGATAGTACAATTACACGGTTAGATGCTTTAGTAGAAATTTATAGAATGATGCGTCCTGGAGAACCTCCTACAAAAGAAGCGGCAGAAATTTTATTTAAAAAATTATTTTTCATGGAAGATCGTTATGATTTATCTCCTGTAGGAAGAATGAAATTTAATCGTTCTTTATCAAGAAAATCTATTTTTGGTTCTGGAATTTTAAGTAAAGAAGATATTATTGATGTTATTAAAAAATTAATTAATATCCGTAATGGTACTGGAAATATTGATGATATTGATCATTTAGGAAATAGAAGAATTCGTTCAATTGGAGAAATGGCAGAAAATCAATTTCGCATAGGTTTAATACGTGTTGAAAGAGCAGTTAGAGAAAGATTATCTTTAGGAGATATTGAAACTATCTTACCTCAAGATATGATTAATGCTAAACCGATTTCTGCTGCTTTAAAGGAATTTTTTTGTTCTAGTCAATTATCACAATTTATGGATCAAAATAATCCATTATCAGAAATTACACATAAACGACGTATTTCTGCTTTAGGACCTGGAGGATTAACTAGAGAAAGAGCTGGCTTTGAAGTTAGAGATGTACATCCTACACATTATGGTAGAATATGTCCTATTGAAACTCCAGAAGGACCTAATATAGGTTTAATAAATTCTTTATCAGTATATGCAAGAACAAATCAATACGGATTTTTGGAATCACCATATAGATTAATAAAAAATGGATTTGTTACTGATAGTATTAAATATTTATCTTCAATAGAAGAAGGTAATTTCATTATTGCACAAGCTAATACTAATATTAATGAAGAAAAATATATAATTGATAAATTTATTACATGCCGTTATAAAGGTGAATCAGGTTTATTTAAAAAAGAACAAGTTCATTATATGGATGTTTCTACACAACAAATTGTTTCTATAGGTGCTTCTTTAATTCCTTTTTTAGAGCATGATGATGCTAATCGTGCTTTAATGGGAGCAAATATGCAGAGACAAGCTGTTCCTACGTTAAAAACAGAAAAACCTTTAGTAGGAACTGGAATGGAAAGAATTGTAGCAGTTGATTCAGGTGTTACCGTAATTGCAAAAAATTCTGGAATTATACAATATGTAGATGCTTCTCGTATTATAATAAAAAAAGATAATAACGATACTATTAATATTAAAAATGATATAGATATATATCATTTAGAAAAATATATAAGATCAAATCAAAATACATGTATTAATCAGATCCCATCCGTAAATTTAGGAGAATTAGTTAAAAAAGGAGATGTATTAGCAGATGGCCCTGCTACAGATTTAGGAGAATTAGCATTAGGTCAAAATATGAGAGTAGCTTTCATGCCATGGAATGGTTATAATTTTGAAGATTCTATTTTATTATCAGAAAAAGTTGTTCAAGAAGATAAATTTACTACTATACATATACAAGAATTATCTTGTATATCTCGTGATACTAAGTTAGGTCAAGAAGAAATTACCTCTGATATACCAAATGTTAGTGAATCTTCTTTATCTAAATTAGATGAATCTGGTATTGTATATGTTGGAGCTGAAGTAAAAAATGGAGATATTCTTGTAGGTAAAGTAACTCCTAAGGGAGAAACACAATTATCACCAGAAGAAAAATTATTACGTGCTATTTTTGGTGAAAAAGCTTCTGATGTAAAAGATACTTCTTTACGTGTTCCTAACGGTGTATATGGGACTGTTATTGATGTGCAAATTTTTACAAGAGAAGGTGTAAAAAAAGATAAAAGAACTATAGAAATAGAAGAAATGCAATTAAAGCAAGTAAAAGAAGATTTATTTGCTGAACAAAAAATTTTTGAACAAAATATATTATTAACTATAAAAAATTTTTTATTAAAAAATAATTTTCTTAAAAAAGAAAATATAAAAATTTTTGATATAAACTTCATTATTTTATTACAAGCAAAATTAAAAAATTATCAATTAGATAATTTTATTAAACAATATAAAGAAATAAAGGATATTTTTGAAAAAAAAATTAAATTACAAAAAAATAAAATTATGCAAGGGAATGATTTAGCACCTGGTATTTTAAAAATTATTAAAGTAAATTTAGCTGTAAAAAGACAAATACAATCAGGTGATAAAATGGCAGGAAGACATGGAAATAAAGGAGTTATTTCTAAAATTTGTCCTGTAGAAGACATGCCTTATGATGAAAATGGGGTTCCAATTGATATTATTTTAAATCCATTAGGAGTTCCATCTAGAATGAATATAGGACAAATATTAGAAACTCATTTAGGCATGGCTGCAAAAGGTATTGGAAATAAAATTAATATTTTATTAAAAGAAAAAACAAAGATAGATAAAATACGTACCTTTCTTCATAAAGCATATAGTATTGGTAATAATATACGTCAAAAAATAGATTTAGATAATTTTACTGATAGTGAAATAAATACATTAGCAAATAATTTAAAAAAAGGAATGCCTATTGCTACTCCAGTTTTTGATGGTGCTCAAGAACAAGAAATAAAAGAATTATTAAAATTATCCGGTTTACCAATTTCTGGACAAATTAAATTATATGATGGACGTACAGGAGAAGCTTTTGAAAGACCGGTTACTGTAGGATACATGTATATGTTAAAATTAAATCATTTAGTAGATGATAAAATGCATGCTAGATCTACAGGTTCATATAGTCTTGTAACGCAACAACCATTAGGGGGAAAAGCTCAATTTGGTGGGCAAAGATTTGGAGAAATGGAAGTTTGGGCTTTAGAAGCATATGGAGCTGCATATACTTTACAAGAAATGTTAACAATTAAATCTGATGATGTAAATGGTAGAACTAAAATGTATAAAAATATTGTGGATGGTAATCATCAGATGGAAGCTGGTATTCCAGAATCTTTTAATGTTTTACTTAAAGAAATACGTTCATTAGGTATAAATATAAGTTTAGAAAATACAGAATAATAATTTTATATTAAAATTTTGTTAGTTAATATAATTGAGGTAATAAATTTGTGAAAGATTTATTTAATTTTTTAAAATCACAAAAAAAAATAGAAGAATTTGATTCAATAAAACTTTCTCTAGCTTCTTCTGATATGATAAAATCTTGGTCTTTTGGAGAAGTCAAAAAACCTGAAACAATTAATTACCGTACTTTTAAACCTGAAAGGGATGGTTTATTTTGTGCTCGTATTTTTGGACCTATTAAAGACTATGAATGTTTATGCGGTAAATATAAACGTTTAAAACATAGAGGTGTTGTTTGTGAAAAATGTGGTGTTGAAGTTACGCAAACTAAAGTTAGACGAGATAGAATGGGTCATATTGAATTAGCATCTCCAATTGCTCATATATGGTTTTTAAAATCTTTACCTTCTAGAATAGGTTTATTACTTAATATGCCCTTAAGAGATATAGAAAAAGTCTTATATTTTGAATCTTATGTTGTTATTAAAGAAGGTATGTCCTCATTAAAAAAAAAGCAAATTTTATCTGAAGAACAGTATTTAGATTTATTAGAAGAATTTGGAAATGAATTTGAAGCTAAAATAGGAGCTGAAGCTATACAATATTTATTAAAAAATATTAATTTAAAACAAGAATGTAAACTATTACGTCATGAATTATATAATACAAATTCAGAAACTAAAAGAAAAAAAATAGCTAAAAGAATTAAATTATTAGAATCTTTTATAAGTTCAGGTAATAAACCAGAATGGATGATAATGAATATATTACCTGTATTACCTCCTGACTTAAGACCTTTAGTACCTTTAGATGGAGGTAGATTTGCAACATCAGATTTAAATGATTTATATCGTAGAGTTATTAATCGTAATAACAGATTAAAACGTTTACTAGAATTATCAGCTCCTGATATTATAGTAAAAAATGAAAAAAGAATGTTACAAGAAGCTGTTGATGCATTACTAGATAATGGAAGAAGAGGTAAAGCTATCACAGGTTCTAATAAACGTCCTTTAAAATCATTAGCAGATATGATTAAAGGTAAACAAGGAAGATTTAGACAAAATTTATTAGGTAAAAGAGTTGATTATTCAGGAAGATCTGTTATAACAGTAGGTCCTTATTTACGTTTACACCAATGTGGTTTACCTAAAAAAATGGCATTAGAATTATTTAAACCATTTATATATGGTAAATTAGAAATTAAAGGTTTTGCAAATACTATTAAAGCTGCAAAAAAAATGGTAGAAAAAGAAGACTCAATAGTATGGGATATATTAGAAGAAGTAATTAAAGAACATCCTATCTTATTAAATAGAGCACCTACTTTACATAGATTAGGTATACAAGCTTTTGAACCTATTCTAATTGAAGGTAAAGCAATACAATTACATCCTTTAGTATGTGCAGCTTATAATGCTGATTTTGATGGTGATCAAATGGCTGTTCATATTCCTTTAACATTAGAAGCTCAATTAGAAGCAAGAATTTTAATGATGTCTACTAATAATATTTTATCACCAGCAAATGGAGAACCAATTATTGTTCCATCACAAGATGTAGTATTAGGTATATATTACATGACTAAAGATAAAATTAATGCATATGGGGAAGGAATGATATTAACAGGTCCTAAAGAAGTAGAACGTGCATATAATTCAGGACAAGTAGATTTACATTCTCGTGTTAAAGTTAAAATTAAAGAATATACAAAAAATTCATTAACAAATAAATGGATTAAGAATTATATTCTTGTCGATACTACAATTGGAAGGGCTATTTTTTGGAATCAAGTACCTAAAGGAATACCTTATCATATGGTAAATAAAACTTTAGGGAAAAAGGATATTTCTAATATTCTTAATATATGTTATAGAATTTTAGGATTAAAAGCTACAGTTATTTTTGCTGACCAAATTATGTATACTGGATTTAAGTATGCTACTAAATCAGGTTCTTCTGTTGGTATAGATGATATAATTATCCCAAATAATAAAACTGAAATTATTAATGAAGCAAAATTAGAAGTTAATGAAATTCAAGAACAATTTCAATCAGGTCTTGTTACTTCTGGGGAGAGATATAATAAAGTAATTGATATCTGGGCTGCTGCAAATGAAAAAATAGCTAAATCTATGATGAAAAATTTATCAGTAGAAAAAATAATTGATAAGAAAGGTAATTTAATTAAACAAAGTTCTTTCAATAATATTTTTATGATGGCAGATTCTGGTGCTAGAGGTTCTGCAGCACAAATTAGACAGTTAGCTGGAATGAGAGGTTTAATGGCCAAACCTGATGGTTCTATTATTGAAACTCCAATTATTGCTAATTTTAGAGAAGGTTTAAATGTTTTACAATATTTTATATCTACCCATGGTGCTAGAAAGGGATTAGCAGATACTGCTTTAAAAACAGCTAATTCTGGATATTTAACGAGAAGGTTAGTAGATGTAGCACAAGATTTAGTTATAACAGAAAATGATTGTCATACTTTAGGAGGAATAAGAATTTCTTCTATTATTACAGGAGGAGATATAAAAGAATCGTTAAGAGAAAGAGTGTTAGGTAGAGTAACAGCAGAAGATGTAGTACAAACAGATGGTAAAACAATTTTAATTCGTAATAATACATTATTAAATGAAAAATATTGTGATATTTTAGAAAAAAATTCAATTGATAATATTAAAGTAAGATCTGTTGTTAGTTGTGAAACTTCTTTTGGAGTATGTGCACATTGTTATGGTCGTGATTTAGCTAGAGGACATATTATAAATAAAGGAGAAGCAATAGGTGTTATTGCAGCTCAATCTATAGGTGAACCGGGTACACAATTAACAATGAGAACATTTCATATTGGAGGAGCTGCTTCAAGATCTGCCGCAGAATCTAGTATACAAGTTAAAGATAATGGAATTATTAAATTAATAAATACAAAATCTGTTATAAATACTACTAATAAATTAGTAGTAATTTCTAGAAATGCTGAATTAAAAGTTATTGATCACTTAAATAAAATTATAGAAAGTTATAAAATACCATATGGTGCGATCATAACAAAAAAAAATGGTTCTCATATTATTGCTGGTGAAATAGTTTCATATTGGGATCCTCATAGTATGCCAATTATTACTGAGGTTACTGGAAAAATAAAATTTATTGATATATTAGAAGGACAAACTGTTATAAAACAAACTGACGATTTAACAGGATTAGTATCTATAGTTGTATTGGATACTTCAGAACGACCTTCTTTAGGTAGAGATCTTAGACCTATGATTAAAATTTTAGATAAGAATAATGAAGATATAATTGTACCTGGTACAGATATGCCAGCACATTATTTTTTACCTAATAAATCTATAATTCATTTAAAAGATGGAAATATAATTAATATAGGTGATGTTTTGGCAAAAGTTCCTCAAGAATCCGGGGGAACTAAAGATATCACTGGAGGACTTCCAAGAGTAGCAGATTTATTTGAAGCAAGAAAACCTAAAGATGCTGCTATTTTAGCAGAAATTAGTGGTATTATTTCATTTGGTAAAGAAACAAAAGGAAAAAGAAGAATAATAATTACACCTATGAATTCAGATATAGAACCATATGAAGAAATGATCCCTAAATGGAGACAATTAAATATTTTTGAAGGTGAAATAATTAATAAAGGAGATATTATTTCAGATGGTCCTGAATCTCCACATGATATCTTAAGATTAAGAGGTGTAAATGCTGTTACTAATTATATAATTAATGAAGTACAAGATGTTTATCGATTACAAGGCGTAAAGATTAATGATAAACATATAGAAGTAATTATACGTCAAATGTTACGTAAAGCTACTATAATAAAAATGGGGGATTCTTGTTTTTTAGAGGGAGAACAAGTAGAAGTTTTTAAAATTATTACAGAAAATAAAAAATTAAAAGATCAGGGGAAAAATATAGCATTATATAATCGTGATTTATTAGGTATTACTAAAGCATCTTTAGCTACTTCTTCTTTTATTTCAGCTGCTTCTTTCCAAGAAACAACAAGAGTTTTAACAGAATCATCTGTAGCAGGAAAAAGTGACAAATTAAAAGGACTAAAAGAAAATGTAATTGTAGGTAGATTAATTCCTGCAGGAACTGGATACTCCTATCATACAAATCGTATTAATAAAAAGAATATTGATAAAAAAACAAATAATATTTCTTCAGCAGATTCTGCTGCTGCTAATTTAACTGAATTATTAAATGCTAATTAAAAATTATATATTTAAAATAAAACATAATTTTTTAATATGAATAATATCATAAGTTTATTCTTTACAAATTGTAATATTTAAAATTTTTTGATACTATTATTAAAAATTATTTTATGAAATAAATATTTAATATTCTAAAATAAATAATTTTATGAATTATAAAAAAAATAGAAAATCTAAAATATGGTTAAAAAATAATTTTAAAGATTTTTATATAAAAAAAGTTCAAAAAAATATTAATAAATATAGATCAAGATCATGGTTTAAATTAGCAGAAATAGAAAAAATAGATAAAATTTTTAAAAAAGGTATGACTATAATTGATTTAGGATCTTCCCCTGGTGGATGGTCTAGTTTTGCTTCATTAAAAATTGGTAATAAAGGAAAAATTATTTCATGTGATATATTACCAATGAAGAATATTAAAAATGTTAATTTTTATCAAGGTAATATATGTAATTCTATTTTTTTTAATAAAATAATAGAAAAACTTAATAAAATAAAAGTACATATGATAATGTCTGATATGTCTCCTAATATTTCTGGGATAAAAGAAATAGATATACCTCGGATTATTTATTTAAATGAATTAACTTTAAAATTATGTTATTCTCATTTAAAACATAATGGAATTTTTTTAGTAAAAACTTTTCAAAGTCATGAACTAATCCGATATTATAATAAGATTAATTCTATATTTAAAATAGTTAAAATTAGAAAACCTAATGCTTCAAGATCTCAATCAAGTGAAATTTATATTGTTGCAAAAAAATATAAAAATTAATATATAATATACTATAAAGTTACAAGGGGTTATTTTTTGAAAGATATGGCAAAAAATCTAATTTTCTGGTTAGCAATTACAGTCATATTTATATCTGTTTTCCAGAGTTTAAATCCAAATAAATTTAATAAAAAAAATCAAATTTCATATTCAACTTTTTTATCTGAAATTAAACAAAATAAAATAATTAAAACGAGTATTAATGGTAGAAAAATTCATGTTTTTAGAAAGGATAATAGTCGTTATATTACTTATTTACCAATGAGTGATCCTAATTTACTAAAAGTACTATTTTTAAAAAAAATTAAGATATTAGGAGAACCTCTTCCAAAACCTAGCATATTATTATCTATTTTTATTGCATGGTTTCCAATGTTCTTATTAATTGGTATTTGGATTTTTTTTATTCGTCAATTACAAAATAGTAGTAAAGGAGCTTTATCTTTTGGGAAAAGTAAAGCACAAATTTTAACATCAAATCAAATCAAAATTACATTTAATGATGTTGCTGGATGTGATGAAGCAAAAGAAGAAGTTAGAGAATTAGTAGATTATTTAAAAGAACCTAAAAAATTTCAAAAATTAGGAGGTAAAATTCCTAAAGGTATTTTAATGGTTGGACCTCCAGGAACAGGTAAAACTTTATTAGCTAAAGCTATAGCAGGAGAATCAAAAGTACCATTTTTTATTATTTCAGGTTCTGATTTTGTAGAAATGTTTGTAGGTGTAGGAGCTTCAAGAGTAAGAGATATGTTTAATCAAGCTAAAAAATTAGCTCCATGTATTATTTTTATTGATGAAATAGATGCAGTAGGAAGACAAAGAGGTGCAGGTTTAGGAGGAGGTCATGATGAAAGAGAACAAACATTAAATCAAATGTTAGTAGAAATGGATGGTTTTAATAATAATGAAAGTATTATAGTAATTGCTGCAACTAATCGTCCCGATGTATTAGATCCTGCTCTTTTAAGACCTGGACGTTTTGATCGTCAAGTAACAGTAGGTTTACCAGATATAAGAGGAAGAGAACAAATTTTAAAAATACATATTAAAAATGTACCTATTTCAAAAGAAGTAGATTTAAAAATTTTAGCTAGAGGTACTCCAGGTTTTTCAGGTGCTGATTTAGCAAATTTAATAAATGAAGCAGCTTTATTAGCAGCTCGTCAAAATTATAATGTTGTTTCTATGTTAGAATTAGAAAAAGCAAAAGATAAAATTATGATGGGTACAGAAAGACGTTCTTTAGTAATGACAGAAAAACAAAAAGAGGCAACTGCTTATCATGAAGCAGGTCATGTAATTATAGGAAGATTAGTTCCAGATCACGATCCAGTACATAAAGTTACAATTATTCCTAGGGGGCGAGCATTAGGAGTTACATTTTTTTTACCTGAAATTGATATTATTAGTATCAGTCGTCAAAGATTAGAAAGTAAAATATCTACATTATATGGAGGTAGAATTGCTGAAGAAATAATTTACGGAGAAAAATATGTATCAACAGGGTCCTCAAATGATATTAAAGTTGCAACTAATATTGCAAGAAAGATGGTAACACAATGGGGTTTTTCTAAAAAATTAGGACCTTTATTATATACAGAAGAAGAAGAAGAAATTTTTTTAGGAAGATCAGTTGCTAAAGCTAAACATATGTCTGATGATACAGCAAAAATTATTGATCAGGAAGTAAAATATTTAATAGAAGAAAATTATAATAGATCATTTAAAATTTTAAAAAATAATATTGATATTTTACATAACATGAAAAATACACTTATAAAATATGAAACAATAGGTTCAATGCAAATTGATGATTTAATGAATAGAAAAGAAGTTAGACCGCCAGAATATGATAAAAAAAATAAAATTTAAAAAATAAATAATTTATGATATTTTATAAAAAACAAGAAAATTTATAATATGAAATATCATAAATATATTGTAATAAGATTTAAGGTTAAGATATTTTAAATAAATTTTTAATAACTTATAATTTTATTACTGAATTAGATATTTTTATAAAAAATATTAAAAATTAACTTATATATAATAATAACATCATTAATTTATTAAAATTTTTTTTAAACTATTTATAATCACAATTAAAATTGTGAATAAAAAAATTATAATAAATAAAATAAATAATAATTTAAAAAATTAATTCTAATTATATCAGATAAATAATAAATATGACTAATTTTACTAATTTAATAACTTTAGAAAAAATTATTAAATTTTAGTAAAATTTAGTTTTTTTTTTAATAAAATAAACTAATAACATTATATATATTTTATATATTATTAATATTGTTTATATTATTTATAAATTTTATTTTAAATTAATAAGAATATTTAAAAAATAAAAGTTATAGTAACTAAAATTATTTATTTAAATTTAGAATTATCCTAAAAAATATTAGTATATTATTATATAGCTAATAATATTAGAGATAATATATTAAAAAAATAGTAATTTAGATCTAAAATATCTAAATATATTATATTTATTCTTTCTAAAATTATTAATTATTTTATTAAAATAAGAATAATTTTTTAAAAATAAAAAATTATATTGCAATTATTAATAATTGATATATAATTAAAATAATTAATATTTAATTAAAAAGCTATTTTGTTAACTTTTTTATGTATAAATTATTGCTAGTTTTATTTGTTTTTATTGCAACTATTTTAGTTGGTATTATCATGTTTCAAAATAATGATGATATAGATATTAGTGCATCATCAAGTAATACAAAATCACCTTTTAATACAAATACATCTAATAAAATATTAACTAGAAGTATTATTTTACTTGCATCTTTATTTTTTATTATTAGCTTATTACTAAGTAATATTAATGTAAAAAAATATATAAAAAATATTAAATTACATAATATAAAAAAATAAAATATAAGTATGATTTTACCGAGGTGGTGAAATTGGTAAACACGCTACCTTGAGGTGGTAGTGCCCTATTATTTGGGTTTACGGGTTCAAATCCCGTCTTCGGTACCAAAATTGTTATTGCATTATTTATATTTTTAGCATATCATATTATTTAAGTAGACGCGGGGTGGAGCAGTTTGGTAGCTCGTCGGGCTCATAACCCGAAGGTCGTTGGTTCAAATCCAACTCCCGCAACCAAATACCACATTATATTTAATCCTAAATTATATTTTATATATAGATAAGTAAATCTATAATATCCAAAATAATTTTTTATATATATTTACGAATTATATAAAAAAGTATTAATAAATTAATTTTATTAAAATAATTATATTTATATTTAAATAATAAGATATTTATTTAAAAAATAAACACACTAATATTAATGTTTTAATATAATCTAGTTTTCTAATTTTAAGAATTAAATATTTAAGGATAACTAGGATGAATAAAGAAATGTTAGCTGTTATTGAAGCTGTTTCTAATGAAAAATCTTTACCTCGTGAAAAAATATTTGAAGCTATGGAAAGTGCTTTAGCTAGTGCCACAAAAAAAAAATATGAACAAGATATAGAAGTATTAGTAAATATTGATCGTAAAAATGGAGATTTTAATACCTTTAGAAGGTGGCTAATTGTAAAAAAAGTTCATTATCCTACAAAAGAAATTACATTAGATGCAGCACGTATTGAAGATAATACTCTAAATTTAGGTGATTATATTTATGATAAAATTAAATCTATTGACTTTAACCGAATAACAACACAGACTGCTAAACAAGTTATTGTACATAAAGTAAGAGAAGCAGAAAAAGCTATTACTATTGCTCAATTTAAAAAACAGGAAGGAAAAATTTTAAGTGGTATTGTTAAAAAAGTAAATAGAGGACATTTAAATTTAGATTTAGGACATGGTGCTAATGCCATTATTTTACGTTCTGATATGTTACCAAGAGAAAATTTTAGATTAGGAGATAGAATAAGAGGTTTATTATTTTATATAAAAGAAGATATTAAAGAAACACAATTATTTATAAGTAGATCAAAAATACAAATGTTAATTGAATTATTTCATATTGAAGTACCTGAAATAGAAGAAGGATTAATTGAAATTAAAGGAGTAGCACGAGATCCCGGATCTAGATCAAAAATTGCGGTTAAAACAAATGATAAAAGAATTGATCCAGTAGGTGCTTGTGTAGGAATGAGAGGAGCTAGAGTACAAGCAATTTCTAATGAATTAAATGGAGAACGTATCGATATTGTACTATGGAATGCAAATCCTGAAAAATTTGTTATTAATGCTATGTCACCTGCTGATATATCAGTAATTATTTTAAATGAAAAAAAACATATTATAGATATTGCAGTTGAAGAAAATAATTTAGCGCAAGCTATTGGTAGAAATGGTCAAAATATTCGTTTAGCATCACAATTAAGTGGTTGGGAATTAAATGTTATGACTAAACATGATTTGTATCATAAACATAAAAAAGAAAAAAGTAATATTATAAATATGTTTATAAAATATTTAAATATTAAATATGAGTTATCAAAAAAAATAGTTGAAGATGGGAAAATATCTTCTTTTAAAGAATTAGTATCAATACCAATTGAAAAATTAAATGAAATAACTAATATTTTTAATATAAAAATTAATGATTTAAAAAAAATAAAAAAATTAGCAGCAAATACTTATAAAAATTTATCTCTAAAAAAGAAAAATAATATTAATAATAAATTTAAAAAAAAACTGTTAAAATTAAAAGGAATGAATAATGAATTATCTGAATCTTTAATAAATAAAGGAATTTTAACTATTGAAAAGTTAGCAGAACAAAGTATTGAAGATTTATCTGACATAGATAATCTAAATAAAATAAGAGCAGGAAAAATAATTATGTCTGCACGTAATATTTGTTGGTTTAATAAAAAAAATGATAATTAATTAATTTTGACAATAGAGGAGTAGACAGCATGACAGATGCTGTTATAACTATAAAATTATTAGCTAGTAAAATTAAAATTTCAGTAAAAAATATAATTAAATATTTTGCTGATATAGGTATTTCTAAATTAGAAAATGATATAGTTAGTAAAGAAGAAAATAAAAAATTTTTAATATATTTAAAAAATAAAAAAATAAAAAATTTTAAATTATTAAATATAAATCATAAATCTAATAAATTATTAGATAATGAGAAAATTTTTTTATCTAAAGATAAAAAAAATTTATTAAAACAAACATCATTAAAAATTAATAATTATCCTTTATCTAAAAAAAAAAAATTGAAAAAATTTAAACAATTTATTAAAAATAATGATAAAAAAATATATAATACAGATTATAAAAAAAATTTAGAATTAAATAAAAAAAAAATAAATAAAAATAAAAAATATTATAAGAAAAAAATAAATAATAAAAATTTAAATAATAATATTTTTAATAAAAAAATATATAATAAAAAAAAATATAAAAATAATAAAGAAAATAAAAAAAAAATTATTAATAATAAATACAAAAAAAAATTTTCTAAATTATATCAAAATTTTAATAAACCAGTTAAAAACATTAATCGTAATATCATTATTAATGATACTATTAGTATCACTGAATTATCTAATAAAATGGCAGTTAAAAGTTCAAAACTTATAAAAATTATAATTAATATGGGAGAAAAATTTACTAATATTAATCAGCTTTTAAATCAAGAAACAGCTCAATTAATTGCAGAAGAAATGGGACATAAAGTTATATTACGTTGTGAAAATGATATAGAAAAATCATTAATTAATAATGAAGATCAAATTAATAAAATATCTATTATAAGACCTCCAATAGTAACAATTATGGGTCATGTAGATCATGGTAAGACTTCGTTATTAGACTATATTTTTTCAAGTAATATAACTTCAAAAGAATCTGGAGGTATTACCCAGTATATTAATGCATATCAAATAAAATTTAATAATAAAAAAATTACATTTCTTGATACTCCAGGACATGAATCTTTCACTTCAATGAGGTTAAGAGGAGTTCAAGTTACTGATATAATAATTCTAGTTATTGCAATTGATGATGGAGTTATGCCACAAACTATAGAAGCAATTAAATATGCTAAAAAAACTAAATTACCAATAATAGTTGTAATTAATAAAATTGATAAAAAAATTTCAAATCTTGAACAAATAAAAAATGAATTAAGTAGGTATGATATTATTTCTGAAGAATGGGGCGGAGATAATATTTTTGTTAAAGTTTCAGCTAAAACAGGAGAAGGAATAAATAATTTATTAAATACTATCTTATTACAAGCTGAAATATTAGAATTAAAAGCTATTAATAAAGGTATTGCAAAGGGAATTGTCATTGAATCTTTTTTAGATAAAGGTAAAGGACCTATAGCTAGTGTTTTAATTAAAGAAGGAATGTTAAAAAAAGGTAATATAGTACTTTGTGGATATACTTATGGAAAAATTAAAGGATTAATAAATTATAAAGGTTTAAATATTTTACAAGCCGGCCCATCAACTCCTATTAAAATAATAGGTTTATCAGAAATTCCACATGCTGGAGATAATTTAATCGTAGTAAATAATGAAAAACAAGCTAAAGAAATAGCATCATATAGAAAAAATAAATATAGAGAAATACAATTATCTAATAAACAAAAACAATTTAAAAAAGTTTTCTTAGATTTAAATAATAAAAATATTCATGAAATAAATATTTTATTAAAAGCTGATGTACAGGGTTCTCTAGAAGCAATCACAACTACGTTAATTAATTTATCTAATGATAAAATAAATATTAAAATTATTTATTCTGGTGTTGGAGAAATTACTGAAACAGATATTTCAATGGCAATGGCTAATTTAGCAAAACATGTAATTATTATTGGTTTTAATGTAAAAGCAAGTAAGAATGTGAAAAATATAATGAAAATAGAAAATATAAAAATTAAATTTTTTATAATTATTTATGATTTAATTAATTATATGAAAAAACATATACAAAAAATCTTAGTTCCTGAATATAAAGAATTAACTTTAGGTCTTGCAGATGTTAGAAGTATTTTTACTATACCTAAAATTGGGGTGATAGCTGGATGTCTAGTAACATATGGAATAATTAAACGTAATAATTTAATTAAATTATTTAGAAATAATAAAATTTTTTATAAAGGTGTTATAGATTCTTTAAGAAGATTTAAAGAAAGTGTTAATGAAGTACGTAATGGAATGGAATGTGGGATTAGTATTAAAAATTTTAATGATATTCATATAGGAGATAAAATTGAAATTTTTGAAACGAATGAACTTATAAAAAAATAGTTATTTAAAAAATAATTTTTGTTATTAAAAATAACATTATAAAATATATCAAAAAGGAGTGTTTTATTGTATCGAAATTTACGTATTTCATATGAATTAAAAAAACAAATAGCAAAAATCTTACAACATAATATTAATGATATAAGAATAAATAAATTTTGTAATATTACTGATATAGTAATATCGAAAGATTTTTCATATGCAAAAATTTTTGTAATTTTATCATATAAAGAAGAAAAATTAAAAAATAAAAAAAATTCACTTTTTTATTTAAATAAAACTACAGAATATATTAGATATATTCTTAAAAAAAAAATAAATTTACGTAAAATACCAAAAATAAAATTTTTTTTGGATTCTTCTTTTAAAGAAGGTAAATATATTAGTAATATTTTAAATAATTTAAAAATTAAAAAAAAATAATTATAATTTAAATTATAATTTTTTAAAAATGTTAAAAATAAAAAAAAAAAAAGAAATAAATGGTTTATTATTACTTGATAAATCTATAGGATTTACATCTAATCAAATCCTTCAAAATATTAAAAATATTTTTAATGTAAAAAAAGCAGGACATACAGGTACTTTAGATCCTTTAGCTAGTGGTTTATTACCAATATGTTTAGGAAAATGTACTAAATTTAGTCAATATTTACTAAATTCAAATAAAGTTTATTTAGTTACTGCTATTTTAGGGGAAAAAACAAATACTGCTGATAAATATGGTTTTCTTATTAAAAAAAAAAATGTTAATATATCTATAAAAGATCTTATTAAAGTAATAAATTTATTTAAAGGAAAGATTAAACAATATCCTCCTATGTATTCTGCAATTAAATATAAAGGAATACCTCTTTATAAATATGCTAGATCAGGAGTAATTTTTTCTCATCTAAAAAAAAGAAAGATTACAGTTTATCAAATTAAATTATTAAAATTTTATGAAAATAAAATTAAATTAAAAATTAATTGTTCTAAAGGAACATATATTCGTAGTATTATTGATGAATTAGGAGATAAATTAAATTGTGGAGCTCATGTAATCAAATTACGCAGAATACAAATATCACATATTTCTATTTTACATAAGAATGTAATAACCATTGAACAATTACAAACATTAATTATAAATTATCGAAATAATAAACTAAATATTTTTTTAATAAAAAAGTTATTATTACCTATTAATTATATTATAAATAATATTCCTAAATTATATTTATCTAATTTTTTAATAAAAAAAATAATAAATGGTGAAAAAATAAAAATAACATCTATAATAGATAAAAAAATATTCCGTATATTTGAAAAAATATTTCATAATTTTATAGGTGTTTGTCATATTAATAACAAAGGTTATATAATTAAATGTAAATTAATAAATTTTATTAATTTATAAATAATTTAATGGAGTTAAGTTATGTATTTTAATACAAAAAAAAAAGCACAAATTATTAAACAGTATGAAATTAGTCCTAAAGATAAAGGATCAACAAGAGTACAAATAGCTTTACTAACATTTAAAATTAATTATTTACATAAACATTTTACTATCCATAAAAAAGATCATCATAGTCGTCGAGGACTTCTCCATATGATATCACAACGTAGAAAATTATTAAATTATTTAAAAAAAAAAAAATTACATGATTATAATATATTAATTGAAAATTTAGGGTTAAGAAAATAAAAATATTTTAATATTATCTATATTAATTATAGATTTTAAAATAAATTTATTTTTTTAATATAAAAAAGTTTTTATTTAAAGGATATTTATTTTGTTAAACCCGATTATTCATAGATTTTGTTATGGTAATAATACTGTAACTATTGAAACAGGGATGATAGCTAGACAAGCAACATCTTCTGTAATGGTTAGTATTGATGATACAGCTGTTTTCGTAACTTTAGTAGTAAATAATGAAGTAAAATTAGAACAAAATTTTTTCCCTTTATCAGTACATTATCAAGAAAAATTATATGCTGCTGGTCGTGTTCCTGGAAATTTTTTTCGTAGAGAAGGACGTCCTAGTGAAAATGAAATATTAATTTCTCGTTTAATTGATCGTCCTATAAGACCTTTATTTAAAAAAGGTTTTTTAAATGAAACTCAAATTATTGCAACCGTAATGTCCCTAAATCCTGAAATAAATCCAGATATTGTAGCTATTATTGGGGCTTCTACTGTTTTAAATTTATCAGGTATTCCTTTTAATGGACCATTTGGAACTGCACGTGTTGGGTATATTAATAATCAATATATACTAAATCCTAGTATACAAGAAATGGAAAATAGTGAATTAGATTTAATTGTTACTAGTACTAAAAAAGCTATACTAATGGTAGAAGCTAAATCTAATTTATTAACTGAAGACCAAATTTTAGATGCAATAATATATGGACATAATCAACAACAAATTTTAATTAATAATATCGTTCAATTATCAGATAAAGTAAAAAAAAAATCTCGTGAATGGATTTTATATCCTTTAAATGAGAAGCTTAAAGAAAAAGTAATTTTTTTATCATATAAAAAATTAATAAAAGCATATAATATAAAAAAAAAACAAGATAGAGTTCATATAATTGATTCTATAAAATTAAAAACTCTTGAAGTTTTTAAAAAAGAAAAAGAATATGAAAATATTTCAATTTATGATTTAAATGAAATTTTTTATGACTTAGAAAAAAAAATAGTACGTAAAAATATTACAGAAAAAAATCTTAGAATTGATGGTCGTGAACATGATATGATACGTAATTTAGATGTACGTATAGGTATTTTACCAAGAACTCATGGTTCTGCTTTGTTTACAAGAGGGGAAACACAGTCTTTAGTTACTGCTACATTAGGAACAACAAGAGATGCTCAATTATTAGATGATTTAATAAATAATAGAACAGATAATTTTTTATTTCATTATAATTTTCCTCCTTATTCTGTTGGTGAAACAGGTATAATGAGTTCTCCTAAAAGACGTGAAATTGGTCATGGTAATTTAGCTAAAAAATCTTTAATACCAGTAATGCCTAATCTAGATATTTTTCCTTATACAATCCGTATTGTATCTGAAATTACAGAATCTAATGGTTCATCATCTATGGCCTCAGTATGTGGAGCGTCCTTAGCAATGATGGATGCAGGAATTCCAATTAAAAATGCTGTAGCAGGTATAGCAATGGGTTTAATTAAAGAAAAAAATAATTTTATAGTATTATCTGATATTTTAGGTGATGAAGATCATTTAGGTGATATGGATTTTAAGGTAGCAGGAACTAAAACTGGTATTACTGCTTTACAAATGGATATGAAAATAGAAGGAATTACATATAAAATAATAAAATTAGCTTTATTTCAAGCAAAATTAGCTAGATTACATATTTTGAAAGTAATGAAACAAGCTATTTCTTTTCCTAGAAGAAATATTTCAGAATTTGCTCCAAGAATTCATACAATAAAAATTAATCCAGAAAAAATTAAAGATATGATAGGTAAAGGAGGATCTGTTATTAGAGCTTTAACAGAAGAAACTGATACAATTATCGAAATAGAAGATAATGGAATTGTAAAAATTGCAGCTAAAAATAATGAAAAAATTAGATTTGCAATTAGACGTATAGAAGAAATTACTGCAGATATTATTGTGGGACAAATATATAATGGTAAAGTTGTACGTATTGTTGATTTTGGTGCTTTTATTTCGATAGGAAATGGTAAAGAAGGATTAGTACATATTTCTCAAATTACGCATAAACATGTAAATAAAGTAAGTGATTATTTACAATTATTACAAAAGGTACTTGTTAAAGTGATGGAAATTGATAAACAAGGAAGAATAAGATTAAGTATAAAAGCTGTTATTAAAAAAAATTAATTTTTTAAAAATTTTTTTATAAAAAATTATTTACAAATAATTATATAAATTATTTTAATAAATAATATTTTTAAAAATATGTATATTTACTAATATAGTAATTTATAAAAATTAATTGTAAAATTATTATTTATATTAAATAATTTTTATTATTTGTAATTATGTTTATATTAAAACATAATTACAATTTAATTTTATAATCCCATCTAATAATTATTAGATTATTAATTATATTAAATTTTTTTAATAATTATATTTTAAATTTTAAATAGGCATATATATTATATGATAAATATTACTTTCACTAAATTTGGTTTAAATAAATTACTTTTAAAAGCATTGAATGATATAGGATATATAAACCCATCCCCTATACAAAAAAAATGTATTCCATATTTATTATCTGGGAAAGATGTATTAGGTATTGCACAAACAGGTAGTGGTAAAACTGCTGCATTTATGTTACCATTATTAAATAATCTAAATTTATCTATAAAAAAAACTCAAATTTTAGTTTTAACACCGACTAGAGAATTAGCAATTCAGGTAACTAAAGCTACTTCAATATTTGCAAAATATATAAAGGAAATTAGTATTTTAGCATTATACGGAGGACAATCTTATAATATACAATTTAAACGTTTACACTTAGGAGTTCAAATTATTATAGCTACCCCAGGACGTTTACTAGATCATATTCAGAGAAAAACTGTTAATTTATCTAAATTAGCTAGTTTAGTAATAGATGAAGCAGATGAAATGTTAAGAATGGGATTTATTGAAGATGTAGAAAAGATTTTATCTACAATACCTAAAAAATATCAAACTTTATTATTTTCTGCAACTATGCCAAAAAGAATTAAAAATATAACTAGAAAATTTATGGTTAATCCATATGAAGTATTTATTAAAACAGATGTTAAAACAATTCCAGATATTAATCAAAATTATTGGTTAATACATAGTAAAAAAATAAATGCTTTAATGAGATTTTTAGAAACTGAAAATTTTGATGCTGTTTTAATTTTTGTGAAAACTAAAACTTCAACTATAGAAATATCTGATATATTAAAAAAATATAATTATAATAGTGCAGCATTAAATGGAGATATGAATCAAAATAATAGAGAAAAAACATTAGAAAAATTTAGAAATGGAAAATTAGATATTTTAATTGCTACTGATATTGCAGCAAGAGGATTAGATGTTAATAGAATAAATTTAGTTATAAATTATGATTTACCTATGGATATAGAATCATATATCCATCGTATTGGAAGAACAGGAAGAGCAGGAAGACAAGGTAAATCTTTAACATTTATTGAATATCGAGAAAAAAGATTACTGAAAAATATTGAACGTAGACTCAAATGTAATATTCAGGAAATATCATTACCTAATTATAAGATTTTATGTGAAAAAAGATTAGAAAATTTAATTAAAAAAATACAAAAAGAATTATCCTTAATAAAGGATACAGATTTAATTAAATATAAAAATATTATATCAACAATAATTATTAAAAATAATATTAATAAAGAAAAATTAATAATAATTTTATTAAAATTATCTCAAAATAAAAGACCTTTAATTTTATCTCCTGATCCTGTTAAAAAAAAAATATTTAATAAAAAATCAAATTTCCATAAAAATAAATATATTAAAAAAATAAAAAAATATATGGATATATATCGTATTAATATAGGTAAGAATGATAAAGTAGAAGTACGTCATATTGTGGGAGCTATTATTAATGAATTAAAAATAAATAGTAATACTATAGGAAATATAAAATTATTTACTAATTACTCTACTATTGAATTATCTCCTACCATAAAAAAAATTATTACAAAATATTCTAAAAATATGAGAATTTTAAATAAAAATATTAACTTTGAATTAATGTTTAAATATCAAAGATCTTACAAAAATTCATATTTAAAATTACAAAAAAAATAGTTATAATTAATTAAATCTTTTAATATAAAAATATTTTATATATTATAAAAAATTAATTTTAATGAAAATGTTTATAAAAATTAATTAATCCTTGAGATGAGTAATCATATTGATTTATATTTTGACTATTTTTATTTAGATCTTTATATAAATAATTAGCTATTTCTTTTCCTAATTCTACTCCCCATTGGTCAAAAGAAAATATATTTAAAATTACTCCTTGTATAAAAATTTTATGTTCATAATATGAAATTAATAATCCTAAATTATAAGGAGTTATTTTTTTTAAAAAAATAGAATTACTTGGCTTATTTCCAAAACAACATTGATATAAATTTTTCTTACAAGAAAAACTATTTATATTACCAAATGCTAATGCTTTCGTTTGTGCAATATAATTTGCAATAAGTTTTATATGATGATTTGTATATTTTTTACTATTAGATATAGCGGAAGCTATAAAATCACATGGTATCAATTTAGTTCCTTGATGTAACATTTGAAAAAAAGAATGTTGTCCGTTAGTACCTACATCTCCCCATATAATCGGGCTAGTCTGGTATTTTATTTTATTACCATTTCTATCTATAGATTTACCATTAGATTCCATATTTAATTGTTGTAAATATGATGGTAAAAAACGCATATTATCGCAATAGGGGATTATTGCTTCTGTTTCTGTATTCCAAAAATTATTGTACCAGATACTAATTAAAGCCATAATAATAGGAATATTCCTATTTATAGGAGTAGAAAAAAAATGATAATCCATTTTATTTGCTCCTTGTAATAATTTTTTAAAATTATTAAATCCAATAGATAAAGATATGCTTAATCCAATGGAAGACCATAAAGAAAATCGTCCTCCTATTTCAGATAATAATGGTAAAATATTGTTTTTATTTATACCAAAATCTATTGCAGAATTAATATTATTTGTAACTGCAATAAAATGTTTTGAAAAAATATCTTTATTTAAATTTATATTTATATTTTTTATAAACCATTTCTTTATACTTAAAGCATTAGTCATTGTTTCTTGTGTACTAAAAGTTTTTGATGCAATAATAAATAAACTTTCTTCTGGTTTTATTTTATTAATAATCTTTATTAATTTATTTGAATCAATATTTGATAAAAAAAATAAATTTAATTTATTTTTATATTCTTGTAATGATTCTGTAACCATTAAAGGTCCTAAATGAGAACCTCCTATTCCTATATTTATTATATTTTTAATTTTTTTATTTGTATAACCTTTCCATGTTCCTGAAATAATATTATTAGAAATATTTTCAATTTTTTTTAAAATTTTATCTATATTATTATAAATTTTTTTATTTTTTAAAAAATAATTATGATTATATCTTAATGCTGTATGTAATACAGATTTTTGTTCTGTAATATTAATTTTTTTACCATAAAACATTGAATTAATAGCATCAATACATTTAGTTTCTTTAGCTAAATTTATTAAATAATGTATAGTTGTTTTATTAATAAAATTTTTTGAATAATCAAACAGAATTTTGTTTTCAAAATTAATTGAAAAATTTTCAAATCTATTTTTATCTATTTTAAATAAATCATTAATAGTCGTTTTTTTCATTTCTTGTAAATGATTTTCTAAATATTTCCAGGAAATAGTTTTTGTAGGATTAATATTTTTCATATAATGTTGTTAATTAATATTTAATAATTAAAATTTTAAAATATTTTAAATAAAATATATTATTTAAATTTGATTATATCATGATTTTAAATTATATTAAAAAATTCACTTTTTTATTTTATATGATAAAATATTTTTTTTTAACAAATTTATTTTGTATGATTCTTAGTTATTTAATTATTCCAAATAATAGTTCTTTTATTAAAGAAAAATATACAATTATTATATTACATGGATTATTTGGAAATAAAAAAAGTTTATATTCAATGGGGATATTTTTAAATAAATATTTAAAATATAAAATTATATTATTAGATATTAGAAATCATGGTTTATCACCACAAAATAAAAAAATGAATTATATTTCTTTATCTAAAGATGTATTAGATACATTATGTTTTTTAAATATAAAAAAAAATATTATTTTTATTGGCCATTCTATGGGTGGTAAAATAGCTATGAATATTACTCAATTTAACTTATTAGATAATATTAAAACTATTATTATTTTAGATATTGCTCCTGTAAAATATCAATTTTTTAATAAAAATATATTTTTTGTATTAGAAAAAATTTCTCAAGAAAAAATTTTAACAAGAAAAAATGCATTTTATATAATGAAATTATATATTAAGAATAAATATATAATAAATACATTATTAAAAACATTTATAAATGGTAAATGGGAATTTAATTTACCAATATTAAAAAATGAATATCAAAAAATTTTAGATTGGAATTTAATTTCTAAATGGTCTGGAAATATTTTTTTCCTAAAAGGAGAAAAATCAAATTATATAAATAAAAATTATTATAAAAATATTTTTTCTCAATTTCCTAATGCTAAAATATATAATGTTAAAAATGTTGGTCATTTATTACATATTGAAAATACAAAATTAGTATTTAATGTAATATTAAAAATATGTTATAAACAATATTTTTAGAGAAAAAATAATAATGTCAAAAATTGGTATCTTTTTTGGTAGTGATACAGGTAATACTGAAAATGTTGCTTTTAAAATACAAAAAATTTTAAGTAAAAAAATTTCTTCAGTTTTTAATATTTCTGAAGTTGAAAAAAAAGATATTGAAAAATATAATATCCTCTTATTTGGAGTTCCAACATGGTACTATGGAGAGGTACAATGTGATTGGGAAAATTTTTTACCTATTTTACAAAAAATAAATTTTAAAAATAAATATTTAGGTTTATTTGGTTGTGGTGATCAAGAAGATTATGGAGAATATTTTTGTAATGCTATAAAAGTAATTTATGATATTGTTAAAACTAATAAGGCTCAAATAATAGGATATTGGCCAACTAAAGGATATTATTTTCATGATACTAAAAGTTTAAAAAATAAAAAATATTTTTTAGGATTAACTATTGATGAAGATAGACAGCCAAAATTAACTAATTTACGTATTAAAACTTGGACTCAACAAATATCTAAAGAATTAAAAATTTAATATTTATAAAATCAATTATATTTAATATAATTGATTTTATGTATTTATTTACTTTTTTTTTTTAATGATAAAATCCTATTAAAAATTATTTTATTTTTATTTGAATATTTTTTATCAAAATAAAAATATCCTTCTCTTTCAAATTGAAAATGTTTATTTTTATTATTTTTTAATAAATTTTTTTGTATAAATCCATTATATATTAATAATGATTTTGGATTTAAAAATTCTAAAATATTATCATTATTATTAATATTTTTTTTTAAAAATAAATTATTATATAAATAAAATTTAGCAGGTTGGGTATATAAACAAGATATCCAATGAATAATACCTTTTATTTTATTTTCTTTTGTATTTATTTTAATTCCTAATGTATTATTATAATATATACAATGTATACAAAGAATATTATTATTTTTATCTTTTATAATTTTTTTTGCTTTAATTACAAAAGCATATCTTAATCTTACTTTTCCTCCTAAAATAAGTCTTTTAAAATCTTTTTTTTTAAATTCAGAAAAATCTAAAATATCTATATATATTTCTTTAGTAAAATAAATATTTTTATATCCCATTTCCTTATTTTTAGGGTGATTAGGAACTATTAATTTTATTTTTTTTTCTAAAGGAAAATTATCAATAATAATTTTTAAAGGTCTTAGTATTGCCATTGCTCTAGGAGCTAATTTATTTAATTCTAATTTTATACAAGATTCTAAAAAAGACATTTCTATAGTATTATTTTGCTTAGTTACTCCTATTCGATAACAAAAATTTTTTAAAGATAAAGCTGTATATCCTTTTCTTCGTAATCCAGAAATAGTTAATAAACGAGGATCATCCCATCCATTAACTATTTTGTTTTTTATTAAAATATTAATATTTCTTTTTGAAGTTATTCCATATTCTATATTTAATTTTGAAAATTCATATTGTTTAGGATGATTTTTTATACTAATATGATCAAGAATCCAATTATATAATATTCTATTATCTTGAAATTCTAATGTACATAAAGAATGTGTGATTCCTTCAATTGCATCAGATATACAATGACTAAAATCGTAAGTTGGATATATACACCATTTTTTATTAGTTTGATGATGTTTTTGAAATTTAATTCTATATAATACAGGATCTCTCATTATAATTATTTTTGATTTCATATCTATTTTTGCACGCAAAGATAAACTACCCTCAGGAAATTTTCCTAAACGCATTTTTTCAAATAATTTTAAATTTTCTTTTATTGGTCGATCTCTATATGGACTATTTATACCAGGTATTAATAATGTACCTCTATAATTTCGAATATTTTCTATACTTAATTCATCAATATAAGCTAAATTTTTATTAATTAAATCAATAGCATATTTATACATTATATTAAAATAACTAGATGTATATTTTATGTTTTGATCCCACTTAAATCCTAACCATATTAAATCTTTTTTTATAGATTTAATATATTTTATATTTTCTGTAGAAGGATTAGTATCATCAATTCTTAAAAAACATTTTCCTCTATAAAATTTGGCAATTGAAAAATTTAAACAAATAGATTTTATATGTCCTATATGTAAATAACCATTAGGTTCTGGAGGAAATCTAGTACATATTAAATTATATTTTTTATTTTTTATATCATGTTCAATTATTTTAAAAATAAAATTTTTTTTGTAAAAATTATTATATTTATACATATTTTTTTACTCTTTTCACAAATTTAATTTAAATATAAAATTAAATAAATAAATTAGTTGACGTTATACTTTATTATTTACATAATATAAAATAATTATTAGCTACGTAGCTCAGTCTTGGTTAGAGCACAGCACTCATAACGCTGAGGTCATGGGTTCAAATCCCATCGTAGCTAAAATAAAAAAATAATTTGCGGGAGTGGCGGAATTTGGTAGACGCACCAGATTTAGGTTCTGGTTATTTTATTTATAATACGAGTTCAAATCTCGTCTTCCGCAAAGTTTAATAATATAAATGGGGTATAGCCAAGTGGTTAAGGCACCGGTTTTTGATACCGGCATCCCTGGTTCAAATCCAGGTACCCCAGTGTTATTTTTTTATAAAATTTTATAAAAAATAAATTATTAATTATTTAATTATGTCAAATGATAAATTATATATTAAAACTTGGGGCTGTCAAATGAATGAATATGATTCTTCTAAGATAGCTGATCTTATGGAAAATAGATTAAATTGTAAAATTACTAAATCTATAAAAAATGCAAATATTTTAATATTAAATACTTGTTCTATTAGAGAAAAAGCCCAAGAAAAATTATTTCATCAATTAGGAAGATGGAAAAATTTAAAAAAAAATAATCCATCTATTATTATTGGAGTAGGAGGATGTGTTGCCACACAAGAAGGTAAAAAAATATTAAATAGAGCAAATTACGTAGATATTATTTTTGGTCCACAAACTATTCATAGATTACCTCAAATGGTGTATAAAATACGTAAGTTTAAAAAATATTTAATTGATATTAGCTTTCCGAAAATTGAAAAATTCCAATTTTTTCCTGTAACAAAAACAAAAAATGTAAGTTCTTTTATTTCAATTATAGAAGGTTGTAATAAATATTGTACTTATTGTATAGTACCTCATACTAGAGGAAAAGAAATTAGTAGACCTTATCAAGATATACTTTTAGAAATTAAAAATTTATCTATTCAAGGAGTTAAAGAAATACATTTATTAGGACAAAATGTTAATTCTTATAATTATTTTGATAATAAAAATAAAAAATCTTATACTTTTACAAAACTATTACTATTAATTTCTCAAATAGATAATATAAAAAGAATTAGATTTACTACAAGTCATCCAAAAGACTTTTCTGATGATTTAATTAATGTATATAAGAAAATTCCTAAATTAGTAAATTTTTTACATTTACCAGTACAAAGTGGTTCTGATAAGATTTTATCTTTAATGAAAAGAAGATATAATATTTCTGAATATATTCAAATAATAAATAAACTTAGAATTGTTAGACCTAATATTCAAATTAGTTCTGATTTTATAGTTGGATTTCCAGGAGAAACGAAAAAAGATTTTGAAAATACTCTTTCTTTAATTTTAGATCTAGATTTAGATATGGGTTTTAGTTTTATTTATTCTCCTAGACCAAAAACTCCTGCTAGTAAAATAAAAGATAATATAAATATTTTAGAAAAGAAACGAAGATTATATTTATTACAACATTATATAAAACAACAAACTAAAAAATTTAGTACAAAAATGTTAAACACAATACAAACTATTTTAGTAGAAGGTATATCAACTCAAAATAATAAATATTTTGGAAAAACAGAAAATAATAGAATAGTTTTTTTTATAAGTGATAAAAATTATATTGGTAAATTTATTAATGTAAAAATTATTGATTCTTATATATATTCTTTATATGGAAAATTTATATCTTTATATAAAGATTAATTTTTATTTTAGGTTTTTATGAAATTAAATATAGTTCTAAATTATTACAATTTTTGTAAAAATAGTAGTAATTTACCTTTAAAAAATGATATTTTTTATTGGTTATATAAAATTTTTTCAAAAAAAAATATTCAAAAAATTGAATTAAATATTTCTATTGTAGAAAAAGAATTTATTTTAAAACTAAATAAAAAATATTTAAATATTTCTAAACCAACTAATGTTTTATCTTTTTTATTAGAAAAAAATTTTTTAAAAAAAACATTATTAGGTGATATTATTTTATGTAAAGAAATTATTGAATATGAATCTTTTTTACAAAAAAAATCATTAAAATTTCATTGGGCACATATTATTGTACATGCATGTTTACATTTATTAACATATAATCATGAAAGTATTAAAGAAACTTGTATAATGCAATTAAAAGAAATAAAAATACTTAAATTAATTGGATATAATAATCCATATTTTTAAGTAAAATTTATATTAGATAATAATTAATAAAAAATTTTTGTAAAATAATTAATTATTTTAATTTAATAAAATATTAAATAATATATTCAGGAATTATTTTTGTATGAAAAAAGAATATTCTCCTAAAGAAATAGAATTTTATGTACAAAAAAAATGGGAAGTTGAAAAAACTTTTAAAGTCATTGAAAATTATAATAAACAAAAATTTTACTGTCTTTCAATGTTACCATATCCTTCAGGAAAATTACATATGGGTCATGTACGTAATTATACTATAGGAGATGTTATTGCAAGATATCAGAGAATGTTAGGAAAAAATGTTTTACATCCAATTGGATGGGATGCTTTTGGATTGCCAGCTGAAATAGCCGCTCATAATCATAATATATCTCCTAATATATGGACTAAGAATAATATTTTATATATGAAAAAACAATTACAATTATTGGGATTTAGTTTTAATTGGGATAGAGAAATTAGAACATGTGATCCTAATTATTATCGTTGGGAACAATGGTTTTTTTTAAAATTATATAAATTAGGATTAGCATATAAAAAAAATGATATAGTTAATTG
Source organism: Enterobacteriaceae endosymbiont of Donacia simplex (assembly GCF_012568645.1). Classification (NCBI taxonomy): domain Bacteria; kingdom Pseudomonadati; phylum Pseudomonadota; class Gammaproteobacteria; order Enterobacterales; family Enterobacteriaceae; species Enterobacteriaceae endosymbiont of Donacia simplex. Next base: position 298,433 of record NZ_CP046192.1, on the reverse strand, counting down.
GTGTCCTATTGATAAAACTGTCTTAGCTAACGAACAAGTAATTAATAAATGTTGTTGGAGATGTAATAGTATTGTTACAAAAAAAAAAGTTCAACAATGGTTTTTAAAAATTACTAATTATGCTGAAGAATTACTTAATAATTTAAAATTTTTAGATGGTTGGCCTAAAAAAATAAAAAATATGCAAAAAAATTGGATTGGTAAAATAGAAGGAATAAAAATTTTTTTTAAAATTTATAATATTAATTATACATTCAGTGTATTTATAAAAAAAAAATATTATTATATTATTAATAATATTTCATTTATTAAAATTTTATATAATCATTCAATATGTAAAAAATTTATAAATAATAAAAAAATTAAAAAATTTATTAATAAATATTCATCTTTATCTTATTTAGACAAAAATAATTTTCAATTTAATAAAATAAAATATATTAATAGTGAATTATTTGCATATAATATTGTTCTAAACAAAAAAATACCAATAATAATTGTAAATTATTTATCTTCTTATAGTAAAATTAAAGCAACTATTAGTAATCCACAACATAATAAACAAGATTATAATTTTATACAAGAATATAATATGTCAGTTATATCAAAAAATAAAATATTAAATTTATCTAATAATATTAAAAATAATAATGAATTCATCATTCAAGATTTAATTTTTAAAAAACAGGCATCTAATAAAAAATATTTTAATTTAAAAGATTGGAGTATTTCAAGACAACGTATATGGGGAACCCCAATTCCTATAATTAACACAAAAAATAAACAGTGTATACCATTACAACAAAAAGATTTACCTCTTATTTTTCCAGAAAAATTTTTTAATAAAAATATAAAAGATAGTTATAGTGAAAAAATTAAAAATAATTTAGATTGGTTTCAATATAATTATAATGGAATAATAGGACAATTAGAAACAGATACATTGGATACTTTTATCGAATCTTCGTGGTATTATGCTAGATATACTTGTAATAATGAAAAAAATAGTATGATAAATAAAAAAAATGCTCAATACTGGTTACCTGTAGACCAATATATTGGTGGAATAGAACATGCTACCATGCATTTAATATATTTTCGTTTTTTTCATAAATTAATGAGAGATGTAGGATTATTAAATACTAATGAACCAGTTAAAAATTTATTATGTCAAGGAATGGTATTAGCAAACTCTTATTATTATATAGATAAAAAAAAAAAGTATCATTGGATTAAAGAAAAAAATGTTTTTTTTGATAAAAAAAATAATATTTTTATTGATAATAAAGGAAGAAAATTAATTAATAATGGTATGATTAAAATGTCTAAGTCTAAAAATAATGGTATTGATCCTCAAAATATTATTGAAAAATATGGAGCAGATTCTTTACGTCTTTTTATTATGTTTGCGGCTCCACCAACAATAGATTTAGAATGGCAAGAAAAAGGAATTAAAGGAATGTATAGATTTTTAAAAAAAATATGGAAATTTATTTATAAATATAAAAAATTATCTGATAATTATCAAAAACTTAAAAAAAATAAATTATTTTTTTCTTATAATAAAAAACAATTAATAATACAAAATTATATAAATAAAACTATTACTAAAATAACAAATAATTTTGAACAAAATCAATCTTTTAATACAGCAATATCATCAATAATGATTTTATTTAATAAAGTTAAAAAATATAAAATATTTAATGATATTGATTATACCATTATTTTTAATGGAATATTATCTATATTAAAAATGCTTTATCCTTTTACCCCACATATTTGTTTTGTATTATGGAAATATATGGGAAATAAAAATAATATAGATTATGAGTTATGGCCTTTAATTACAAACATTGATACTAATAAAATAAATAATAAATTTAAAATTGTAATTCAAATAGACGGAAAAAAAAAATATATTCTATCTATACTAAATAAATATAAAGATAAACAGAATTATATTAAAGAATATATATTATCACATAATAAAATATCTAAACTTTTAATAAATGTTAAAATAATAAAAATAATATATATACCACAAAAAATATTTAATATAGTAACAAAAAAAAAATAATATTAATTATGTTTATAAATTTAAATATCTATAAAATAAGTAATTTTTAATAAAAATGAATAAAATATTGTTAGATAATTTTGATAAAAATATTTATAACAAAAAATATTTTTGTTATATTATAGGCGGTGATGAAATTTTTTTTATTAAAAAAAATATAAATTTATTATTTAAAAAATTATTAAAATTAGGTTATCTTAAAAATCAAATAATAATTATTGACGATAATACTGTTTGGAATGATATTTTTTCTAAATTTATTATAATTGATTTTTTTTGTAAAAAACAAATAATACATTTAATGTTCTTAAATAAAAAAATTTTCTTTAAATTTAAAAATAATATTATTAATGTAATTAAATATATAGATATTAATAATATTCTAATTTTAGAAATTCATGATTATATAAATTTATATATAGAAAAAATTATAAAAAATTTTATAAATAATAAATATTTAATATTTCATAAATATAATAAATTAAATGATAAAAAATTAATTAATTGGATTTATTATCGTTTTAAAAAATTAAATTTATTTATAAATGAAAAAAATTGTAATTTATTAAAAAATTTATATTCAAAAAATTTAATGTTATTAAATCAAATTATAGAAAATATTTATATAAATAATAATAATCAAAATTATCTAGATAATATTTTTTATATAAAAAATAATAATTTAATTACTTCTATTTTATTAGGTAATATAAAAAATAGTTTTGAAATTATTAAACAAATGAAAAATAATAAACAAAATATTTTTTTAATTTTTAATAAATTACAAAAAACTTTTTTTTTAATTTTTAAAATATATAGAAATTTAAAAAAATATCCTTTAAATATAATTTTTAAAAAATTTCTAATATCTTTATCAAAAGAATATTTTTATAAAAAAATATTAAAGAGAATAAATAATCAAAAATTATATTTAATATTTAAATTATTATTAGAAATTGAAATAAATATTAAAAGTTTTATAATAAATAATTATGCAGAAAAATATTTTTGGATTGATTTAAAAAAATTAATTTTTTTAATTTCATAAAAGATTTTTAATAATATAGGTATTAAATAATAATGAGTATAAAATATAATTTTTTACAAAATTATACAATAAAATCAAAAATTTTTTTACAGAGAATAAAATTTTTAATTAAAGTTTTTTTAATATTATTATTTATTCTAATATATAATTTATATTATTTGCAAATAAAATCTTATAAAAAATATAAATTACAATCTGAAAAAAATTATTCTAGTTTTTTTTTTTTAAAACCAAATAGAGGATTAATTTATGATAGGAATGGTATAATTTTAGCTAAAAATAAAAATTTTTATCAAGTTAAATTTAAACTTAATAATAATAGTAATATTTCAAAAAAAATTATAAATTTACAAAAATTATTAAAATTAAAAATTAATAAATATGATCTTATAAATTTAATAAACAAAAAAATAAAAGATAATCCATTAAAAACTATTATTTTAAAAATAGATTTAGATAAAATTCAAGTATCTAAATTTTTAGTAAATAAGTATAAATTTCCTGAAATATCTCTTAAAATTTATCAAAAACGTTTTTATCCACAAAAAAATTTATTTGCACATGTTATTGGATATATTAATTCTCATAATATAAAAAAAAGAATTATTTTTAAAAATAAAAATTCTGTAAAAAACTATACTGATAAATCATCAATAGGGATGAATGGTATTGAAAAATATTATCAAAAAAAAATATATGGAATTCCTGGTTATCAAAAAATAGCTATAGATAATAAAGGTTTTTATAAATATAATATTTGTAAAAAAGAACCATATACAGGAAGTGATATTTATTTAACAATTGATTATAATTTACAAAAATATATTTATTTATTAATGAAAGATAAAAAAGGAACTGTTATTATTAGTAATCCTAAAAATGGTGAAATTTTAGCTATGGTTTCTACGCCAAGTTTTAATCCTAATTTATTTATTAATAATAATGAAAAAAAAAATTTAAATTTTTTACTAAAAAATAATAATAATCCTTTAATAAATCGAGCTATTCAAGGAATATATCCCCCCGCTTCTACTATTAAACCATATATCGCTTTATTATCTTTAAATTTAAATTTAATAAATGAAAATACAATATTATTTGATCCTGGATGGTGGAAAATACCTAAATTTAATCAAATTTATAAAGATTGGAAAAAAAATGGTCATGGTTATCTTAATATTAATAAAGCATTACAAGAATCATCAGATTCTTTTTTTTATCACTTAGCCTATAATATAGGTATTAATAAAATCCATAATTGGATGAATAAATTTGGTTATGGGAAATTAACAAATATTGATCTTTTTAATGAACAATCAGGTAATTTACCTACAAAAAAATGGAAATTACAAAATATAGAAAATCCTTGGTATATAGGAGATACCATTTCAGTTGGTATAGGACAAAGTTATTGGAATGCTACTCCTATACAAATACATAAAGCCTTAACTATATTAATAAATAATGGTACTATAAAAAATCTTCATCTTTATAAAATGGAAAAATTAGATAATATTTTTAAATATTATTCTTCTCCAAAATATAAAAAAATAGTAAATTTACCTTTACAGTATTGGAATATAGTAAAAAAGGGAATGTATAATGTAGTAAATAAGAAAAATGGTACTTTATATAGATATTTTTCTAATGTAAAAAATTATAATGTAGCAGCAAAAACTGGAACTGCACAAGTTTTTAATTTAAAAAATACAAAACAATATAATATAAATACAATAGAAGAAAAACTAAGAGATCATAAACTTATAATAGCTTTTGCTCCCTTTAATAATCCTAAAATAGCTATTACTATTATTATAGAAAATAGTAATAAAAATATATTAATTGGAAATATTTTGAGAAAAATTTTAGATTATATTTTTACAAACCAAAAAAAATTTTTAATATAAAATTTTTAATTATGTGATTTTATTATGAAAAAAAAAAATTTAAGTTATTTTATTCATTCTGTATTACATATAGATTTAATTTTATTATTATTAATTATATTAATTTTAATAGTTAGTTTATTTATAACATGGAGTGTAACAGGATTACAGAATCATATTTTTTTAAAACATAAATTAATACAAATTTGTATAGGTTTTATAATTATGTTAATAGCAGTACAAATTCCTCCAGAAATTTATAAAAAATATTCTTTTTTATTTTATTTATTTTCTGTTTCTTTATTAATTGCTGTTGAATTTGCTGGATATACTACAAAAGGAGCTAAAAGATGGTTAAATATTAATTTTTTTAAATTTCAACCATCTGAAATAGCTAAAATATCAGTTCCTTTAGTTGTTGCTAGTATTATAGATGAAGCAGAGTATCATATTAACACAAAAGTTTTTTTAAAAACAATGATTTTAATATTAATACCTACTATATTAGTAGCTAAACAACCAGATTTAGGTACTGCTATATTAATTGGTTTATCTGGTTCTATTATATTATTTTTAGCAGGATTATCTTGGAAAAAAATATTAAATAGTATTATTTTATTTATAATATTTCTCCCCTTTGCTTGGGTTTTTTTATTACATGATTATCAAAGAGAAAGAATGTTAATGTTGTTAAAAACACATTATGATTTATTAGGTAAAGGATATCATATTTTTCAATCTAAAACAGCAATAGGTTCTGGAGGTTTATTTGGAAAAGGATGGCAACATGGAACACAATCACAACTAAATTTTTTACCAGAAAAACATACTGATTTTATATTTTCTATATTTGCAGAAGAATTTGGTTTTGTTGGAGTATTATTATTAATTATCTTATATATATTATTAATAGGAAGAAGTTTTTTTTTATCATTAAAATGTCATGATCTTTTTAATAAAATAATAATTGGAGGTATAATATCAGTATTTTTTTTATGTACATTTATTAATATGAGTATGGTAAGTGGTTTATTACCTATTGTTGGAATTCCTTTACCATTAATAAGTTATGGAGGGACATCTCTTGTCGTTATTATGGCTAATTTTGGTATTATAATGTCTCTTTATACTAACAATACACAATTAAAATAAAATTATTATATCTTAACTTAAAGTTTTTAGGATTATATAATCATGCAAAATATATTTAATTTTAGTCCTGGTCCAGCATCCCTCCCTCGTGAAGTATTAAAAAAAGCCCAAGATGAATTAATAAACTGGAATAATTTAAATTTTTCTGTTATGGAAATAAGTCATCGTAGTAATGATTTTATAAATTTAATAAAAAATATAAAAAAAGATTTACGTGAATTAATGAATATTCCATTACAATATGAAATATTATTTTGTCAAGGAGGTGCTAGAACACAATTTTCAGCTATACCGATGAATTTATTATACTATAATGAAACAGCTGATTATGCAAATATTGGTCATTGGTCTTATAAAGCGATACAAGAAGCTACAAAATATTGTAAACCTAATATTATTAATCCAGTAAAAAAAAAAAATGGTATATATTATATTCAAAAAATGAAATATTGGAAATTAAAAAATAATTCAAAATATATACATTATTGTCCTAATGAAACAATAGAAGGTCTTGCAATAAATGAAGAACCTACAATTAAAAATAAAACTATTATTGCAGATTTATCATCTTCTATTCTTGCAAAAGAAATTAATATCCAAAATTATGGAATGATATATGCAAGTGCACAAAAAAATATTGGTCCAGCAGGATTAACTATTTTAATTATAAAAAAAGACTTAATTATAAATAAAAATAAAAAAAGAAAAGAATTACCCTCAGTATTAGATTATAAAATTATATATAAACATAATTCAATGTTTAACACCCCTCCTACTTTTTCTTTATATTTATCAGGGTTAGTTTTAAAATGGTTAAAAAAAAAAGGGGGGGTAAAATATATTAGTAAAATAAATAAAAAAAAAGCAAAATTACTCTATTCTACTATAGACAAAAGTGAATTTTATATAAATAAAATTAAACATTGTAATAGATCTATAACAAATGTTGTTTTTCATTTAAAAACCCCCGAAAAAGAAAATTTATTTTTACAAAAATCCCAAGAAAGTGGATTATTTTATCTTAAAGGACATAAAATAATAGGAGGTATAAGAGCATCTATATATAATGCTATGCCTTTAGAAGGTATTAAAAAATTAATAAATTTTATGAATGATTTTGAAAAAATCTATTCATAAATGATATGATTATTTTAAAATTTAATTTAAATAATAAATAATATATATATATGAAAAATATTTTAAATCTAAAACCTATTCATAAAATTAAAGGTTCTATATTTTTACCTGGATCTAAAAGTATTTCGAATAGAGTACTTTTATTATCAGCATTAGCCAAAGGTAATACTAAATTAATTAATTTACTTAATAGTGATGATATAAATCATATGTTAAATGCATTAAAAAAATTAAATATTAAATTTATTTTATCAAAAAGTAAAACTGAATGTTTAATAATAGGAAATAATGGAATTTTTAAACCTAAAAAAAAATTAAAATTATTTCTTGGAAACGCAGGAACAGTAATTCGACCATTAACAGCTGTATTATCATTAAATAGTGAATGTGATATTATTTTAACAGGTGAACCAAGAATGAAGGAAAGGCCTATAAAACATCTTGTAGATTCATTAAAAAATGGTGGAGCTATTATAAATTATTTAGAAAAAAAAAATTTTCCTCCTATACATATAAAAGGAGGTTTTCAAGGTACTAAAATTCTAGAAATAGAAGGTTCTATTTCTAGCCAGTTTTTAACATCATTATTAATTATATGTCCTTTAATAAAACAAAATACTTTAATTAATATTACGAATAATTTAGTATCAAAACCATATATTGATATAACTATTAAATTAATGAAAATTTTTGGTATCCATGTAGAAAATCATAATTATCAGCAATTTAAAATTTCTGGACAACAAAATTATATTTCTCCTGGTAAATATATTATAGAAGGAGATGCTTCTTCAGCTTCATATTTTTTATCTGCTGCAGCAATTAAAGGAGGTACAGTAAAACTAAATAATATAAATAAAAATAGTATTCAGGGAGATATAAAATATGTTAATGTTTTACAAAAAATGGGTGCAATAATAAATTATGGTAAAAATTATATTAGTTGTACAAAAAATACTTTAAAATCAATAAATATGGACTTAAATAATATTCCAGATGTTGCTATGACTATAGCTGTTACTAGTTTATTTGCAAAAGGAATTACAACAATAAAGAATATATATAATTGGAGAGTAAAAGAAACTGATCGATTAAAAGCAATGTCTAATGAATTAAAAAAAACTGGGGCAAAGATTATTACCGGTTATGATTATATCATTATTTATCCTCCTAAACAGATAAAAGAGGTTATAATTGAAACATATAACGATCATCGTATAGCTATGTGTTTTTCATTATTATCATTATCTAATAATTCAGTAAGTATAATTAATCCTAATTGTACTAGTAAAACATATCCAAATTTTTTTAAAGATTTTAAAAAAATTAGTATTTATAATTAAATTAATTATAATCATTGAATTGTATAATTAGAAAAAATAATTTTAAAAAAAATAAAATTAAATAAATTAATACTTATAATATATATAGTTGCAGAAAAAATTTATTAATGTTAACTTTATATGCATATCTATATGATATATAGATTATATATAATATATAATTATAAATTATATTTAAATCTCTCTCATAAAAGGAATATATGAGTTTTTTAAAAAATAATACTTAATATGATTTAAGTGGATATTTATTATAAAATATTTTAAAGTTACTAATATGAATGAATGTTTTGCAGAGTTATTTGAAGAATCATTAAAACACAAAATTATTAATTTAGGATCAATAATATCCGGAACTATTATTTCTATTGAAAAAGATATTGTATTAGTAGATGCTGGTTTAAAATCAGAATCTTGTATTCCTATTTCACAATTTAAAAATTCTCAAGGAAATCTTGAAATAAAGGTAGGAGATATTGTAGATGTATCATTAGATTCAATAGAAGATGGATTTGGTGAAACTATTTTATCTAGAGAAAAAGCTAAAAGACATGAATCTTGGTTAATTTTAGAAAAAGCTAATTTAAATAATAATAATATTAAAGGAATTATTACTGGTAAAGTGAAAGGAGGATTTACTGTAGAACTTAATAGTATTAGAGCTTTTTTACCAGGATCTTTAGTAGATATTCGACCAATTAGGGATACTGCTCATTTAGAAGGAAAAGAATTAGATTTTAAAGTTATAAAGTTAGATAAAAAAAGAAATAATGTTGTTGTATCGAGAAAAGCTGTTATAGAATTAGAAAATAGTGCTGAAAGAAATCATTTACTTAATACTATATATGAAGGTATGGAAATTAAAGGATTAGTGAAAAATCTTACTGATTATGGGGCATTTGTTGATTTAGGTGGTGTTGATGGCTTATTACATATAACAGATATGGCTTGGAAAAGAGTCAAACATCCAAGTGAAATTGTTAATATTGGGGAAGAAATTAAAATTAAAATATTAAAATTTGATAAAGATAAAACTCGTGTCTCATTAGGATTAAAACAATTAGGAGAAGATCCTTGGAAATCTATATCAACACGTTATCCTGAAAATAGTCAATTATTAGGACGAGTAACAAATTTAACGGATTATGGATGTTTTGTTGAAATTGAAGAAGGAGTAGAAGGATTAGTTCATGTATCAGAAATGGATTGGACTAATAAAAATATACATCCTACAAAAATAGTAAATGTTAATGATAAAGTTAAAGTTATGGTTTTAGATATTGATGAAGAAAGAAGAAGAATTTCTTTAGGAATTAAACAATGTACAAGTAATCCTTGGTTAGAATTTTCTAAAAATTATAATAAAGGTGATCATGTTCAAGGTAAAATAAAATCTATAACAGATTTTGGTATTTTTATTGGTTTAACTGGGGGTATAGACGGATTAGTTCATTTATCTGATTTATCATGGATAAATAATGGAGAAGATGAAGTTAATAAATATAAAAAAGGTAATGATATTACAACTATTGTTTTACAAGTAGATTCTGAAAGGGAAAGAATTTCTTTAGGAATTAAACAATTAACAGAAGATCCTTTAAATAAATATTTTATAGAACAGAAAAAAAATAATGTAGTAATAGGTATTATTACTGATATAGATAATAAAAATATTAAATTAAAGTTTAAAGATGGTATTTTAGGAAATGTTAAATTATCTGAATATAAAAATCATAAAATAGATAATATTTTAAAATATTTTAAAAAAGGACAAAATATAGAAGGTAAAATTAATAGTATTGATCGTAAAACTAGAATAGTTTATATGACTATTAATTTAAATATTATAGAAGATAAAATGATAAAAAAAAATAAAAAAAATAATTTTTCTAATATCATGACAGAAGCTTTTAAAGCAGCAAAATGTGAATAAAACATATTATTATTCTAATAATAAATATTATTAATAAATAAAATTTTAAAATAATTAATAAATATATAAATTAATATTATTGATATGAATTATATAATTGTTCCTGTTACAAATTTTAATCAAAATTGTTATATTATATGGTGTCAAAAAACACTAAATGCTGCTCTTATTGATCCTGGAGGAGAATATTTAAAAATTTTAAAAATTTTAAATAAATACAAATTAAATATAACAAAAATTTTGATAACTCATTGTCATTTAGATCATATTGGTGCAGCTTATACTTTATCTAAAGTATTAAAAGTTCCTATATTAGGTCCACATAAAAAAGATATTTTTTGGGTAAAAAATATAAAACTACAAAACAAAATATTTCAATTACCGTATTGTATCTTTAAAAATAATATATGGTTAAAAAATAATCAAAACGTGTATATAGGAGAAATTATATTACAAACATATCATTGTCCTGGACATACTTTAGGTCATGTAATTTTTTTTAATAAATTAAATAATTATTTAATATCAGGAGATACTATTTTTAAAAATAGTATAGGTAGAACAGATTTACCAAATAGTAATTTTAACCTTTTAATTCGTTCTATAAAAAAAAAAATTTTTTCTTTAAATAAAAATACTATAATTTTACCAGGTCATGGAGAAAAAACTAGTATTAATTATGAAATAATAAATAATCCTTGGTTACAAAAAAAAACTAACTATTTCTAAGATTTATTTTTTTATAAAATTATTAAACTTAAGAAATAGCTAGTAAATAGTAACTTACTATTTAAAATTTATAAATTATACCTATACCAAAAAGGTTATCTGTAAATAAATCATTTGTTTTTATATATCTATCTTTTTTATTTAATAAATTAATGCGATAATCAAAGTAAGCAGATAAATTTTTACTAAATTTATAAATTGTATTAATTGATATATATTTTAAAAAATTTATATTTCCACCTGGATAATGGTATCCTGCTGGAATATTATTTCCTTCTGTTTGAACATAAGAAATAGTAGCTTTTAAATTATTATCAAATTTATATTGTCCAATAATTTCTAATTTTTTAATTTTATACGCAAAAACAGAACTATGTCTATCTAAATATGTTAACGAATTTTTTGCTCTACTAAATACTGTTGCTAAATAAATATTATTTTTTTCATATTTAGCTCCAATTGAAAAAGCATTTATATTATCATCATTTTTTAAATTTTGTTTTTTTATAGAAAAAACTTTTTTTAATTCATCGTTTTTATCAATTATTTTAGAAGAATTAAAATAAGATCCTGTAATACTTACTCCTGAATTTCCTATTTTATATCCAATTGAAGCACCCCATCCTTTTTTATTTTTCTCTTTTTCTACAAAAATATCACGGTCTTCATTATTATTATTTTCATCGTAAAATACATTCTCTTCGGTATAAAAATGAGGACTTTTATATTGTAATGCAATTTCTAATCCTTTAATTAAACCAAAAAAATTTTTATTTCTATATGTTAAAAGATTATTTGTTCTTCCAAACATAAACTTATCATTGTAATTATACATTAAATCATCTGTAAAAAAAGAATCTTTTTTAATATAAGAAGTTGTATCATACAATATTCCATAATTTCTTCCAAAATCTAAAGAACTATTACCATGATTAAAATTTAAACCTATTAAACCTAAACGTATAGATGGAAAAACATTTTTATCTATTTCAGTATTTTGATTTATTGGTAAACTAAATTCAAATTGAGAATAACCATAAACGTCATTAAAAATTTTAGTTTTTCCTTTAAGTCCAATAATCATATTTGATATAATATTTTCGTATTTTTTAGGAATTTCTTCTCTATCTTTAGAATATGCTTTTTTAATGTCTAAAAATCCATATAAATCTATCTTTTGTTGATTTTTATTATAAATTTCACTAGCATTGGTAATATTATTACTACTAATTATTAGTAAAAAAGGTATTAAAAATTTTAATATATTATATTTCATAATTTTTTATCCTGATCGTAATAATTATTATGTATTTATACAAAATATATAATAAAGTTTATAAAAAAATTATTTTTCTATATTTATAGAAAATTTTTAAAATTTTGCATTATAAGGTGTTCTTGGAAATGGAATTACATCTTTAATATTATATATCCCAGTAATATATGATATTAATCTCTCAAAACCTAAACCAAATCCAGAGTGAGGAATAGTACCATACTTTCTTAAATCACGATACCACCAATAATCATTTTTATTAAGTTTAAATTCTTTTAATCTTTCATCTAGTATATTTATTCTATTTTCTCTTTGAGAACCTCCTATAATTTCACCAATATCAGGTAATAAAACATCCATGGATGCTACAGTATTTTTATCATTATTTAAATACATATAGAATGCTTTAATATTTTTAGGATAATTATATATTATTACTATATTATTAAAATATTTATTTGTTAAATATTTTTCATGTTCTATTGAGAGATCTTCACCCCATATAATTAAATGAGAAAATTTTTCTTTACAATTTTTTAAAATATTTATAGCTTCAGTATATTCAATTATATTAAATTTATTTAATATAACTTTATTTATTTTATTAAATAAATTTTTCTCTATTTTTTCAGATAAAAAAGTAATTTCATTTTCATGAAAATTTAAAACATATTGAAAAATATTTTTTAACATTTTTTCTATAAAATTAATAATATATTCTAAATTAGAAAAAGCTATCTCTACTTCTAACATCCAAAATTCTGCTAAATGACGATTAGTATTTGAATTTTCAGCTCTAAAAGTAGGTCCAAATGTATAAACTCTAGACATAGCACAAGCATATGTTTCTAAATTTAATTGTCCAGAAACAGTTAAAAATGCTTCTTTACCAAAAAAATCTTTTTTAAAAATATTTGTATATTTTTGATATTTAAATTTTGATAAATCTAAAGTAGATACCCTAAACATTTTTCCTGATCCTTCAGTATCTAATGTTGTAATTAAAGGAGTATTTATCCAAAAAAAATTTTTTTTATGTAAAAAATTATGTATATATAATGCTATATTATGTTTAATTCTTGTAATACAACTAATTATTTTTGTTCTGGATCTTAGATGAGAAACTTCTCTTAAATATTTTAAACTATGTTTTTTAGGAGAAATAGGATATTTTCCTGGATTATCTACCCAACCTAAAATTTTTATTTTTAATGCATAAATTTCATAAATTTGCATATTTTTAGGTGAATATTTAAATATTCCTTTTACTTTTAAGGAACATCCACTTGTAATCGATAAAATTTCTTTTTTATAATTATTTAATTTATTATGTGCAATAATTTGTATATCATTAATACATGAACCGTCATATAAATTAATAAAAGAAAGACCTAATTTTGAATGTCTTCTATTACGAACCCATCCTCCAATAGATATTTTACTATTAATTTTTATTTTTCCGGTCATTAATTGAGATATACTAGAAACTAAATACATTATTATTTTCTCTTAATTAAAATTACAAAAATGTTATTTCAAATTTTGAAATTAATATTTATTTAATAATAAATAAAGTTTATTTTAATTTATAAAAATGATAATTTCAATTATTTTTATTTAAATTTAAAATATCAAATGAATTTTTTTCTGTTTGAATATTTAAATATGAATATTTTTCTTTTCTTAATAATGTAATCTTTTTCAAAAGATTAGGTAATAATGAAGGTTCATTTCTACCTTTAAATTTTTTATATATTTTATTATACATTTCTTTAAAAAGTAAAAATGGAGAATCAGTTCCTATTAATAATTTTTTTTTAGGAATTAATTTTATATCTTTTATAGAACCTGTTCTATATTTTTTATTAAAAAATAGTTCTGTTAAACCTATTGACATATTCATGTCTAAACATTTTTCTAATTCATATTGATTACCAGAAAAACAATGTATTATAATTTTAGAAATTTTATGATTCCAAATTTTTAATATTTTTATAAAATCTTTAAAAGCATTACGACAATGTAAATATATAGGAACATTATAATATGACGCTAATTCAAGTTGTGTGTTAAAAGTAAATAGTTGTTCTTTTTTAGATGAATAATTTCTATAAAAATCTAGTCCACATTCTCCAATTGCTACAACAGTTTTTTTTTTAATAATGTTTCTAGTTTATGAAAAGTATAATTATTCCATAAATTAGCATAATGAGGATGTATACCTACTGTAGCCCAGCAGTAATTTTTATATTTTTTAGTTATTTTATAAGCATTAAAACTATCTGTAATATTACATCCTATAAGTAACATTCCATTTATATTATTTTTAATAGCTCTATTAATAACATTATGTATATCTTTTTTAAATTGTTTATTTGTTAAATTAACACTTATATCAAACATAAATAATGTACTCTTTATATATTTTGTATTAAAAATTAATTTTAATTTTTTTTTATAATATTTTTATTAATTTTATTCATTACTTCGATACCTAAATTACGAAAATCTTCAGCTTGAGAAATTATATTACCTTTCCCTTTAAATAATTTTTTAATAGCTGAATCATAACTAATTTGTAGTTTATTAAGATTTTTTTCTAAAATATATATATCTTCTACAAATAATCTGATTTTATTATATAATGTTGTAGCTTTATTAGCAATAACTAAAGAATTTTTATTTTGTTTATCAAAACGCCATAAATTTTCTATAGTTCTTAAAGAAATCATTAATGTTGTAGGACTAACTAACATGATATTTAGTTTTAAAGCTTCATATAATAATGAAGGTTTAAAATTTATTGCTAATGAAAAAGCAGATTCAATCGGAATAAACATTATAATATAATCTAATAATTTTAATTTTAATGCATACTGATATTTTTTACTACTTAATATACGTAAATGATTACGAATAGCTAATATATGATCATTTAATGCTTTTTGTTGTGTATTTTTGTTATTGGTATTAAAATAACGTTCATATGCTATTAAAGTCATTTTTGAATCTATAATTATTTTTTTATTATAAGGTAAATTTATAATTACATCTGGTTGTATTTTTTTTTCATTTTTTAATTCAATTTTTTTTTGTGTTTCATATTCATATCCATTTCTTAATCCAGAAGATTCTAATATTTTATTTAATACTAACTCTCCCCAAATACCTTGAATTTTATTATTTCCTTTTAGAGCATTAGTAAGATTTATAGCTTCTTGAGAAATATGTATATTTAATTTTTTTAAATTTTTAATTTCATTAGTTAATATATTTCGTTCTAATGATTCTTGATTTAAGTTTTTTTGTAATTGTTCTTTTAAGGTTTCTAATTTAATATTTAAAGGTAAAATAATATTTTTTATATTTTGGTTATTATATTGGTTTATTCTTTTTTCACTTTTTTCTAAAATTTTATTAGCTAAATTTTGAAATTCTGTATTTAAATAATGATTATTATTTATAATTAATTTTTTTTTTTTACTAAAAAAAATAATATTATCATCTAATTTTGTTTGAATTTCTTTAATTTTTATTTTTAAATTTAAAATAATTTCCATCTGATTAAATATTATTTTATTTAAATTTTTGTTTTCTATTTTTAAATTTTGTAAAAATTCTATTTGTTCTATTTTTTTTATTAATTCAATTTCTAATCTTTTATTTTTTTTTATTTTTTTTATTAAATATTTTTTAATTTTTTTTTTTTTTTTATAATAAAAAAAAATAATAATAGTTAATAAAAATTGTGTAAAAAAATAAATAAAATTTTTGTAAAAAAACATTATATTTATAACCTTTAAAAAAATTAAAATTATGGTTTAAAAAAATTATATTTTAAATATATAATATATTATAGTTGACATTTATTCTAAAATATGAATTAATTAAAATATATTCTTTTATTATATAAAAGGCTTGTAGCTCAGATGGTTAGAGCACACCCCTGATAAGGGTGAGGTCGGTGGTTCAACTCCACTCAAGCCTATAAATCTTAAGGGGCTATAGCTCAGTTGGTAGAGCATCTGCTTTGCACGCAGAGGGTCAGCGGTTCAATTCCGCTTAGCTCCATAATTTATTTTATTAAAAAAGGTTTTATTATTTTTAAATAAAAAATTAATCATTTCTTTTTCTAAAAAAAGAATATGTTTTTCTTTCGTCATATTTAATTTTTTTTCATTAATTAATTTAGTTTGATAAACTAACCATTTAATCCATGCATTGTGTGAAATATTATTATAAATAATATCTCCTATATTACCTGGATATACTTTATAATTTAACTGAATCATTTTACATTGAAAGTAAATACAAAAAATTTTTTTTGACATAAATTTCTTCTATATTTTTATTTTAATTATATAATATATGAATATTATCTTAAAAATTATTTACTATATAGAATAAAGTATGAATAATATAAAAAGTTTTGTTTGTCGTTATAGAAAATTAAAAAAATCTAAACAAATAATTTTTAATAAATATTTTAATTTTTTTAATATTAATTATGAAAATAAACATTTAAATTTTGTAAAGATTTTTAATAATAATTTATCAATTATCATTGATATTGGTTTTGGAATAGATAATAATATTATTAATTTTGCGATACAAAATATAAAATATAATTTTATTGGTATAGAAGTATATTTTCCAGGAATTATAAATTGTCTTCAAAAAATTATAGAAAAAAAAATTAAAAATTTAAAATTAATTTATTATGATGCTTTTTCTATTTTTAGAAATATGATACCTGATTGTTCAATTAAATTAGTTCAGTTTTATTTTCCTGATCCTTGGCCAAAAACAAAACATAAAAAAAGAAGATTATTGAAAATAGATTTTTTAAAAATTATTTTTTTAAAATTAATTAATAATGGATTATTATATATAATAACTGATTGTCAAGATTATAAAGATAGTATTATTTTAAATATAAAAAACATTAATTATAATAATAATAAATTTATAATTTTAAAATCTAATCAATATAATAATATATATAAAAATTTAAATTTATATTTATTAAAAAGTAAATTTTTTAAAAAAGCAAAAATTAAAAAAAAAAAAATATATTATATAGAATATAAAAAAATTATACTTTCTAAATAAAAATTTCTAATAAATTATTTAGATATAAATGTCCTTGATTAGTTATAATCCAATAATCATTATTTTCTTTTAAATAACCCATTTTTAGTGCTTTTTCAATTAAAGGTATAATTTTTTTTACTTTTATACTTGTTGCTTGTTGAAATTCTGTTTTATGTATTTTTTTATATAATCTAAAACGATTTAAAAAAAATTCAAATATTATATCCTTAGATAAAATTATTTTCATAGAATTAAAAAAATTACCATTTATATATTGTTGAATATTATTATTTTTAATAATTCTCATAATTTTATTATTTAATAAGGTAATTTTACTATGAGAATTACAACCAATACCTAAATAATTACCAAAATACCAATAATTTAAATTATGATTACAAATAAATTTTTTATTTTTGACAAAAGAAGAAATTTCATATTGTAAATATTTATTTTTAAAAAATATTTTTTTACCTTGTAAAAATATTTTCCATAGTAAATCATCATTTAACCAATTTTTTGGTTTAAATTTTTCAAAAATTGTATTTTTTTCAATAGTTAATTGGTACCATGAAATATGATTAGGTTTAAATGAAATTGCTTTATATAAGTCATTACAAGAATTTTTTAAAGTTTGACCAGGTATACCATAGATTATATCTAAATTAAAATTTGATATTTTTTGTTTAATTAAAATATTAATAGCATTAATAGCTTCTTCAGAATTATGTAATCTTCCTAAAATTTTTAAATTTTTATCATTAAAACTTTGGATTCCAATTGAAAAACGATTAATACCACTATTTATATAACTTTTAATTTTTTCTTCAGTAATAGAAGATGGATTAATTTCAATAGTAATTTCAGCTGATTCCAAAACATAAATTTTTTTTTTTATTTCATGTAAAAGAAAAAATATTAATTTTTCATCTAATAAACTTGGAGTACCTCCTCCTAAAAAAATGCTTTTAATATAAATTTTTTTTTTAATAATAAATAGAGTTTTTTCTAAATCTAATAATAAACTTTGTATATATCGTTCTTGTATTTGTATATTTTTTTTTATAAAAATAGTTGAATAAAAATCACAGTAAGGACATTTTTTTAAACACCAAGGAATATGAATATATAAACTATAATATTTATTAAAATTAATCATGTAATGTATTTTTTATATTAAAAACCAAAATTGAGGGAATAAATCCATAAATAAATTATTTAAAAAATATAAAATTATATTAGTAATAAGTAAAATAATATTTATATTATAAAAATTCTTAAAAAAAAATCTTATAACTTGTAAAATCTGATAAATAAATATATTTAAAATATCATTTAAATCATTATTTTTCATATGAAAAATATTAAATATTAAATATATTATAATTAACCAAAAAAATAAACATCCAAAAAATTTTAATAAAGTTAATATACTAATAAATATAAAAAAAAATAAACTATGAAAAAATAAATTTTTACTTTGTACTAAAATTAATATTGGATATTTAAAAAATATTAATAATAATATTAAAATAAATGATAAAATTTCATTTTTATTGTTTTTAAAAATAAATTTTTTAATATTTTTTAAAAAAATATTTGTTAATAAAATAACATATTTTACAAAAAAATTATAATAATTATTAATAGAAAAATACATCCATAATCTTAATAAAAAAAGTAAAATAACAATATCTATTAAATGTTTTAAAAAACATATGATTGTTATCATAAAAGATTACCTCAAATTATATAAAAGTATTTTTTAATTAAATTAAAAAAATATCTAATTAATTACAATTATTTTCTTTATTACTTTCAAACCAACTTTGTAAAATAATACATGCTGATAAAGAATTAATATCACTTTTTTGTAATTTTCGCCATCCTCCTTTTGCAAATAAAATATATTTAGCTTCAACTGTACTCAATCTTTCATCATGAAAAATAGTTTCTATATTAAATTTCTTTTTTATATGAAAAGCAAAATTTTTAGCTAAAATAGTTGTATATTGTTGACTACCATTCATTTTTAGTGGTAATCCAATTATAATTTTTTTAGGTCCCCATTTATTGATTAATTTATAAAATTTTAACCAATTAATACTACCTGATTTTTTATTCTTAATTACTTTTAATGTATGTGCTATACCTATTAAGCTTTGACCAATAGCAACTCCTATATTTTTAGTACCATAATCAAAAGCTAATAAAGTTATATTATTAAATTTTTTTATCATTTAATTTATATATATAAAAATTATTTAAAAGTAAAATTTTTTTAAAAAAATAAAAATTTTGAACTTAATTTTATAATTAATATTATATAGTTTTTAAAGTTTTATATGTTAAATATATTGCTTTATTTATACTTTATAAGTCATAATAATATGATTTTTATTTTTCATAAAATTAAAAAGGTTCTCTCAATATATATTTTATAGAGAGTTATTTCAATTTTTTAAATAAGAGGCTCTGGTCTAATGCAGAACCAAAGAATCCGTATTCGTCTAA
The DNA here is from genome assembly GCF_012568645.1 of Enterobacteriaceae endosymbiont of Donacia simplex. Classification (NCBI taxonomy): domain Bacteria; kingdom Pseudomonadati; phylum Pseudomonadota; class Gammaproteobacteria; order Enterobacterales; family Enterobacteriaceae; species Enterobacteriaceae endosymbiont of Donacia simplex. Next base: position 278,244 of record NZ_CP046192.1, on the reverse strand, counting down.
AAGCTTTTGATCATCGATTAATTGATCAATCAACAGCAGAAATTGTTGAAACAGCTAAACGTACTGGTGCTCAAGTTCGTGGTCCAATACCTTTGCCTACTCGCAAAGAAAAGTTTACAATATTAATTTCACCTCATGTTGATAAAGACGCTAGAGATCAATATGAAATTCGTACTCATAAACGTTTAGTTGATATTATAGAACCAACAGAAAAAACTGTAGATGCATTAATGAGATTAGATTTAGCAGCAGGAGTTGACGTGCAAATTAGTTTAGGTTAATAAAATTCACTATAATTTTAACATAATTAAATAGAGTATATATAAATATATGATTGGATTAATAGGAAAAAAAATGGGTATGACAAGAATCTTTACTAAAGATGGTATATCTATACCAATAACTGTTATACATTTTAATACTATTCGAATTACTCAAATTAAAACTATTTTAAATGATGGATATAATGCTATTCAAATGACTACTGGATTTAAAAAAATAAGTCGTATGAATAAAGCTGAAATAGGACATTTTAAAAAAGCAAAAACAGAAGGAGGATATATTTTATGGGAATATCGTCTTAAAAATTATAATCCTGAAAATTTTCATGTAGGTCAAAAAATAAATATTGATATTTTTAAACAAATAGTTAAGGTAGATGTAACAGGTATATCCAAAGGAAAAGGATTTTCAGGAACTGTAAAAAAATGGAATTTTAAAACTCAAGATGCTAGTCATGGAAACTCACTTTCACATAGAGTACCTGGATCTATTGGACAAAATCAAACTCCGGGGAAAGTATTTAAAGGTAAAAAAATGGCTGGACAGTTAGGTAACCAAAAAATTACTATTCAAAATTTACATATAATAAAGTTAGATTTTATAAAAAATTTATTATTAATAAAAGGAGCTGTTCCAGGATATACTGGAAGTAATGTAATTGTTAAACCGGCAATAAAAATTTAATTTAATACAAATAAATATATTAATTAGGCATTATAATGGAAATTATAACAGAAGATACTAAAGAAATAGTTATAGTTTCAGATATTATTTTTAATAGGAATTATAACAAACCATTAATACATCAATTAATAGAATCTTATAGAACAATAGGTAGACAAGGGACTAAAGCACAAAAAAATAGAGGAGAAGTAAAAGGATCAGGTAAAAAACCATGGAAACAAAAAGGAACAGGAAAAGCTAGAGCTGGATCTTTTAAAAGCCCAATTTGGCGTTCTGGAGGAGTTACTTTTGCTGCAAAAAACAAAATATATGATAAAAAAATTAATAAAAAAATGTTCCGTAATGCATTAAAAAGTATTTTTTCAAAATTAATTAAAGAAAAAAGATTAATTTTAGTTAAAAAATTTAATATTAGCAAACCAAAAACTAAAATTTTAATTGAAAAATTAAAAAAATATTTATCAAAAAAAATAATGATTATTACAACATTTATTGATAAAAACTTATTTTTAGCATCTAGAAATTTATATAATATAAAAATTAAAAATTCAATTAATATAAATCCTATTTATTTAATTAATGCTAATAAGATTATTATAACTGTTAATGCTATCAAACATATAGAAGAGATTTTAATATGATTCAAAAAGAATATAATTTTAAAATTATAAAAGGACCACATATTTCTGAAAAATCTTCTTTTATTGCAGAAAAAACAAATACTTTAATTATTAAAGTTTTAAAAAAAGCAACTAAAATAGATATAAAAAAAGCAATAAAAAAAATTTTTAATATAAAAGTAAAAAGTGTTAATACTTTAATTATGAAAGGTAAAAAAAAAAAAAACAAGAAATATAGTTTTCAACGTAGTAATTGGAAAAAAGCATATATAATTTTAGAAAAAAATCAAAAAATTGATTTTAATATAAACAAACATTTATAAGGATTAAATTTATAAAATATGACAATTAAAAAATATAATCCAACTTCTCCTGGAAGACGTCATATGATTAAAATAATTAATCATTCTTTATATAAGGGGAGACCCCTTTCTTCTAGAGTAGAAAAAAAAAATAGATCAGGAGGAAGAAATAATAATGGTCGTATTACAACTCGTCATATTGGTGGAGGTCATAAAAGATTATATCGTATTATAGATTTTAAAAGAAATAAAGATAATATTCCTGCTATAGTAGAGAGAATAGAATATGATCCAAATCGTTCTGCTAATATTGCATTAATAAAATATAAAGATGGAGTAAAAAAATATATTCTATCTCCTAAAAATCTAAAAATTGGTGATATTGTAGAATCAGGAACTGATGTAAGTATAAAAATTGGTAATACATTACCATTAAGTAATATTCCTGTAGGAACAATCTTACATAATATAGAAATGAAACCGGGTAAAGGAGGACAAATAGCTAGAGCTGCTGGTACATATGTTCAATTAATTTCAAAAGAAAAATCATACATAACTTTAAGATTAAAATCAGGAGAAATTCGTAAAATTCAATCTAATTGTAGAGCTACATTAGGAGAAATAGGAAATAATGAACATATGTTAAAATCTTTTGGTAAAGCAGGTGCAAAAAGATGGAAAGGAATTAGACCAACAGTTAGAGGTACAGCAATGAATCCTATAGACCATCCTCATGGTGGAGGAGAAGGAAAAAATTTTGGAAAACATCCTGTAACTCCATGGGGAGTTCAAACTAAAGGTAAAAAAACAAGAAAAAATAAAAGAACAGATAAATACATTATTAAACATCGTAATAAGTAATTTTATTAATAAAAGGTAATAAAATATGCCACGTTCTTTAAAAAAAGGACCTTTTATTGATCAACATTTATTAAAAAAAATTGAAAAATCAATAAAAAATAAAGATAAAAAACCATTACGTACTTGGTCTAGACGTTCAACTATTTTTCCTAATATGATTGGATTAACTATTTCTGTACATAATGGTCGACAACATATTCCAATATATATTTTAGATGAAATGGTCGGTCATAAATTAGGTGAATTTTCTCCAACACGTACATATAGAGGACATACAGCTGATAAAAAAATTAAAAAAACTTTAAAAAAATAAATATATATTTATTCATATAATATATTTACTTAAGGGCAAACATGGAAATTATAGCAAAACATAAATATGCTCCTTCTTCTGCACAAAAACTAAGATTAATAGCTAATATTATTAGAGGAAATAAAATATCTAAAGCATTAGATATTTTAAATTTTTCTAATAAAAAATCATCTTTTTTAATTAAAAAAGTATTAAATTCTGCAATAGCTAATGCTGAACATAATTATGGGTTAGATATAGATAATTTATTTATATTTAAAATTTTTATAGATTTAGGAACAAATATGAAACGTATTCTACCTAGAGCTAAAGGTCGATCAGATCGAATTTTAAAATATACAAGTCATATTACTATAATATTATCAGATAATATGAAATTGGAGAAAAATTAATGGGTCAAAAAACACATCCAAATGGTTTAAGATTAGGAATTACAAAAATATGGAATTCTATTTGGTTTGCAAATACAAAAAATTATGCAAATTATTTACACAGTGATTTTCAGGTAAGAAATTTTTTAAATAAAAAATTAAAAAAAGCTTCTGTTTCTAAAATAACAATCGAAAGACCATCAAAAAGTATTCGAGTTAATATTCATACATCACGTCCTGGTATAGTTATAGGTAAAAAAGGAGAAGATGTTGAAAAACTCAGAAAAATAATATCTAAAATTACTGGAGTACCAGCTCAAGTAAATATAACTGAAGTTAGAAAACCAGAATTGGAAGCAAAATTAGTAGCTGATATAATATCAGTACAATTAGAAAAACGAATAATGTTTAGAAGAGCAATGAAAAGAGCAGTACAAAATGCTATGAGATTAGGTGCTAAAGGAGTAAAAGTAGAAGTAAGTGGTCGTTTAGGTGGCACTGAAATTGCTCGTACAGAATGGTATAGAGAAGGTAGAGTACCATTACATACTTTAAGAGCAGATATTGATTTTAGTTTATCAGAAGCAAATACTACATATGGAATAATAGGAGTAAAAGTATGGATTTTTAAAGGAGAAATATTAAAACATAATTTTAAAAAAAAATTAATTTTTACTAAACCTATTACACATCATCCTTATAGATTACAACGTAATAAGGGACGTAAATAAAAAAAAAAGAGGTTTTTATATAATGTTACAACCAAAACGTACAAAATTTAAAAAAATGCATAAAGGAAGGAATCGTGGTGTTATTATTGGAATGAATATTAATTTTGGTACTTATGGGATTAAAGCAATAAATAGAGGTAGAATTACTTCTAAACAAATAGAATCAGCAAGAAGAGCTATTAGTCATTTTATTAAAAGACAAGGAAAAATATGGATTAGAATTTTCCCAGATAAACCTATAACAGAAAAACCTTTAGAAGTTAGAATGGGAAAAGGTAAAGGTAATGTAGAATACTGGGTGGCTTTAGTACAACCTGGAAGAATTTTATATGAAATTGATGGAGTTTCCGAATTAACAGCTCGTAAAGCATTTAAGTTAGGTACTGCTAAATTACCTATCAAAACTATTTTTTTGAAAAAATAAAATACATATTATATGAAAATAAATGAAATTATAAAGAAAAATAATACAGATTTAAAAAATGAATTATTAAGTTTAATGAGAGAACAATTAAATTTAAAAATACAATTAAAATCAGGAAATTTAAAACAAACTCATTTACTTAAAAAATCAAGAAAAAATATTGCACGAATAAAAACAATTATATCACAAAGAAAAAAAAGATCATAAAATCATGCAAAAAAAAACAAAGCTATTGAAAGGTAAAGTAATAAGTAATAAAATGCAAAAATCAATTATTGTTAGTATTAATAGGTTAATAAAACATCCTATTTATGGTAAATATATCAATCGTACTACTAAATTACATGTGCATGATAAAGACAATATATGTAAAATAGGAGATATTGTTGAAATTAAAGAATGTCGTCCATTATCAAAAACTAAATCTTGGACTCTAGTTAATATTATAAAAAAAATAGTAATTTAATTATAAAATTATATATTTAATAAATTTTAATTATTATTTTTTAAAATTTAAATTTTTAATTTTAATATTTATTTTAAATAGAGATATTATATATGATACAAGAACATACAAAATTAAATATAGCTGATAATTCTGGTGCAAAAAGTGTTATGTGTATTAAAGTTTTAGGTGGATCACGACGTCGCTATGCTAACATTGGAGATATTATTAAAATAACTGTAAAAGATGCTATTCCGCGAGGAAAAGTAAAAAAAGGTGATGTATTAAAAGCTGTAATAGTTAGAACAAAAAAAGGTATAAGACGTTCTGATGGTTCTATAATAAGATTTGACCATAATGCATGTGTTTTATTAAATGATACTAATGAACAATTAATTGGTACAAGAATTTTTGGTCCTATTACTAGAGAACTAAGGAATGAAAAATTTATGAAAATTATTTCATTAGCTCCAGAAGTTATTTGATAAAGAGATATAAATATATGATAAATAAATTACATCGTAATGATGAAGTAATAATTTTAACAGGAAAAGATAAAGGTAAAACAGGAAAAATTAAATCTTTTATAAAAAAAAAATTCGTAATAATTAAAGGAATAAATATTGTTAAAAAACATAGTAAACCTAATCCTGCTTTATCACATACAGGTGGAATTATAGAACAAGAAGCAAATATTCATATTTCTAATATTGCTATTTTTAATAAAAAAACAGGTAAATCTGATCGCATTGGAATACGATATAATGATAAAGGAAGTAAAAAAAGGTTTTTTAAATCTAACGGTAAAAATATAAAATAAGTTAATAGAGATAGTAATAAATGTCAAAATTATATAATTTTTATAAAAATAAAATAATAAAAAAATTAATGTTAAAATTTAAATATACTTCTGTAATGCAAGTTCCTTGTATAAAAAAAATTACTTTAAATATGGGAGTAGGTAAGGTAATTTCTGATAAAAAATATTTAGATAATGCTATAAATGACTTAACTATTATTAGTGGCCAAAAACCAATAATAACTAAATCACATAAATCAATAGCTGCTTTTAAAATAAGGAAAGGATATCCAATTGGATGTAAAGTTACTTTAAGAAAACAAAAAATGTGGAATTTTTTTGAACGTTTGTTATGGATAGTAATACCAAGAATTAGAGATTTTAGAGGTTTATCTAAAAAATCTTTTGATAAAAATGGTAATTATAGTATAGGAATAAAAGAACAAATAATTTTTCCTGAAATTGATTTTGATAAAATAGATCATATTCGTGGATTAGATATTACAATAACTACTAATAAAATATCAAATAAAGAAAGTTATACTTTATTTAAAGAATTTAAATTTCCATTTAAATCATAAAAAAGGTTTTAAAATGGCAAAAGAATCTATTAAAGCACGTGAATTAAAAAGAATAAAATTAGGAAAGAAATTTTTTTTAAAAAGAAAAAAATTAAAAAAAATTATTTCCGATATAAATACTTCTGATAAATTAAGGTGGGATGCTATTTTTAAATTACAATCTTTACCAAGAGATTCTAGTTTATCAAGACAAAGAAATAGATGTAAATTAACTGGTAGACCACATGCATTTTTAAGAAAATTTGGATTAAGTAGAATTAAGTTAAGAGAAGCTGCAATGAAAGGAGATATTCCAGGATTAAAAAAATCTAGTTGGTAATTTATTATAAATCTATATAGGAAAATTTTAATATGAGTATACAAAATCCAATTGCAGATATGTTAACACGTATCCGTAATGGACAATCATCACATAAATCTAAAATTTTAATGCAATATTCAAAAGTAAAAAAATCTATTGCTAATATTTTAAAAAATGAAGGATATATTAATAATTTTAATCTTATTAAAGAAAAAAAAATTTTATTAGAAATTACTCTAAAATATTTTAAAGGTAAGGGAGTTATCGAAAAAATTTATTGTGTTAGTCGTCCTGGATTAAGAATTTATAAAAAAAAAAAGTTTTTACCTAAAGTTATGGCTGGTTTAGGTATTGCTATTATTTCTACATCTAAAGGAATAATAACAGATTATACAGCACGTTATTATGGTATAGGTGGTGAAATTATATGTTATGTATCCTAAAATAAAGGTATATAAATCATGTCTAGAATAGCTAAAAAATTTATTGTTATTCCAAATAATATTAAAATCACTATTAATAAACAAAAAATAAATATTAAAGGTAATAATGGAATATTAGAAAATACTTTTAATAAAAAAGTTAAAATAATTTTTAAAAAAGATAAATTATTATTTGAACCAAAAAAAAAATGTAGAGAAGATTGGATCCAAGTTGGTACTGCTAGTTCTCTTATGAGATCTATGATTATTGGAGTAACAATAGGTTTTACAAAAAAATTAATATTATTTGGTGTCGGATATAAATTTTCAATAAAAAACAATATACTTAATTTAATATTAGGATTTTCTCATCCAATAAATTTTGTTTTACCTAAAAATATTATGGGAAAATGTTTAAATCAAAATGAAATACTTTTAACAAGTCCTAATAAACAGCTCTTAGGTCAAGTAGCTGCCAATATAAGATCTTATCGTCCTCCTGAACCATATAAAGGTAAAGGTATTCGTTATAGTAACGAAATAATTAAAATTAAAGAAACCAAAAAAAAATAAAATAAAAGGTTTTTAAAAAGGAATTATGAATATTAAAAAAATTGCTCGTATACGTAGAGCAACTAAATTTCGAAAAAATTTACAAAAATTTAAATTAATACGTTTATCAATACATCGTACTTCTCGTCATATATATGCACAAATAATCTCCGTAAATAATAAAGTTTTAATAACAGCTTCTACTTTAGAAAAAAAGATAAAAAAAAAATTAAAATATACTGGAAATATACAAGCTGCAATTTTTATCGGAAATAAAATAGCAAATAGGTCTATTAAAAAAGGTATTTTAAATATATCATTTGATCGTTCAGGTTTCAAATATCATGGACGTATTCAAGCATTAGCAAATGCTGCACGTCAAACAGGTTTAAACTTTTAACATTATTTCAAAAGAAAATTATGAATCTTTATAATAATAAATATCAAAATCATGAATTAAAAGAAAAATTAATTTCTGTTAATAGGGTATCTAAAACTGTTAAAGGAGGACGTATTTTTTCTTTTACAGCTTTAACTGTAGTTGGTAATGGTAAAGGAAGAATTGGTTTTGGATATGGTAAAGCTAAAGAAGTTCCTAATGCAATACAAAAAGCTATGGAAAAAGCTAAAAAAAATATGATAAATATCATTATTAATAATAATACAATTCAGTATCCTATTAAAGGATACCATACTGGATCTTTTGTATTTATACAACCAGCTTATGAAGGAACAGGTATTATTGCAGGTGGAGCTATGCGAGCTGTATTAGAAGTTGTAGGTATATATAATGTTTTAGCTAAAGCTTATGGTTCTACCAATCCTATTAATATAGTTAAAGCGACTATAAAAGGATTATCAAGTATCAATTCATTAAAAATGATTGCAGCTAAAAGAAATAAAACTATAGAAGAAATAAAAAGGAACATGAATAGTGTTAAAAAATATTAAAATTATACAAATTAAAAGTTCTATAGGTAGATTACCTAAACATAAAGCTATTTTAATTAGTTTAGGATTAAAGCATATTGGACATACTGTTATTAAAAAAAATACACCTAGTATTTTAGGAATGATTAAAAAAATATCTTATATGATAAAGGTGATATATTAATATGAATTTAAATAATTTGTTTTCTAAAATTAAAAAAAATAAAAAAAGATTAGGTAGAGGAATTGGATCTGGAAAAGGAAAAACAAGTGGTAGAGGTCATAAAGGACAAAAATCTCGATCTGGTTATAATATTAATAAATCATTTGAAGGAGGACAAAGTCCTTTACATAGAAGATTACCCAAATTTGGATTTAAATCAAAAAAAAAAAAATTTTTTAAAGAAATTAGATTAATAGATTTAGAAAAAACAAATAGTAATTATATTAATTTAGATGTTCTAAAATCTTCTAAAATAATTAGTAAAAAAATTAAATATGTTAAAATTATTAATAAGGGAAGTCTTACTTCTTCAAAAAAAATTATTAAATTAAACTGTACAGAAAGTGTTAAAGTAATTATAAAAAAATTAGGTGGTATAATTGAGGAATAAATAATACATGATTAAATCACTTAAACAATTAAATTTTCAAAGTACTAAAAAAGGTTTTACTGAATTAAAAGAAAGATTTATATTTTTAATAACTTCTATAGTTATTTTTCGTATAGGTTCATTTATACCTATTCCAGGTATTAATATTAGTATTTTACATTCTTTAATTATCAAACAGCATGGTACTATTATTGATATGTTTAATATGTTTTCTGGAGGTGCACTAAGTAGAGCTTCAATTTTTGCATTAGGTGTTATGCCTTATATATCTTCATCTATTATTATGCAACTTTTAACAGTAGTTCATCCTTTTTTTATTTCTTTAAAAAAAGAAGGAGAAGAAGGTAAAAAAAAAATTAATAAATATACTAAGTATAGTACATTAATTTTAGCTTGTATTCAATCTATAGGAATAACTACTGGATTACCTAATTTACCAGGTATGAATAATTTAGTAATAAATCCTGGTATTAGTTTTTTTATAATTTCTAATTTAAGTTTAATTACAGGTACTACATTTTTAATGTGGTTAGGAAGACAAATAACAAAAAGAGGTATTGGTAATGGAGTTTCTATTATTATAGTAATCGGTATAATTACTACTTTACCTTCTAATATAGGTCAAATTATTGAAAAAATAAAGCAAGGAGATTTAAATTTTTTTATTTTTTTTATTTTATTATTTTTTATATTTTTAATAACTTTATTTATTATATTTATTGAAAAAGGTCAAAGAAAAATTAATGTTCAATATGCTAGAAGATATTATGGAAAACAAATATATAATACACAACAAAATACTCATTTACCTTTAAAGGTAAACATGTCTGGAGTTATTCCTGCAATATTTTCTTCCAGTATTATTTTATTTATTTCTACTATATTTTCATGGTTTAGTAATATTACTAATTGGAATTGGGTTAAAAATATTGCTATGTCTTTACAACCTAGACAACCAATATATATTGGATTATATATTTTAGCAATTATATTTTTTTGTTTTTTTTATACTATTTTAGTTTTTAATCCGCAAGAAACTGCAGATAATTTAAAAAAATCTGGTGCATATATTTCAGGTATTAGACCTGGAGAACAAACTGCTAAATACATAAAAAAAATAATTATGAGATTAACATTTACTGGTAGTTTATATATTACTTTTATTTGTCTTATACCAGAATTTTTGCGTAATATAATTAATGTTCCATTTTATTTAAGTGGTACATCATTACTTATAGTAATAGTAGTAATTATGGATTTTATTACACAAATTCAAACATTAATTATGTCTACTCAATATGAGTCTATACTTAAAAAGATTAACTTTAAAGGATGATATTTATCAAATATTTTTTGGAGATATAATATAATGAAAGTTCGTACTTCAATAAAAAAATTATGTCGTAATTGTAAAATTATTCGTAGAAATAGAATAATATATGTATTTTGTAAAACAGATCCAAAACATAAACAACGTCAAGGATAATTATTTTATTTATCACAAAAACATATTATAAAATTAAAGAAAGGATGTAAAATGGTTCGTATAGCTGGAGTTAACATTCCTGATAATAAACGTATAATAATAGCATTAAAATATATTTATGGAATAGGTAAATCTCATGCAATTCGTATATGTAAGATAACTAATATTTCTCAAGATATGAAAATAAATAAACTTACAGAAAAAAAAATAGATTTATTAAGAAATATTATATCAAAATTTAAAGTAGAAGGAGATTTAAGAAGAGATATTAATTTAAATATAAAAAGATTAATTGACCTTGGTTGTTACCGAGGGTTACGCCATAAAAAAGGATTACCTGTTAGAGGACAACGGACAAAAACTAATGCACATACTAGAAAAAAATTATATAAACATTTTAAAAAATAATATTTTAATTATAAATAGATGGTATAAATAATGAAAAAAAAATCTTTACATTCTAAAAAAAATCCTAAAAAGCAAATTATAGATGGTATTGCTCATATACATGCTTCTTTTAACAATACAATTGTTACTATTACTGATAGACAAGGTAATTCTTTAGGATGTGCAACAGCAGGAGGTTCTGGTTTTAGAGGATCAAGAAAATCTACTCCATTTGCAGCACAAATAGCTGCAGAAAAATGTGCTGAAATTGTTAAAAATTATGGTATTAAAAATTTAGAAGTTATGGTAAAAGGACCAGGTCCTGGTAGAGAATCTACTATTAGAGCATTAAATAATGCTGGTTTTAAAATAACTAATATTACAGATATTACTCCTATTCCTCATAATGGTTGTAGACCTCCTAAAAAAAGAAGAGTATAAATAATTTTTTTTATTAATTTAAATATTTCAGGATTAAATAAATGGCAAAATATTTAGGACCAAAATTAAAGTTATCCCGAAGAGAGGGAACTGATTTATTTTTAAAATCTAATGTACGTGCTATTGATACAAAATGTAAATTAGAACAAGCACCAGGACAACATGGTATAAAAAAATCTAGATTATCAGATTATGGGATTCAGTTAAGAGAAAAACAAAAAATACGTAGGTTATATGGTATATTAGAGCGTCAATTTCATAATTATTATAAAAAAGCTTCACGTATAAAAGGTAATACTGGTTTTAATTTATTATGTTTATTAGAAAAAAGATTAGATAATGTCGTTTATAGAATGGGTTTTGGAGTTACAAGAGCAGAAGCTAGACAATTAATTTCTCACAAATCAATTAAAATTAATAATTTAATTGTCAATATAGCTTCTTATCAAGTTTCTTTAAATGACAAAATTTCTGTATGTGAAAAGTCTAAAAAACAATTAAGAATTAATGCTTCAATTGATTTATATTCACAAAGAGAAAAATCAAATTGGTTAGAAGTAGATAGTAAAAAAATGGAAGGTATTTTTAAAAAACTTCCTGAACGTTCTGATTTACCTGCAGATATTAATGAACATTTAATTATTGAGTTATATTCAAAATAATTTTTTAGAAGAGAGTATATAAATGGATCAAAATTCTGTTACAGAATTTTTAAAACCTCGATTAGTAAATATAGAGCATACTACTGCTCATACTATAAAGATAACTTTAGAACCATTAGAACGTGGTTTTGGTCATACTTTAGGAAATGCTTTAAGACGTATTTTATTATCATCAATACCTGGTTATGCAGTAACAGAAGTAGAAATAGAAGGAATATTGCATGAATATAGTATTAAAGAAGGTATTAAAGAAGATATTATTGAAATATTATTAAATTTAAAAAAATTAGCTATAAAAATAGAAAATAATAAAAAAGAGGTAATTTTATCTTTAAAAAAAACTGGTATTGGAATTGTAAAAGCTTCTGATATTGACCATGGTAATGATGTAGAAATTATAAATAAAGAACATATTATTTGCCATATTACAAATATAAATACATCAATTAATATGAAAATTAAAATAGAATTAGGAAGAGGATATGTAGCTGCTCATACAAAAATAAGTAATAATAAATTAAAAGATGATCATAAAATAGGTAGATTATTATTAGATGCATCTTATAGTCCTATAAAAAGAATTATATATAATGTAGAAGCAGCAAGGGTAGCACAAAGAACGGATTTAGATAAATTAATAATAGAAATGGAAACAAATGGAACAATTGATCCAGAACAGGCTATTAGAAAAGCAGCTACTATTTTATCAGAACAATTAGCATCATTTGTAAATTTAAAAGATATTAAACAGGAAGAAGAGATTAAAGAAGAAAAACCAGAATTTGACCCTATTTTATTACATTCAGTAGACGATTTAGAATTAACTGTTCGTTCTGCAAATTGTTTAAAAACTGAATTAATTCATTTAATAGGTGATTTAGTACAACGTACTGAAGTAGAATTATTAAAAACTCCAAATTTAGGGAAAAAATCATTAACAGAAATAAAAGATATATTAGCATCAAGAGGATTATCATTAGGAATGAGATTAGATAATTGGCCTCCAATTATAAATAATAATAAAAAAAATAATAAATAATTCATTTTAAATTAGGTAAAAAACATGCGTCATCGTAAAACAGGTCGTTATTTTAATAAAAATAGTACTCATCGTAGTGCAATGTTATATAATATGATTAATTCATTAATTAATAACGAAATTATTAAAACTACTTTAATGAGAGCTAAAGAACTTAGAAAAATAATTGAACCAATAATTACTATTGCTAAAAAAAATACTATTTCTAATAAAAGATTAATAAGATCTAAATTAAATAATAAAAATAATATTATAAAACTTTTTAATATTATTGCTCCTAAATTTCAAAATAGATTAGGTGGATATACACGTATAATAAAATGTGGCTTTCGTAATGGGGACAAAGCACCTATGGCATATATAGAATTAATAGGAAGAAAAATAGTTTTAAAAAATAAAAAAATTAAATAATTATATTATTTTTTTTAAAGAAGATTTTATATTGATTAAAATTTAAAAAATTTTGAATATTCATTTGTTTTTTACCACTAGGTTGAATAATTTGAATATTTAAAATTCCACTTATAGTATTTATTTGTATACCATATTTATTAATTAATAAAATAGTACCCGGTGTTTTAGTTATATAGTCATTATTAAAATTATTAATGACTTCTGCTTGCCAAACTTTAAATCTTTTATTCTTTATTATAAAGAAAGTTCCTGGACGAGGATTAAAAGCACGAACCATACATTCTAATTTTTTAGCTGGTAAATTCCAATTTAATTTACATTCTATTTTAGATATTTTTTTTGCATATGTAGGTTTTATCATTTTAATATTTTGAGATTTAAATTTTATTTGTTCCCCTTTTGAAATTTTTTTTATTATGAATAGTAAACCTTCTAATCCTAATATAGCTAATTTTTTATATAATGATCCGTATGTATCATATAATAGAATATTATATTCTATTTGATAAATAATATCACCTTCATCTAAAAAATTATTCATTTTAATAATACTAATACCTGTTTTTAAATCATTTGCTAATAAAGCTCTTTGTATAGGAGCTGATCCTCTCCATCTAGGTAATAATGAAGCATGTATATTTATACAAAATAATTTAGGTATATTTAATATTTTATTAGGTATTAATAAACCATAATCTACAACTACAATAATATCACATTGGTATTTAATAATATCTTTAATTAATTTTAAAGAATTTAGAGATTCTGGTTGTAATATATTTATTTTATATTTTATCGCTATTTTTTTTACAGAGTTAAAAGTTAATTTATAACCTCTATTAGCATAAGTATCTGGTTTTGTTATAACACAAGAAACTTTATTGTAAAGATTATTTATTAAACCTTTTAAATGATAAGCTGCAAATTTTGAAGTACCCATAAAAATAATTTTTATTTTTTTTTTCATTTTATATAATTCTGTTTTTTTAAAAATATTATTTTATGATTAAGTTTATTTATTTTATCACAAATTCTTTGATATTTTAAATTCGATAAATAATCAATAAATAAAATTCCATTTAAATGATCAATTTCATGTTGTATACAAAAAGATAATAAATTATTTGCTTCTAATTCTATAAATTCATTCATTAAATTTTGAGCTTTAATTATTATTTTTTTAGATCTTAAAACAAAATATTTTTGTTTAATAGGTATAGAAAGACAACCTTCATTACTATTAATTTTTAATTTATCAAATTTTATTATTTTAGGATTAATAAGAATAAGAGGATTATTTTTTTTTTCAGTTATATCAATAACAATAATTCTTTTATTTATTCCTATTTGCGTTGCTGCTAAACCAATACCATTATAAGAATACATTATTTCAAGCATATTATTTCCTAATAATTTAATATTATTATTAATATTTTTAATAGATTTAGCTATATTTCTTAATTTTTTATTAGGAAAATATAATAATTTTATTATAGACATAATAGATATCTTTTTTTTTAAAACAATTTTGTAATAAAATAAAATTTTTTTAATCTTTCAAACATTCATATTATTAATATATAATTCATTTATTATTATATCAAATTATTTATAAAAAATTTATGGATATAAAAATTTTTATTGATGCACTAAAAATGGGTAAAATTATTGCTTATCCTACTGAATCTGTATTTGGACTAGGATGTGATCCAGATAATAAAAAAGCAATAAATAAATTACTAAAAATAAAAAAACGTAGTGTAAAAAAAGGGTTAATTTTAATTGCTTCTAAATATAATCAATTATTAAAATATATAAATGAAAAAAAAATTCTTAAAAATCAAAAAAAAAAAATTTTATCTACTTGGCCTGGCATGATAACATGGCTTATGCCTATTTCAATAAATACTCCTTATTGGTTAACTGGAAATTTTAATTCTATAGCTGTTCGTGTAACTAATCATTATTTATCAAGTAAATTATGTGATTATTTTGGTAAACCTATTGTTTCTACTAGTGCAAATATTTCGGGAATGAAACCATGTTTAACTTATCAAGAAGTATTGTATCACTTTTATGATATTAAAGAAAATATTTTAATTTTAAATGGAAAAACAGGAGGATATTTAAAACCATCAGAAATTAGGGACAGTTTTACTAATTTAGTTATTCGAAAAGGATAAATATGAAAATATTTGCAGTATTTGGAAATCCTATAAAACATAGTAAATCTCCAATCATACATAAATTATTTGCAAAACAAACAGGAATATTACAAAATTACACAAAAATTTATGTTAAAAAAAATAATTTTAATAAAAAAATTCTTGATTTTATTAAAAATGGAGGTGTAGGTGCAAATATTACAATTCCTTTTAAACATGAAGCATATAAATTATGTAATATTTTAACAAAAAGAGCACAACAAGCTGGTGTAGTTAATACAATAAAAATTATAAATTCTAAAAAGATTTTAGGTGATAACACTGATGGTATTGGTTTATTAAAAGATTTAAAAAATTTAAAATTTATAAATTCTACAAGTAATATCCTATTAATAGGTGCTGGAGGAGCTGCACAAGGAATTATAATGCCATTAATTAAATTTGGGTGTAATATTACAATTATTAATCGTACTTATGAACGTGGTAAAAATCTTATTAAATATTTTAATAATATAAAAAATCTTAATTGTCTTAAATTAGAAGATTTATTTAAAAAATATGATCAGATCAAGTATAATTTGATTATTAATGCAACGTCTAGTAGTCTTATGGGAGAAAATATATTTAATATTCCTTTATCAATTATTAAACCTGATGTTTTTTGTTATGATCTTTATTATAATTTTACTATTACTCCTTTTTTAGAATGGTGTACTATTCATGGAGCTAAAAAAATATCAGATGGTATTGGAATGTTAATTGAACAAGCAGCATATTCTTTTTATTTATGGCATGGTATTATGCCTAATACTAAAAAAATAATTCAAAAATATAAAAAATATAATTAATATTTAATATCATTTTTTTAAAGGATTTGTATGACTTATAAATTACCAGATTTATTATATAAATATTCTGATTTAGAACCATTTTTTGATACAAAAACAATGGAAATACATCATCAAAAACATCACCAAAATTATATTAATAATACAAATTCCATACTTGAAAAAAATAATATAAAAGATATGAAAATTAATACATTAATATCTAGTTTAAATAAATTATCTATTTCTAAATCACAAAAAATTATTTTACGTAATAATGCAGGAGGACATGCTAATCATAGTTTTTTTTGGAAAATTTTAAAAAAAAATACTCAACCTAACAATATTATTTTAAATATTTTAAAAAAAGAATTTAATAGTTTAGAAAATTTTAAAAAAATTTTTGAAAATATTGCTTTAA
This sequence comes from Enterobacteriaceae endosymbiont of Donacia simplex, assembly GCF_012568645.1. NCBI lineage: Bacteria > Pseudomonadati > Pseudomonadota > Gammaproteobacteria > Enterobacterales > Enterobacteriaceae > Enterobacteriaceae endosymbiont of Donacia simplex. The sequence goes on along the minus strand of NZ_CP046192.1, from coordinate 261,170 downwards.
ATTTTTTTGGATCTGGATGGATTTGGGTTGTTAAAAAAGATAATTTATTAAAAATAATTACGACAGTAAATCAAGATAATCCATTAATGAATAATAAAACAATTGTATGTCCTATAATAGCATTAGATTTATGGGAACATTCATATTATTTAAAATATCAAAATCAAAAAAATTTATATATTAAAGCTTTTTGGAATATTATAAATTGGGATAAAGTAACACAATTATTATTAAATAAATAATTGTTTATGATGTATTTTATTTTAAAATAAAATACATCATTTTAAAAAAAAAAATTTTGTTTTTTTTTTTTAAAATCATATAATGAAATATTCAATATTATAAAATTAAAAATATTTAATAATTTTAATTTTTAAAAATAAAAAACATTATTATGTCTTATGCATTAGAAATTACAAATTTATCTAAAATTTATCCTAATAACTTTCAAGTTTTAAAAAATTTTAATTTAAAAATTAAAAAAGGAGATTTTTATGCTTTATTAGGTCCTAATGGAGCTGGAAAAACAACAATTATTGGTATAATTACTTCTTTAATAAATAAATCTTCAGGAAAAATAAAAATTTTTGGATTAAATATTAAAAAAAATACATTTAAAACTAAAAAAAAAATAGGACTAGTTCCTCAAGAATTTAATTTTAATCCATTTGAAACAGTATTACAAATACTAGTTAATCAAGCTGGATATTATGGTATAAAAAAACTAGAAGTTATCACAAAAATTAAAAAATACTTAAAAATATTAAAATTATGGAAAGAAAGAAATCAAAAAGCAAAAAATTTATCAGGAGGAATGAAACGTTGTCTAATGATAATTAGAGCATTAATTCATAGTCCTAAATTATTAATTTTAGATGAACCTACTGCTGGTATTGATCTAAAATTACGTCATTATATATGGTCTTTTTTTAAAAAAATAAATATTAAAAAAAACATTACAATTATTTTAACAACTCATTATCTGGAAGAAGCTGAATTTTTATGTAGACATATTGGAATTATAAATAATGGAATATTAATCGCTAATTATGCCATAAATAAATTATTTAGTAAATTAAAATTTGAAGTTTTTATTTTAGATTATATAAAAATAAAAAATATTATTCCTAAAATAAGTGGCTATAAATATAAAATTATTAATAATTCTCAATTAGAAATTAAAGTAATGAAAAAACAAAATTTAAATAATATTTTCGAGCAACTAATAAAACAAAATATTAAAATTATTAGCATAAAAAATAAATATAATAGATTAGAAAAATTATTTATGGATTTTACTAAAAATTAAATTTTTTATAAAAAGGATTATTAAATGAAATTACATCCATATATAATTATATTATTTACAATTTGTAAAAAAGAAATAAATCGATTTATGCGTATTTGGATACAAACTATACTTCCTCCTATTATGAATATATCTTTATATTTTATTATATTTGGGAAACTACTTAATCTACATATTAATAAAATATTAGGATTTAGTTATATACAATTTATTATACCTGGATTAATTATGATGAGTATTATTAATAATTCATATTCTAATGTAGCTTCATCTTTTTTCGGAGCAAAATTTCAACATTATATAGAAGAATTATTAATAGCACCAGTACCAACTAATTTAATTATATTAGGCTATATTAGTGGTGGTATAATAAGAAGTTTTATTATTTGTATTATTTTAACTTTAATTTCTATGTTTTTTATTTCTTTACATATATATTCTTGGTTTTTTTTTATAATTATTATAATATTAACATCTATTTTATTTTCTTTAGCTGGATTATTAAATGCGATTTTTGCTAAAAATTTTGATGATATTAACTTTATACCTACATTTATATTAACTCCTTTAACATATTTAGGTGGGGTTTTTTATTCAACATCAATTTTACCTACATTCTGGAAAAAAATAATAAAAATAAATCCTATTTATTATATTATTTCTGGATTTCGTTACAGTTTTTTAGGTATAAAAACAGTTTCATTATTTTTAACTATAAATATTTTATTTTTTTTTATTCTAATTTTATATTTATTTACTTTTATTTTAATTAAAAAAGGTGTAGGGATACGTAAATAAAAAAACTAAAAAATTTTAAATATAAATAAATATTATTTATTAAAATAATTAATAATATGTTATTAATTATGTTTTGTTTTATTCAGCTATTTGTTTTGCTCTTATTTCTGCTAAAGTTTTACAATCAATACATAAATTTGCTGTTGGATGTGCTTCTAATCTTTTTAATCCAATTTTAATTTCACAACAGTCACAATAACCAAAATTTTTTGTATTAATTTTATTTAATGTTATTTCTATTTTTTTTATTAATTTTCTTTCTCTATCTCTATTACGTAATTCTAAATTAAATTCTTCTTCTTGTGAAGCTCTATCTATTGGATCGGGAAAATTAGATGTTTCATCTTTTATATAAGATGATGTATTATTAATTTTACTATTTATTTTATTTTTCCATGATTCTAAAATTTTTTTAAAATGTAATAATTGTTTTTTATTCATATATTTTTCATTAATTTTTAATTTATACGGAGATACTCCAGCAATAGATAAAATATTTAAAGAAGATAAAAAATCATTGTTTTTTTTCATTATTTCTCCTAATCTTATGTTAATAATAAATATTATATTATAAAATAATAAATTTTTTTTTAATTAATAAACAATTAATATTAACATATTAATAATAATAATATTATATTTATATGGATTTTTTATATTTATAAAACATTAGATATTATCTTGTAATATAATTATTATTCATATATAATAAAACCAAGATTTTATTTAATTATTTTTGAAAATTAATGTATTCAAAATAGTTTATTTTAAAATCAAGATATTTATAAATTTTTTATAAAAAATAATTAGATAATAATATTCATATAGGAATGTTAAATTCATGCAACATAAAACTAATGTTCTAATAAATTTAAATGATAAAAATTTTCAATCTGAAATAAAAAAAAGTAATTTAGTTTTAGTTGATTTTTGGGCTGAATGGTGCAACCCATGTAAGATATTTTCTCAAGTATTAGAAGAAGTATGTTATAAATATAAAAATATAATTTTTGCTAAATTGAATATTGAAAAATATAAAATTATTGCAGAAAAATATAATATTCGTAGTATACCAACAATTTTATTATTTAAAAATGGGAATATTATTGATAAAATAATTGGTTCTATAAATAAAATACAATTAGAAAATTTTTTAAATAAAAATTTAAAATAATTTATTTTTATATTTTAATATTACGTATTTTTTTTACAAAAGGAAAAATATGATTATTAATATTATATTTTTAAATAATAAAATATTTAAATATTTTTATTATTTTAAATGTAAATATTATTGTATTTTTTAAAATTTTATACAAATATTCAAGAATTATTCAAAGTTTAAGACCTCACCATTATGAATCTTACCGAATTAAAAAATAAACCAATATCAGAACTTATAGATTTAGGTGAAAATATTTATCTAGAAAATTTAGCTAGAATGCGTAAGCAAGATATTATTTTTACTATATTAAAACAACATTCCAAAAGTGGAGAAGATATTTTTGGTGATGGAGTATTAGAGATATTACAAGATGGATTTGGATTTTTACGTTCTTCTGATAGTTCTTATTTAGCAGGACCAGACGATATATATGTATCGCCAAGTCAAATTAGGCGTTTTAATTTACGTACAGGAGATACTATTTCTGGAAAAATACGTCCTCCAAAAGAAGGAGAAAGATATTTTGCATTATTAAAAGTTAATCAAGTTAATTTTGATAAGCCAGAAAATGCAAGAAATAAAATTCTTTTTGAAAATTTAACTCCATTACATGCAAATTCTAGATTAAGTATGGAAAGAGGAAATGGTTCTACAGAGGATCTAACAGCTCGTGTTTTGGATTTAGCTTCACCAATAGGAAGAGGGCAAAGAGGATTAATAGTTGCTCCACCAAAAGCAGGAAAAACAATGTTATTACAAAATATAGCACAAAGTATAGCATATAATCATCCTGATTGCGTATTAATAGTACTACTTATTGATGAACGTCCAGAAGAAGTTACTGAAATGCAAAGATTAGTAAAAGGAGAAGTAATAGCATCTACTTTTGATGAACCTCCATCTAGACATGTACAAGTATCTGAAATGGTTATTGAAAAAACTAAAAGATTAGTAGAACATAAAAAAGATGTTATAATTTTATTAGATTCTATGACACGTTTAGCTAGAGCATATAATACTGTCGCACCTGCATCTGGAAAAGTTTTAACAGGAGGAGTTGATGCTAATGCATTACATCGTCCTAAACGTTTTTTCGGAGCGGCAAGAAATGTTGAGGAGGGAGGAAGTTTGACTATTATAGCAACAGCTTTAATTGATACGGGATCAAAAATGGATGATGTTATTTATGAAGAATTTAAAGGTACAGGTAATATGGAATTACATTTATCACGTAAAATAGCTGAAAAGAGAGTATTTCCTGCTATAGATTATAATAGATCTGGGACAAGAAAAGAAGAACTATTAAGTTCACAAGAAGAACTTCAAAGAATGTGGATTTTAAGAAAAATAATACAGCCTATGAATGAAATAGATGCAATGGAATTTTTAATAAATAAATTATCAATGACAAAGACTAATAATGATTTTTTTGATATGATGAAAAGATCTTAACATTATTATATTTATATTTTTTATCAAAAATTATATTGAATTAAATTATTTAATATGTATTATTTTTTTATAAATATAAAAAATATTAAGAATTTTTTTATAAAAAAAACTAGACATTACAGGAATGAATTTGTAATATGTTAATTACATACACCCGTAGCTCAGTAGGATAGAGTACTGTTTTCCGAAAACAGAGGTCTCAGGTTCAATTCCTGTCGGGTGTAGATAAAAAGTTATTATAATTTTAAAATAATAAATTTTAATGGTGGTTATAGCTCAGTTGGTAGAGCACTGGATTGTGATTCTAGTTGTCATGGGTTCAATTCCCATTAACCACCCATAATTTTATTCGGCGAGTAGCGCAGTTTGGTAGCGCAACTGGTTTGGGACCAGTGGGTCGGAGGTTCAAATCCTCTCTCGCCGATAAAATTTTTAAATTTATATAAAATTAAATATTAATATTATTTTTAATAATATATTTTTTTAAATCATTAATAGTAATCACAACCATTTTATTCTTTTTTGCAAAAGATATTGTGTCAAATATTTTTGCCATAGATCCATCTTCATTAGTTAATTCACATAACACTCCTGTGGGTTTCATTTTTGCAATTTTTAATAAATCTATTGTAGCTTCAGTATGTCCTGATCTTTTAAAGATTCCTCCATTAACAGCTCTTAAAGGAAAAACATGTCCTGGTTTATTTAAATCATTAGGAACAACATTATTAGCAATAGCTGTTTTAATTGTTGTAAATCTATCTTTTGCTGATACTCCAGTAGATATACCTTGAGATGCTTCAATTGTAATGGTAAATCCAGTTTTATAAATACTAGTATTTTTTTTTACCATCATAGGTAATTTTAATTTTTTACGTAAATTTTCTGTAATACATAAACATATAATACCACTACCATATCTAATTAAAAAAGCTATATCAGATATAGAAATTTTTTCTGCAGAAAATACTATATCACTTTCGTTTTCTCTATTTTTATCATCTAAAATTAAAATTCCATATCCTTTTTGCAAAGAAAAAATAGCATTTTTCATACGTACTTCATAATTACCAAATTCTATATCAAGTATATTCATAAAATAATATTTATATTATAATTTAATAATATTATATATTAATATTTTAATATTATTTATTTATAAAAAAAATAAATAAATTAAGTATTTTAATAATTTTATAAAATTTTTTTTTTAATATTAATATATAATATTATTAAAATTTATTATTTAAATAATATAAACATATTATTAATTTTATGGAGTAATAAAATTGAAAACTTATTTAGTTGGTGGAGCTATACGTGATTATCTTTTAAATATAACAGTAACAGATAAAGACTGGGTTGTTGTTGGATCAAATATTAATTCAATGTTAAAATTAGGTTTTAAATTAGTTGGTAAAGATTTTCCTGTTTTTTTACATCCTAAAACTCATGAAGAATATGCTTTAGCTAGAACAGAATATAAATTTGGACATGGATATAAAGGATTTAAATATTGTGCATCTCCGAAAATTTCTCTTAAAGAAGATTTATTACGTAGAGATCTTACTATTAATGCTATTGCTCAAGATGAATTAGGAAATTTTTATGATCCATATAATGGATTAAATGATATTAAAAATCGTTTATTAAAACACGTTTCATCATCGTTTAAAGATGATCCTTTAAGAGTTTTACGAGTAGCAAGATTTGCAGCTAAATTAAAATATTTAAATTTTCGTATTCATGATAATACATTAAAATTAATGAAAATTATGAGTCATTCGGGAGAATTGTTATATTTAAAACCAGAAAGAATTTGGAAAGAAACATATAATGCTCTTCAATCAGCACATCCTCATGTTTTTTTTCAAATTTTAAAAAAATGTAATGCTTTATCTGTTATTTTTCCAGAAATAAATAGATTATATGGTATACCTGCTCCTTTAAAATGGCATCCAGAAAAAGATACAGGAATACATACTATGCTTACGTTAAAAATAATATCTAAACTTACAAAAAATGTATCAACAAGATTTGCAGCATTATGTCATGATTTTGGAAAAGGATTAACACCACGTAAATTATGGCCAAGACATCCAGGTCATGGTAAAGCAGGTATACCTTTAATTAAAAATTTATGTAAAAAATTAAAAATTCCTAATAATATAAAAAATTTATCTGTATTAGCTGCTAAAGTACATGATATTATTCATGATATATATAATCAAAAACCAAAAGATATATTAAATATATATAATATGATTGATGCTTGGAGAAAACCAGAAAGAGTAAAACAAATAGCATTAATTAGTGAATCTGATGCAAGAGGAAGATTAACACTAGAAAATATAGAATATAAACAAGGAAAATATTTTATTAAAATGTATAAATATATTTCTAAATTAAATATTAAAAATATAATAGAAATTAATAATTTAGAAGGTAGTGATATATCACAAAAAATTCAATATGAAAGATTAAAATTAATAAAATACTTTTTAAAATTAAAAAATTAAAATTTTATTTATATAATAAATTATTAATTAAAAATTAGTAATAATATTATCATTAATAAACGGTATAAAGTAAACCATTTTAAAGAAATATTATTTATTATATAAATAAATTTTTTAATAATAGTTAAACTGATAATAAATGAAATTAAAAAACCTATAAAAAATATTTTTATATTATTAAAATTTATTATTGAATAATTTTTATAAATCTCTAATAAATTTGCTCCAAAAATAACAGGTATAGATATTATAAAACATAATTCAGTTGCAACAATACGTTTAATACCTATTAATATACTAATTGATAATGTTGATCCTAATCTTGAAATACCTGGTAATAATGCTAAACTTTGAAAACATCCAATAAAAAAAATATTCATATATGATATATAATTAATGTTATTAATAACATATTTTTTAGGTTTAAGAATTTCTGAAAAAAATAATAATATTCCGCCAAAAAATAGTCCATAAATAATAAATTGAACATTATTTATTATTTTAATTTTATCATACAAAATTAATCCAATAAATATTACTGGTAATGTTGATATTATTATATGTAATATATTTATTTTTTTTTGATAAAAAAAATTATAATTAATTGTATTAAATATAATTTTTATAATTTTTTTCCAAAAAAATATTATTACTGCTAATGTAGATCCTAATTGAATAATTACTTTAAAAAATTGTAGATTATTATTCTTTATAATATTTAACATTTTAGAAAAAATAATAATATGAGCACTTGAAGATATAGGTAAAAATTCAGTTAAACCTTGAATTATACTTAATACTATATAAGAAAAATGATTTAATAACATTATTTAATATCTCAACTACTTAAATTTATTTTAAAAAATATTTTTTTTATAAAATTTAAATTTTATCTTCTAAAGATAATTTAGAATTTATATAAATATTTTTTAATATATATTTTTTATTTTTTGAAGAAAAACTTTTCGATCCAATATAGGCAATCATAGCTGCATTATCAGTACATAATTTTTTCTTACTATAAAATAATTTAATATTATTTTTTTTTAATTTTTTATGTAAAAATATTCTTAATTTTATATTTGAACTAACTCCTCCTGCAATTACTAATTGATTAATATTATATTTTTTTAAAGCTCTTAAACTTTTAATATATAGAGTTTCTATAACTGCATCTTCTAATGCACATGCAATATCTGCTCTAACTTTAAAATTTTTTAAATTTTGTTTTTTTATAAAATTTATTACAAATGTTTTTAATCCAGAAAAACTAAAATTTAAATTATTTTTTTTTAATATCATAGGTCTAGGAAATACAAATTTTTTTGGAGTACCATATTTAGATAATTTAAACAAGTTTTTACCACCAGGATAACTTAATCCTAATAATTTAGATATTTTATCTAAAGTTTCACCTACAGCATCATCTATATTTGTCCCTAATATTTTATATTCTCCAAATTTATATGTATAAACTAATTGAGTATGTCCTCCTGAAATTAATAAACCTATAAAAGGATATATAGGTTTATTTTTTTGTAACATAATTGAAAATAAATGTCCTTCCATATGATTTACTGGAATAATAGGAATATTTAAAGAAAAAGCTAATGTATGTGAAATCATTGCTCCTATTATTAAAGAATTTATTTGTCCTGGACCTGAAGTATAAGCTATTGCAGTAATATCACTTAAATTTTTTTTTATTTTAAATAAAGATTTTTTAATTAAAGGAATAATTTTTTTTAAATGATTTCGAGCTGCTAATTCAGGTACTACACCTCCGTATTTAGAATGTATTTTTTGGGTATAAATATTATTACATAATACTCCTAAATTATTATCATAAACTGCTACTGAAGTATCATCACATGATGTTTCTATTCCCATGAAAAGCATATTTACCCTTAAATAAATTAATTATTTTTTAAAATAAAGTAATATAAAAAAACTTATTTATATATTTTATATTATATACTATAATATAAAAATTATTATTAAAAATTAAATAAATATACAACAGGAAAAATTTATATTATTATGCCTATTATAAAAGTACGTGATAATGAACCGTTTGACTTAGCGTTGAGACGTTTTAAACGTTCATGTGAAAAAGCAGGAATTTTAGCAGAAGTAAGACGTAGGGAATTTTATGAAAAACCAACAACAGAAAGAAAAAGAGCTAAAGCTTCTGCAATAAAGAGACATGCTAAAAAAATATCTAGAGAAAATTCTAAAAGAATACGTTTATATTAAAAAACTATTATTTATTATAAAAAATAATAAATTATGAAAAATTATTTTTATGATTAAATATGTATCTCGTATATTTATTAATAATTTATTAGATAAAACAGATATTTTATATTTAATTAAAAATAAAATTAAATTAAAAAAAAAAGGAAAAAATTTTTTTGGAATTTGTCCTTTTCATTTAGAAAAAAATCCTTCTTTTGTAGTTAATTCTGAAAAACAATTATATCATTGTTTTGGATGTGGTGTACATGGTAATATTATTGATTTTGTTATGTATTATGAAAATTTATCTTTTCTTGAAAGTATAACATCATTATCAAATACATTTGGTATACCTATTATAGATAATAAATCCAATTCGTTAAAAAAAATATCTGAAAAAAATAATATTTATTATAAAATAATTTTTAATTTAAGTATTTTTTATAAAAATTCTTTGTTTAATATTTCAGGAAAGAAAGCTTATAAATATTTATTAAATAGAGGATTTAATTTATATATTATAAAGTATTTTTCTATTGGTTTTTCTCCTTTATATTGGACAAATAAAATTTTAAATAATACTAAAACTATAAAAATTTTACATGAAAAATTAGATATTCTAAAAATAAATAAAAAAAATAATAATTTTTATGATATTTTTTATAATAGAGTTATATTTCCAATTAAAAATATTAAAGGTTTTATAGTTGGTTTTGGAGGAAGAGTATTAAGAAATCAAAATCCTAAATATTTAAATTCATCAGAAAATTATATTTTTCATAAAAGTAATGAATTATATGGATTATATGAAACAAAAAAAGAGAATAATATTATAAAAAAAATATTAATAGTAGAAGGATATATTGATGTAATTACTTTATTTCAGTTTAATATAAAATATGCAGTAGCTGTATTAGGAACTTCTATTACTCATAATCATATAAAAAAATTATTCAATATAACAAATAAAATTATTTATTGTTATGATGGAGATAAATCAGGTATAGAAGCACAATGGAAATCTTTAAAAATAAGTTTACCTTATTTAGTTAATAATAAAGAAATAAAATTTATGATTTTGCCTAATAAAGAAGATCCAGATAGTTTAATCAGAAAAGAAGGAAAAATTTTTTTCGAAAAAAGAATTAATAATTCTTTATCATTTTCAAAATTTTTTTTTAAACAATTATTTTTAAAAAATTTATTTTCTTCTTGTGAGGAAAAAACTCATTTTATTTATAAGGCTCTATCATATATTAAATTAATTCCTGATTATTTTTTTAAAATAAATTTAATTCAAAAATTAGGAGAAAAAATAGGTATTATTAATTTTATTAATATATATGATCCAATGAAATATAAAAAAAAAACAATTATAAATAATAATTTTAAAAAAACTACTATTCGTATATTATTAAGTTTGTTACTACAATATCCAAAATTAATGAAATTTGTTCCAAAATTAAAATTTTTTAAAAGTTCGAATATAGATGGTTTATGTTTTTTTATAAAATTTGTTAATTTTTATAAAGATAAAAATATGACAACAGTTAAAATATTAGAACAATATAGAGGAACAAAATTAAAAAAAATTCTTGAAATTTTAGTAACATGGAACCATATGATTCCTGATAATAAAATAGAAAAATTTTTTCTTAATTTAATAAAAAAATTAAAAATAAATATTTTAGAAAATAGAATAGAATATCTAATATCTTTAGATAGAAAAGAAGGATTAAATTATAAAAAAAAACAAGAATTATGGTCTTTAAATAAAATATTAATTCAAAAAAAATAATTTGAAAAATTTGATAAAATATATTTAAAATATTATTAATAATATATATGTAGAATTTTATTTATTTAATAAATAATTTGTTTTAAATGTTATTTAATTAAAATGTATTTAGTATTAATAAATAAAAGTATGGAACTGTTTATGGATCATAACTCAACATCACAACTTAAACTTCTTATAAATCGTGGAAAAGAAAAGGGTTATTTAACTTATTCAGAAATTAATGATCATTTACCTGATAATATTGTAAGTTCTGATCAAATAAAAAATATTATTCAAATAATAAATGATATGGGTATTCAAGTAATGGATGAAGCTCCTGATAAAGATGATTTAATATTAAATAATAATACAAGTAATTTAACAGAAGCAGAAGATGAAGTCCAAGTATTATCTAATGTAGAATCAGAAATGGGAAGAACTACAGATCCAGTACGTATATATATGAGAGAAATGGGTACTGTCGAACTTCTAACAAGAGAGGGAGAAATTAATATAGCTAAACGTATAGAAGAAGGTATTAATCAAGTACAATCTTCAATAGCAGAATATCCTAATTCTATTAAATATTTATTAAAAAAATATGATAAAGTCCAATCTGGTAATCTTCGTTTATCAGAGTTAATACATGGTGTTATTAATTCTAATGTAAAAGAAAAAATTATTATTCCTAATCATCAAGAATTATCTAATCATATTCAAACAGAAAATAATGGAAATATTATAGATGATAATTTAGCAAAAGAAAAATTTTTAGAATTAAAAAGACAGTATTACATAACATCAATTTTTATTAAAAAAAAAGGTAGAAATCATCATCAATCTTTAATTAATTTAAAAAATCTTACAGATATTTTTAAACAATTTCGGTTAGTATCTAAAGAATTTAATTATTTAGTATCTAAAATGCGTTTTATCATGTCTCGTATACGGATAGAAGAATATAATATATTAAAAATATGTACTAAAAAATATAATATATCAAAAAAAAAATTTATATATATATTTTATAATAATGAAACTAATCAAAATATGTTTTTAAAAAAATTAAAACATCTTAAATTAAAACATAAATATTATTTACATAATGATGAAAATTTTTTCAATAAAATAAATAAAAGTATTATAAAATTAATTAATATTGAAAAAGAAACAGGATTAACAATAAAAAAAATTAGAAATATTAATAAAAATATTTCTATCGGTGAATTAAAAACTCAAAAAGCCAAAAAAGAAATGATTGAAGCTAATTTAAGATTAGTTATATCTATTGCAAAAAAATATACAAATAGAGGATTACAATTTCTTGATTTAATACAAGAAGGAAATATAGGTTTGATGAAAGCAGTAGATAAATTTGAATATAGAAGAGGTTATAAATTTTCTACATATGCCACATGGTGGATTAGACAAGCAATTACAAGATCTATTGCTGATCAAGCTAGAACAATAAGAATTCCTGTTCATATGATTGAAACTATAAATAAACTTAATAGAGTTTCTAGAAAAATTTTACAAGAGTTAGGTAGAGAACCTACACCAGAAGAATTATCTGAATATATGCTTATTCCTGAAGATAAAATTAGAAAAGTTTTAAAAATAGCAAAAGAACCAATTTCTATGGAAACACCTATAGGTGATGATGAAGAGTCACATTTAAGTGATTTTATAGAAGATAATACTTTAGAATTACCATTAGATTCAGCTACTTCAGAAAGTTTAAAAACAGCAACATATAATATTTTATCTAGCTTAACTCCAAGAGAAGCTAAAGTATTAAGAATGAGATTTGGTATTGATATGAATTCTGATCATACTTTAGAAGAAGTAGGTAAACAATTCGATGTAACTAGAGAAAGAATTAGGCAGATAGAAGCAAAAGCACTAAGAAAATTAAGACATCCTAGTCGATCAGAAATCTTAAAAAGTTTTTTAGATAGTTAAGTATTAATAATAAATTTTGATATAGTTAAGTAATTAAAAATTTTTAATTACTTAACTATATCAAATTCATATATTTATAAATATATTTTTTCTTCTTTTCTTAAAGTTAAAATTTTACTTCCAAAATTAGTAATAAGTACAGTATGCTCGTATTGAGCCGAATTAGTTTTATCTTTAGTTTTTACAGTCCAATTATCTTTTGTTAAATATACATCATGGTGTCCTATATTTATCATAGGTTCAATCGTAAATATCATACCTGGTCTTAATAAAATACCATAATCATATGATTTATAATGTAAAATTTGAGGATCTTCATGAAAATTTTTACCTATACCATGTCCACAGTAATTTCTTACAACAGAAAAATTTTTTGATTCTACATAATTTTGAATTACTTCTCCGATTTTATATAGTCTAATACCTGGTTTTAAAATATTAATTGCTTTATATAAACTTTTTTGAGTAGTTAAACACAATAACTTAGATTTTTTAGAAATTTTATTACCAACAAAAAACATTTTTGATGTATCACCATAATAATTATTATATAAAATAGTTACATCAATATTAACAATATCACCATTTTTTAGTATATCATTTTTATTTGAAATTCCATGACAAACAATATCATTTTTAGAAATACATACAGATTTTGGAAATCCATTATATCCTAAAGTAGCCGGTTTAGCTTTTTGAATTTTTGTAATATAATTATGACATATATTATTTATTTCTTCTGTACTAACTCCAGGTAATACATATTTTTCAATCATTTCTAATACATCTACAGCTAATTGACAAGATTTATAAATTTTTTTTATTTCTTCAGAACTTTTAATTATGATTTTCATTATTTTCTTTTTATAAATTTATTAATTATATAATAATAAATGTTATATTATAAATAATTAAATTAAATTTAAATAATATTTAAGATAATTACTCAAATAATTTTTTGTATATATATTTATTATATAATATTATTTCTATAATATATAAAATAAGGATAAATAAACTATGTCTATTTCTATTAATAAAATGTTTAAAGTAGGTGCACATTTTGGTCATCAAACTCGTTATTGGAATCCAAAAATGAAAAAATTTATTTTTAAATATAAAAATAACATACATATTATTAATTTAGATAAAACTATTATCATGTTTAATAATGCTTTAAAAGAATTAAAAAAAATAAGTTCTCGTAAAGGAAAAATTTTATTTATTGGGACTAAAAAAGCAGCATCTGAACTTATAAAAAAAACAGCAATTAATTGTAATCAATTTTTTGTAAATCATCGTTGGTTAGGAGGAATGTTAACTAATTGGAAAACTGTAAAACAGTCTATTAAAAAATTAAAAGAATTAGAATTACAAAAAAAAAATGGAATTTTTAAACAATTAATAAAAAAAGAAATTTTAACAAGGAATAGAGAATTATTAAATTTAGAAAAAAGTTTAGGTGGTATAAAAAATATGGGAGGATTACCTGATGCAATATTTGTTATTGATGTAAATCATGAAAAAATTGCTATTAAGGAAGCTAAAAAATTAAATATTCCTATTTTTGCTGTAGTAGATACTAATTCTAATCCTGAAGGAATTAACTTTGTTATACCTGCTAATGATGATGCTATCCGTGCCATAAAATTATATTTACACTATGTGACTAAAGCTATTTTTAATAAAAATTTACATATTAATAATAAAAATAATTTAAAAAATTAATTAGGAGATAATATTGAAAATTAATATTAATAAAATTAAAAAATTAAGAAATATAACAAATATTAGTATTATTGAATGTAAAAAAGCATTAATAGAAACAAAAGGAAATATTAATCAAGCTATAGATTATATAAGAAAATATGAAAAAATAGAATCTATTAAAAAATCTAACAATCAAACAAAAGAAGGAGTAATTTTAAATTATCTTATTAAAGATTTTGGAATATTACTAGAAATAAATTGTCAAACCGATTTTGTAGCAAAATCAATACAAATTATAAATTTTGGAAATAAAATTTTAAAATATATATTTACAAATAATCAAACAAATATATCTATAATAAGAAAAATTTTTAATAAAGATAGGATAAAATTAATTGGAATATTAAAGGAAAATATATATATCAATCGTTTAAGTTATATTAAAGGAAAATTTATAGGAAAATATATACATCATAATAATCGTATTGGTGTAATGATTAAATCTAATCTAGATAATAATTTATTAATGAAACAGATTGCGATGCATATAGCAATGTTAAAACCTGATTATATTAGTAAAAAAGATATTCCGAAAAATATTATAAATCATGAATATCAATTACAAAAAAATATTGCGTTACAACATAATAAATCTAAAATAATTATAAAAAAAATAATAGAAGGACGTTTACAAAAATTTATAAATAATATTACTTTATATAATCA
Organism: Enterobacteriaceae endosymbiont of Donacia simplex; assembly: GCF_012568645.1. NCBI lineage: Bacteria > Pseudomonadati > Pseudomonadota > Gammaproteobacteria > Enterobacterales > Enterobacteriaceae > Enterobacteriaceae endosymbiont of Donacia simplex. The sequence continues at coordinate 245,511 of NZ_CP046192.1, read as the reverse complement.
AAAATTTTTATTAGATAATAATAAAACAGTACTACATTTTTTAAATGAAAATAATATGCAAATTTTAAAATTTATATGGTTAGAATTAGGTACAAATATTATTAAAAATTAATTGTTTTATTTATATATTCTAATAAAATATATTTTATAGAAAAAATATAATAAGTGTTATATGAATATTAAATCAAAAATAATTTATAATCGTATTATATTAAAAATCAGTGGAGAATTTTTACAAGGTAAAAATTTATCTGGTGTAGATAATAAATTATTAAATTATCTTATAAAAGAAATAAAAAGTATTTTACCCTTAGGTATTGAATTAGCTATAGTTATAGGAGGAGGAAATTTATTTAGAGGTAAATATTGTAAGGATAATAATAATTTAAAAAGAGTATTAGGTGACCAAATTGGTATGTTATCAACTATAATTAATGGTTTATTATTATATCAATCAATTAAAAATAAATTAATCAATGTTTATTTAATGTCATCTTTCCCAATTCAAGGTATATGTCAAGGATATAATGCTTTTCAAGCAATTGATTTAATTAAAAATAATATAATTATTTTAACAGGAGGAATAGGTAATCCCTTATTTACTACAGATACTACAGCATGTTTGAGAGGAATTGAATTAGAAGCTAATGCTATATTAAAAGCAACAAAAGTTAATGGAGTATATTCTAAAGATCCTGTAAATTATTCTGATGCTAAATTTTTTAATAAAATAGATTATGACTATGTAATAAAAAAAAAAATTAAAATTATGGATAATACAGCTTTTATTTTAGCACGTGATTATAATATACCTATACATATTTTTAATATTCAAAAACCAGGATCACTTTATAGAATTTTAACAGGTAAAATGGAAGGAACAATAATTAAAAATAATTAAATACAATAATATAATTTAAGGATATTTATATGTATAATAGTATTGTAGATAGTAATAAAAAAAGTATGCAAAAATGTTTAGATATATTTATTAATAAAATTAATATTTTATCGACAAATAGATTATCTCCTTATTTATTAAATAATATTTTTTTAAAAATAAATAATAAATCAGTATTAATTAATCATATATCTTCTATAATTGTAGAAAATTATTCTACTTTAAAAGTAACTCCATTTGATTCTACAATATTAAAAAATATAGAAAAAAGTATTGTATGTTCAAATTTAGATGTAACAACAAAAATAATAGGTTATAGTATTTATGTAAGTATTCCTCCTATTACAGAATTAAGGAAAATAAAAATTTTAAAAAATATAAAAATAGAAGCAGAATTAAATAAAATTAATATTCGAAATATACGTAGAAAAGCAAATAATAAAATTAAGTATTTTTTAAAAAAAAAACAAATAAGTAAAGATCAAGAAAAAAAATTGTATAATCTTATTCAAAAACAAACAATATTATATATTAATTATATAAAAGATTATTTAAAAAAAAAAGAAAAAGAATTATTTAATTAAATAATTAGTTTTAAATAAATATAAAATTTTTTTATATTATTAATTTTTTAGTTAAAAGATAAAATTAAAATTTTTAAAAATGAACGTAAATAAAATTAGTAAAAAAAAAAATAATATTATTATCAAACCTAATCATATTGCAATAATTATGGATGGTAATCGAAGATGGGCAAAAAAAAATAAAAAATTAAATTATTTAGGTCATAAAGAAGGTGTAAAAACGGTAAAGAAAATAATTGATTTATCATTAAAATATAATATAAAAGTATTAACTTTATATACTTTTAGTAGTGAAAATTGGCAAAGGTCTAGTGATGAAATAAAATTTTTAATGGATTTATTTAAAAAAACTTTAGATATTGAAACAATAAATTTAAAAAAAAAAAAAATACGTTTAAAAATTATTGGTAATAAAAATAAATTTAATTTTTCTTTACAAAAAGCAATTATTAAAGCAGAAAATTTAACAAAAAATAATAATAAATTATTATTAAATATAGCAGCTAATTATGGTGGTCGTTGGGATATTGTAAATAGTATAAAAAAAATTGCTTTAAAAGTTTATAAAGGATTATTAAATCCTAAAGATATTAATGAAAATATTGTAAATAATCATATTTGCTTAAATGATGTTTTTCCTGTAGATTTAGTAATAAGGACAGGTGGTGAATACCGTATAAGTAATTTTTTAATTTGGCAGATTGCATATTCAGAATTATATTTTACTAAAAAATTATGGCCTGATTTTAATAAAAAAGATTTTCAAAAAGCATTAAATTCTTTTACAAAAAGAAATCGTCGTTTTGGTGGAGATTAAATAAATTTTAATAAAATTTATTTAATTTTTTTTTGAAAAATTTTTTTAAATAAAATAAATAATTTATTTTACAGATAAATTTTAATTTAACATTATTTATATTAATTAATAATAATTTTAGGAGTTAAAATTTTGTTTAGTATTTTATATGATATAATAATATTTATTATAACTATAAGTAGTTTAATTATAGTTCATGAATATGGACATTTTTATATAGCAAGATTATTTAATATTTATATAGAATGTTTTTCTTTAGGTTTTGGTAAAAAAATTTTTCAATATCGTGATAAATATGGAACTAATTATATATTAAGATTAATACCATTTGGTGGTTATGTTAAAATTCCTGATAGTATTCAAAATAATAATATTAAATATATAAAAAAATTTAAATTGTTATTTTTTAATGAAATAAATTTTTTAAAAAAAATATTAGTTATTTTAGGAGGACCAATTGCAAATATTATTTTTGCAATATTAATTTATTGGGTTATTTTCTTTATAGGTTTACCTATAAAAAAAAATATTATTAATGAAATTAATTATATCTCAATTGCTAATTTAATTGGATTAAAACCTAATTTTGAAATTAAAAAAATTAATGGTATTAATATAAATAATTGGAATTTTTTAAATACAGCATTAATTAGAAATATTAATATACATCATAAAATAAATTTAGAAATAAATAAAATAAATTCTAATTTTATTAAAAATAAAAAATTAAATATTAATAACAATTTTTTAAAATTTTCAAAAGAAAAAAATTTAATATTAATGTTAGGTATTTTACCTAAAGGATTAAAAATTAATCCTACTATTACATATATAATACCTGGATCTCCTGCGGAAAAAGCAAAATTACATATTGGCGATAAAATTATCAGTGTAGAAGGGAGAAAATTTATTAATTGGTATAATTTTCAAAAATTTATCTATAATCATCCAAATAAAACTATTAATATACATATAAAAAGAAATCAAAAAAATATAAATTTTAGAATCTTAAGTTCTTTTAGAAAATCAAAAAATATTGGTTTTTTAGGTTTTTTACCACAAATAATAAATATTAAGGATACTTCAAAAAGTATATATAGATTAAGTTTTATAAAATCATTTAAAAAATCAATTAATGAAACTTTAAAATCAATTAAATTAATTTTAAAATCATTTATTTATTTATTAAATAATAAAAAAAATATTTATAAATTGAATGGTCCTCTTTCAATAGGTCATATTGCAAGTATATTAGTTCGTAATAACTTTATTTATTATTTTATGTTTTTAGCTTTAATAAATATTAATTTAAGTATAATTAATTTATTTCCTATCCCAATTTTAGATGGTGGACAATTATTATTTTTAATTTTTGAAAAAATTAGTGGTAAAAAATTGTCATATAAAATTAAACAACTAATATATACTATTAGTATCATTATTTTAATTATAATTATGGGGTTTACATTAATAAATGACTTTAAACAATTTTAAAAAAAGATTTTTTATAAAAAATATTAAATATTTCAAGTATATATTTATTCTTTTATTAATTTTTCATACAAATATTATTTGTTATGCAAATATTTTAAAAAAAAAAAATTATTGTATTAAAAATATAATATTTTTTGGTCTTAATAAAATTAAATTACAAGATCTTAATAGATTTTTATATATAAATAAAAAGAAATGTCTTTCTTTAAAAGAAATATCTAATATCATCCATATATTATATAATACTAATATGGTTAGTATTATTAATGTTTTTCAAAAAAAAAATTATTTTTTTGTAGAAGTTGTAGAAAAACCAATTATTAATAATATAATAATTAAAGGTAATAAATTAATTAATAATAATGATATTAATTTTTTATTAAATAAATTAAAAATTAAAAAGGGAGAAATATTAAATAATTATGCATTATTTTCTTTTAGAAAAAACATAGAATTTGTGTTTTTAAAATATGCAATGTTTTCTTCTTTTATTAAAATAAAAATTGTAAAAGATATAAATAATAAAGTAAATATTTTAATAATTTTTAAGGAAGATGATTTTACAAAAATTAAACAAATTAATATTATAGGTAATAATGTTTATACAACAAATTTTTTATTAAATTATTTAAAAATAAATAATAATTTTTTATTTATTTTTTCAAAAAAAAATAAATATGAAATTAATTTTATTAATAAAATTTTAAATAATTTAAAAAATTTTTATCTGAATAAAGGATATATAAATTTTAAAATTAAAAATATTACACGAACTTTATCATTTGATAAAAAAAATATTTATTTAGTAATTAAAATTGAAGAAAATAAAAAATTTTTTTATAATAAAATTATAATTAATATTGATCAAAAAAAATATTTTAAATATATAAAAAATATAATTAATATTATTCCTGGTTCAATTTATCAAAATAATAAAATTATTGAATTGAAATATAAAATAAAAAAAGTTTTAGGAAAAAATGGATTTTTATATCCTAAAATTATAATAAAAACAATTTTAGATGAAAAAAATAATAAAATAAATATAATTTTTAATATAAAAACTAATAAACAATATTATGTAAGAAAAATAAATTTTTTAGGAAATAATTTAACTCAAGATTATATTTTAAGAAATGAACTACTACAAATAGAAGGTACTCCACTTAATATTGAATTAATAAAAAAAACTAGAGAAAGATTATATTCTTTAGGATACTTTAATAAAGTAGAAATATTTTTACATAAAAATAATGATTTAAATCATACATTAGATATTATATATCAAGTTGATGAAAAAAATGAAGGATCTTTAAAATCAGGATTAGGAATGATGAAAGGTGGTTTATTAGGATTTAATACTGTTTTACAACAAAATAATTTTATAGGTACTGGTTATGACATAGATCTAAATTTTAGTAAAGATTTTTACCATTCTTATTTAGAATTTTTTATAATGAAAAATCATGTTTTTTTTAAAAAAATTAATGCGGGTATAAAGATATTTTTAAATACAATAAATGATGAAGATAATAGCTTTTTTTATAATTATATAAATAAAAATAAAGGTGTTTTTGGAATTTTAAAATTACCAATTAATAATAATTTTATAATTACTAATAGTATTGGATTTATGCAAAATCAAATTAGTAATATTGAACCACAAATATCTTTATGGAATTATCTTAGATATATAGGATATAAAATGTATAGTAAATCATATAATAGTTATTTATTAGATGAATTTATAATTAATTATACTTTTTTATATAATAATTTAAATGATTTCAATGTTCCATCAAATGGTATTTTTAGTTCTTTAAATACATATTTTTCTATTCCCTGGTATAGTAAAAATCGTAATTATAAAATTAATTTTAATTATTTAAGATATATTCCTTTAAATTTACAAATATTTAAGAATTTTTTACAAGATTCTCCAATATTTTTATTTAAAAGTCATTTTGGTTATGGTAATGGTTTTTTAGGAGGTAAATATCCTTTTTATAAAAATTTTTATTTAGGAGGTTCTAATACAGTTAGAGGTTTTAAAAATAATAGTATTGGTCCTAAAGGAATTTATTATAATTCAAAAAAATATCATTGTGAGAATGGAAAAACTATTTGTTTATCGGATAATCCAGTTGGAGGTAATATTTTATTTAATATAAATAATGAATTAATTTTCCCTATTTCATTTTTAGATAATAATTATATTAAACAAATAAGATCTTCTATTTTTTTAGATATTGGTAATTTAATAGATACTTCATGGAAAAATAATTATTTATTTAAATTATATAAAATTCCAAATTTTAATATCTTTTCACAAATAAGATCTTCAGTAGGTTTATCTTTACAATTTCATACTCCATTTGGAAATATTATTATATCTTTTGCATATCCATTTAAAACATATAAAACAGATAAGATTCAATTTTTTCAATTTAGTTTTTCAAAAGAATGGTAATTTAATTTAATATTTAAATAAACATGAGGAATATATTTAATATGAAATATTTTTTAAAAATAACATTATTAATGATGATATTTATTTTACCGTTTAATAACGCTTATTGTTGTTCAAAAATAGTAGTAATAAATATAGCAAAAATTTTTAATGCAATACCTCAAAAAGAAAAAATATCTAAAAAATTAGAAAAAGAATTACATGCAGATTTTTTAGTAATAGAAAAAATGAAAAAATCATTTTTATCTAAAATAAAAAAATTAAAAAATAAAAAATTATCAAAAAAAGCTAGAGAGGAAATACAAAAAGAAATTATATCTGAAAAAAAAATATTATTTCAAAAAATAGAATATTTTACAAAAAAAAATAATCAGAGACAAGAACAAGCACGTAATAAAATGTTATTTTTTATAAGTAAATTAATTAATATTATTGCAGAAAAAGGACATTATAATCTTGTTTTAGATATTTCTACTATAGCTTATATAAAAAATGTTAAAGATATAACAAATGATGTTATTGATTTAGCAATACAACAGAATAATATTTTATTTATATAATAAATAAATTTTAGATTAATTAATGATTTTAAAATTATATGTTAGATATAAATAAAATTTTATCTATTTTACCACATAGATACCCATTTATTTTAGTAGATAAAGTCATAGCATTTAAAAAATTTAAGTTTTTAAATGCTATAAAAAATCTTTCTATGAATGAACCTTATTTTCAAGGTCATTTTCCTAAAAATCCAATTTATCCTGGAGTATTATTATTAGAATCTATGATACAAACTACAGGTATTTTAATATATAAAAGTATAAATAATGAAAAATTAGAAAAAAAAATACTTTATTATCTTGTTGGTATTGATCAAACTCGTTTTAAAAAACCTGCTTTTCCTGGAGATCAAATAATAATAAAAAGTACTTTAAAAAAACAAAAAAATTCTTTATTTTATTTTAACAGTATAGCAATTATTAATAACAAAATTATTTGTAAATCAAAAATTATGTGTATGAAAATTTTAAAATAAAAAATATGATTGATCCAAAATTTATTCATCTACATGTACATAGTGATTATTCTATTAAAGATGGTCTTGCTAAAATTACACAACTTGTAAAACAAAGTTCATTATTGAACATGCCAGCAATAGCTATTACTGATCTTAGTAATATATTTGGTTTAGTAAAATTTTATAAAATATCCTATAAATTAGGATTAAAACCTATAATTGGCGTAGATTTTAAAATAAAAAATTTAAATAATATTAAATATAATCAATATTCTATTTTAACTATATTAGCTATGAATAATACTGGTTTACAAAATATTAAATTATTAATTTTTTATGCTTATAAAAATGGATATGATAATAATTTAGGACCTATTATAACTTATAATTTATTACAAAAATATAATAAAGGATTAATTATATTATCTGGCGGTTTACAAGGTGAAATTGGTAGATATATCTTACAAAAAAATATTTTTTTAGTCAAAAAAATAATTTATTTTTTTAAAAAATATTTTTATAATTGTTTTTATTTAGAAATTACTAGAACTAATTCTATCTATGAAGAAACTTATATAAGTTCAATATTAAATTTGTCTAATTATTTTTCTATTCCGGTAGTAGCTACAAATAATGTACGTTTTTTAAATAAAGATGATTTTTATACACATGAAATTAGAGTAGCAATTAATAAAGGGTATAATTTAAATAAAAGTTATAAAAAATCTAATTATAGTAAAGAACAATTTTTAAAAAATACAAAAGAAATGTGTTATTTATTTAAAGATATACCTGAAGCACTTTCTAATAGTGTAGAAATCGCTAAAAGGTGTAATATTTTTTTATTACTTAATAAACATTTTTTACCTAATTTTTATATAAAAAAAAATATTACACCAGAACAATATATTATTAAAAAGTCTTATATAGGTTTAGAAAAAAAATTAAAAAATTTATATCCAGAATTAAATTTATTTAAAATACAAAAAAAAATATATAAAAAAAGATTAGATGAAGAATTACATATTATTAATAAAATGGGTTTTCCTAGTTATTTTCTTATAGTTATGGAATTTGTTCAATGGGCAAAAAATAATAATATTCCTGTAGGTCCAGGCAGAGGTTCTGGTGCTGGTTCTTTAGTATCTTATGTTTTAAATATTACTAATCTAGATCCTATTAAATTTGATTTAATTTTTGAGAGATTCTTAAATACAGAAAGAATATCATTGCCAGATTTTGATATTGATTTTTGTATGGAAAAACGTGATTTAGTAATTAATCATGTAAAAAAAATATATGGACAAGAATCAGTATTCCAAATTATAACATTTGGAACTATGACTGCAAAATCTGTAATAAGAGATGTAGGTAGAGTTTTAGGTTATCCATACGATTTTATTAATCGTATTTCAAAATTAATTCCTTTTGATTTAGGTATTAATTTAAAAAAAGCATTTATGAATAATAAAAAATTATCTGATTTATATAAATCAGATATTAATATTAAAGAACTAGTACTTACTTCTTTAAAATTAGAAGGAACAATAAAAAATATTGGTAAACATGCAGGAGGAATTGTTATAGCTCCTAATAATATTATTAAATATACAACAATATATTGTGATGATAATGGAGAAAATATAGTTACTCAATTTGATAAAAATGATATTGAAGATATTGGTTTAGTTAAATTTGATTTTTTAGGTTTGAGAACTTTAACTGTTATAAATCATGCTGTAAATATGATTAATAAAAAATCTATTAAAAATAATAAAAAATTAGTTAATATTAATAATATAAAATTAAATGATAAATTAATTTTTAATTTTTTAAAAACTGCAAAAACTACAGGTATATTTCAATTAGAATCACAAGGTATTAAAAAATTAATTAAACAATTAAAACCAGATAATTTTGAAGATTTAGTAGCATTATTAGCCTTATTTAGACCAGGACCTTTACAATCAGGTATGGTTGAAAATTTTATTAATCGAAAACATGGTAGAGAAACTATTTCATATCCTGATAAAAATTGGCAACATAAAAAATTAAAATCAATATTACAATCTACATATGGAATTATTTTATATCAAGAACAAGTTATGAAAATAGCTCAAGTATTAGCAGGATATAGTTTAGGAGAAGCAGATATTTTAAGGAGAGTAATAAGTAAAAAACAACATAATGAAATGAGAAAACAAAGAAAACGTTTTTTAAAAGGTGCAAAAAAATTAAAAATTAATAGTACTTTATCTATGAAAATTTTTGATTATTTAGAAAAATTTGCTTCTTATGGGTTTAATAAATCTCATTCAGCTGGATATGCTTTAATATCTTATCAAACTTTATGGTTAAAAAAATATTATCCTGCAGAATTTATGGCAGCTGTTTTAACATCAGAAATGGATAATACAAATAAAATTATTCATTTAATTAATGAATGTAAAAACATGAAAATTAATGTTTTACCTCCTAATATTAATTATAGTTTATATAAATTCCATGTTGATAAATATAACAATATTATCTATGGATTAGGAGCAATTAGAGGTATTGGTGAACAACAATCTGATAATATACTTAACACTAGAAAAAAAATAGGTTTTTTTAAATCCATATTTACTTTTTTTACTGAAATAAATTTTAAAAAAATAAATAAAAAAATTATAGAAGTATTAATATTATCTGGCTCATTAGATTGTTTTAATTTTAATAGAGGATTATTAATAAATAATTTAGAAAAAATTATAAAAATTATTAATAAATATTTAGACGAACAAAAAACAGGTCAAATAGATTTTTTTAATAAAGACAATAAAATATTATTACAAGATAAAAAATATATTCATAATGATATAAATTTAATGTGGACTAAAAAAGATATTTTTATAAAGGAAAAAAATATTTTAGGTTGTTATTTAACAGGTCATCCAATAAATATATATTTAAAAGAAATTTTATTTTATACAAAAAAAGATAATATACATAATATATTAATAAAATATAAAAAAAATCATAAATTACCTATAAAAATAGCAATAGGAGGTATTATTAGTAATATACGTACTTTTTATAACTATAAAAAACAAAAATTTTTATTTTTTAATTTAGATGATAGTTCTAATATTATTGAAATACATTTATCAATAGATATTTTAAATAATAGAAAAGATATTATTACAATAAACAATATTGTAATAATAAATGGAATATTATATTTTAATAATTTATTAAAATTATTTATATGTGATGTTAATCATATAATGGATATTATGACCTATAGAGAAAGATATTTAAATAGTATAAATATTATTTTTATAAATAAAAAAATTTTAAAAAATAAACTTTTTTTTAAATTTTTAAAAAGTTTTTTATTTTTTAAAAAAAATAAAGATCAAAAAAATATACAAATATATTTTTTTTACAAAAATTCAAATTTTAAAAATAAAATTTATTTTACTAAATCTTACTTTATTTCTATACATACAAGTAATTTTGATAAATTTATTGATTTATTAGATAATAATCATATTAAATTAGAATTTAATTAATAATTTTATTATTTAAATTTTAATATAAAAATATTTAAATATGTTAATAGAAAAAAAAATACAATTAATATTAAAAAAATTTAAAAAAATACTAATAGCATATAGTGGTGGAATAGATTCTACAGTATTATTATATAATTTATTTAAATTAAGAAAAAAATATCCTCTTTTATTAAGAGCTATTTATATTAATCATAATTTAAACTATGAATCAAATAATTGGATGAAAAACTGTTTTTTACAATGTAAAAAATGGAACATATCATTTATTTATAAAAATATAAATATTAAAACAAAAAGTAACATAGAAAAATGTGCACGAAAAAAAAGATATCAGATTTTTCAAAATATTATTCAAAAAAATGAAATTTTAGTAACTGCTCATCATTTAGATGATCAATGCGAAAATTTTTTTTTATTTTTAAAAAGGGGTAGTGGTCCAAAAGGTTTGTCAGGAATATCAAAAATTAAAATTTTTAATAAAATAATATTATTTCGTCCATTGCTTAAGATAAGTAAAAAAAAAATAATTAATTATGCTATAAAAAAAAAATTAAAATGGGTAGAAGATTCAAGTAATAAAAATATAAAATATGATCGTAATTTTTTACGTCATATTATTTTACCTAAATTAACTTATAGATGGCCTTTTTTTAAAAATTCAATTATTAAAGCTATAAAAAATTATAAAGAACAAGAAGAATTATTAACAGATTTAATAAATCCAATATTAATAAAATTAATACAAAAAGATAATAGTCTATTTATTAAACCTTTACTTAATTATAGTATTTCAAAAAGAAATTTTATTATTAGAAAATGGATAGAATATAATAAATATTATTATATGCCTTCTAGAAAAATATTACTTATCATATGGAATGAAATTATTTGTTGTAAAAAAAATAATAATCCTCAAGTAAAAATAGGAAAATATATTATTCGAAAATATAAAAATTATTTATTTTGTATAAAATATTTTCCTTATTTAAAAAATCTTATTTTAACTTGGAATAATTTTAATATTCCTCTTTTATTACCTAATAAATTAGGAAAATTAATAATATTATATATAAATTTTAATTATAAAAAAGAATCAATATATATTAGAAAACCTAAATATAATGAAATTATATATATAAAATTTAATATTTCAGAAAAATTTTATTTTAATAATATTAAAAAATTAATAAATATAAATGATATATGGAAAAAATTATCTATTCCTAAATGGAAAAGAGAACAAATTCCATTATTATTTTATAATAATATATTAATTGCTGATCTAGAAAATAAATTAATAACTAAAGAAGGAAAAGCAACTTTATATAAAAAAGATAATTTTTTTATTTTTTGGAATAAAATATGTTAAAAAATTTATTTATTTGAATTTTCTTAAAAATAAAATCAACAATTACATCAATAGAAATAATATTTTTTAATCCTGTTTTTCTATTTTTATATTCAACATTATTATTAATAATATTATTATTATTAATAATAATAATATGTGGTACTCCAATTAAATCTATATCAGCAAACATAACTCCAGGAGTTTCATTACGATTATCAAAAATAATATTTATTCCTAACAATTTAAATTTTTTATAAATTAAAAAAGAATATTTTTCAACCATAGAATATTTATACATATTAATTGGAATAATAGCTACTAAAAAAGGAGCTAAAAATGGATTTGGCCATATAATACCTTTTGAATCATAATTTTGTTCTATTATAGCTGCAATTAATCTTGATATCCCGATCCCATAACATCCCATATATATAAATTTTTTAACTTTATTTTTATTATATATATAAGCATTCATTATTTTTGAATATTTTTTACCAATTTGAAAAATATGAGCTATTTCTATACTACGTTTAATTTTTATTAAGTTTTTTTTAACTGGAGTTAAATCATTATTAACTATATAGCGAATATCTTGAATATTATTAGGTATAGGTAAATTTATCTTCCAATTTGTATTAATAAAATATTTATATCTAATATTAGCTCCTATAATAAAATTATACATGTTAATTATAGAATAATCTCCTATAATAGGAATTTTTAGATTAAAAGGTCCTATTGAATGTATATTTATTTTAAAAATTTTTTCTACTTCTATATTTGATAAAATTTTTGTTATTTTATTATTAATTTTCTTAATTTTATGAAAATTTAATTCATAATCTGCTCTAATTAATAAAGCAATAAAAGGATTTTTTTTATCTAATGTTTTAACAATAATTGTTTTAATAATATTTTTTATAGATAAATTACAAATTTTAGCTAATTTTTTATAATTTAAACAATTTTTTAAAATTAGTATTTTTCTTGTAAGAAATTTTCTTTTATTTAAATTATATTTTTTATAAAAAAAATATTCTTTTAATTCTTTATTAGAAATATATTTTTTATCTTTGGATACAACAATTGAATTTTCTCCATTTTTAGATAAAATGTGAAATTCATGAGAAATATCACCACCAATAATATTATTATCAGCTTTTACAATTAAATATTTTATATTCATAAAATCAAATATTTTTTTATAAGTTTTTAATACAATATTATAAGTTTCTTTTAAAGAAAAATTATTTATATGAAAAGAATAACTATCTTTCATTAAAAATTCCTTAGCACGTATAACACCTAAACGTGATCTTATTTCATCTCTAAATTTTGTTTGTATTTGATATAAATGAATAGGTATAGATTTATATGATTTTATTTCATTATTTATTAAATAAGTAATAACTTCTTCATGTGTAGGTGCTAAAAGAAAATTTCTTTTTTTACGATCTAAAACTTTTAATAATTCTTCCCCGTATTCATTTATACGGCCACTTTTTTCCCATATGTTACTTGGATGTAAAATAGGTAATAATAATTCTATTGCATCTATATCTGTCATAAAATAACGTATTATTTTTTTAAAATTATTAATTACTCTTAACCCAGTAGGTAACCAAGTATATATTCCAGAAGATAATTTTCTTACCATTCCTGATTTAATCATTAAAAAATAACTATTAATATTATTATCATATATTTTATTTTTAGATGTAAAAAATAAATATTTAGTAGTTAACATAAAAACTCCTTTTAAAATTAAATATTTTTTTATTTATAAAATAAATAATTTAACCAATTTAAAAATAATAAATTACCATGACTTCTCCAAGTAATTTTAGGTATTAATTGTTTATTATTTTGAGGGTAATAATTATAAGGTATATGAACGTTTAAATTATTTTTTATATCATTTAAATATTCTTTATTTATTGTTAAAGCATCATATTCCGGATGTCCAGTAATAAATATATATTTATTTTTATCACTCGTAAAAATATATACACCTGCTTCTTCTGAATAAGAAATAATTTTTAAGTTAGTATAATATTTTATAAATTTTAAAGAAAAATCAGAATATCTAGAATGAGGAACAAAAAAATAATCATCAAATCCTTGTACTAAAAAATTTTTTTTTAATAATATTTTATGTTTAAATATACCTAATAATTTTGATTGATTAATCTTTTTTGGAATATTATATAATATATTGAGTATTGCTTGTACAGACCAACATATAGATAAAATAGAATTTACATGTTCTTGTGCCCAATGTATAATTTTTACAAATTCTTTCCAAAATCTTATATCTGTAAAATTAATTAATCCTAAGGGAGCACCTGAAATAATTAAACCATCATAATATTTATTATATATTTGATCTAAATTTAGATAATACTTATTAATATGATTAATAGATATATTATTGGATGATTTATTATCACGTACAGATAATAACGATAAATCAATTAATAAAGAAGAACTTGATAATAATCTAATAAGTTGATTTTCTGTTTCAATTTTTTTAAACATTAAATTTAAAAAAAGTATTTTTAATTTATTTGAATATTTTTTATATTTTTCAGATTTTGTTAATAAAAATATTTTTTCTTTTTTTAAAAAATTAATAGCAGGTAATTTTTTAGGAACTATTACAGGCATATATTTTTATTCCTTATTTAAATATTTAAATATATAAATATTTTTTAAATTATTAAATTACTTAATATATATTTTTAAAAATCATAAAATATTTAAATAAAAAATGATATATTTATTTATTTAATAATAAGATAATTCATTTTTTTTATGTAAAGTAACATCATGTACTTCTTTAATTTCTGGAAAATTATATAATATTTCTTTTTTTATCCAATTTTGAAGAGTATAATTACTCATCGAACATCCTTGACAACCACCATGAAATTCTACTAATAAAATATAATTAATTGTTATATTTTTTAATATAATAAATCCACCATGATGTAATAATTTAGGATTAATTATATTTTTTAAAAAATTATTAATATCTTTTTTTAAATTTTGTATATTTTGTTTAATTGTAATATTATTTTTACTTAAAACTATAAATTTTAATTTTTTAGATAATTCTTTTTTTACAATATCTATTTTAATATTTTCTAGAAATTTTAAACTATTAAATTCTATAAATATATTTAATTTGTTAAAATTTAATTTAATATCATTATTTTTAATTTTTTTTATATCACAAAAAGCAATATTACCTTTAAATATATTATTTTTTATAAAAACAGAAATTCTAATACATATATTTTTCTTTTTTTTAGATAATAATTTTAAAAAATATTCTTGAGCTAATTTTGTAATTTTTAACATAATTAATAAAAAAATAATATTTAAAATATTTATTTAAATAATATATGTTTTTTAAAAAAAAACAATATTTTAAATAAATATTTTAAATATTATTTTTTTATTATAAAATAAAAATATTATTTAGTTATTTAGTTTAAAATATAAGAATGAATATAAATGAGAAATAATATATGCGTTCTCCAATGCTTAATATCGCTATACGTATAATACGTAATATTGGTAATATTATTATAAAAAATTATGAGATGCAGAATGCAAATATATATAATAATAATTATGATAGTAATATTTTAATAAAAAAAATTAATAAAAACTTAATTAATATAATTACTAAAATATTTTATAATATATATTCTAAAAATATCGTTATTTTAAATAAAGAAAATTTTTTTATTTTTAAATATAAAAAAACTATATGGATTATTAATCCTATAGATGGAATTATTAATTTTTTAAAAAAATTACCCCATTTTTCAATTTCAATAGCTATTTGTATACAAGGAAAAACAGAAATTTCTTTAATATATGATCCATTAAAAAATGATTTATTTACTGCAATAAGAGGACAAAACGCTCAATTAAATGGTTATAAATTGCGTTGTGATATATATAAAAAAAAAATTTTAATATTTGCGTTAAATACTAATTATTTTTTTTTTAAAAAACAAAATATTAATTTATTTGAATTATTTAAAAAAAATTTTATTTCAATAAGAATAAGTGGTTCTACATCTTTAGATTTAGCTTATTTAGCAGCAAATAAAATTGATTGTTATATTAATAATAATGTACAAAATTTTAATTATTTACTTGCTGGCGAATTAATTATAAAAGAAGCAGGAGGATTAATAACAAATTTTATTGGACATTATAATTATAAAAATTCTTCAAATATGTTAGCTGGTAATTCTAATATTATAAAGTTAGTAATGTCTAACATTGAAAATATTTTATAATATTTTATTTGTAATGTAAAAAATATGCTTTTTTTATAAAAAATAAAATTTCGGATATATATAATAATGATTATAAAAAGAATAGAAAATAAGATAATATCTAAATTAAAACCTATATATTTAAAAATTAATAATACTAGTCAGAATCATGATAATAAAAAAAATAATTTTTTGATAACTCATCTTGAAATTATTATTGTAAGCAATTTATTTAATAATAAATCACTAATTACTCGTCATAGATTAATATACCATATTATAGGAAATAAATTTAAAAATATTCATTCATTATCATTAAATACTTATACATTATCTGAGTGGAAAAAATTTAAAAATATATAAAAAATTTAAAACTAAAATTATAAAATTTTATTAAAGGATTATAATGTTATATATAAAAAATAATAAAAATATTGAAAAAAATCAAATGAATACAATTCCTATTGTCATTGAAAATACTTCTAGAGGTGAAAGATCATATGATATTTTTTCCAGACTTTTAAAAGAACGTATTATTTTTTTAACAGGACCTATTGAAGATAATATGGCAAATTTAATAGTTGCTCAAATTTTATTTTTAGATTCAGAAGATTCAAATAAAGATATTTTTATTTATATTAATAGTCCAGGAGGTGTGATTACATCAGGAATGTCTATTTATGATACAATACAATTTGTAAATTCAGATGTTAGTACACTTTGTATAGGACAAGCATGTTCCATGGCTGCTTTTTTATTAGCTTCTGGGAAAAAAAAAAAAAGATTTTGCCTACCTCATGCTAGAGTAATGATACATCAACCAATAGGAGGTTATCAAGGACAAGTAACTGACATTGAAATTCAAACTCAAGAAATTTTAAGAATTAAAAATTTTATAAATAAACTTATGTCATTACATACAGGTAAATCTATCGAAATTATTGAAAAAGATACAAATAGAGATAGATTTTTATCTGCTCAAGAAGCAATAGAATATGGATTAGTAGATAGTATTATTTTTAATAAAAAAAAATGTTAATATTTAAATTTATAAAAATATTTTTAAAAAATTTATTGTTTTATTTATTTAAATGAGGTTTGTAATGATAGATAAAAAGGAAAATTTAAATACAATATTTTGTTGTTCTTTTTGTAAAAAGAATCAAAATGAAGTAAATCAATTAATTTCAGGAGGTAGATCAATTTTCATTTGTGATAAATGTGTTAAATTATATAATGATATTTTAGAAAAAAAAAATATAAATAAATATAATAATTTTTTTAATAATGAAAATTTTAAATTACTAACACCACATAAAATTTTTAATTATTTGAATGATTATATTATTAGTCAATCACAAGCTAAAAAAATACTTGCAGTTTCTGTATATAATCATTATAAAAAATTAAATAATTACAATAACAAAAATAATATACTTGAAAAAAGTAATATTCTTTTATTAGGCCCTACGGGTAGTGGAAAAACATTATTAGCTGAAACATTAGCACGTTTTCTTAATGTACCATTTGTAATTACAGATGCCACTACTTTAACAGAAGCAGGATATGTAGGAGAAGATGTAGAAAATATTATACAAAAGTTATTACAAAATGCTAGTTATGATATAAAAAAAACACAATATGGTATAATATACATTGATGAAATTGACAAAATTGCAAGAAAATCAGAAAATGTTTCTATAACTCGAGATGTTTCAGGTGAAGGAGTTCAACAATCTTTATTAAAGTTAATTGAAGGTACAATTGCTTCTATACCACCAAAAGGAGGACGTAAACACCCACAACAAGATTTTATACAAGTAAATACTAAAAATATTTTATTTATTTGTGCTGGATCTTTTTATGGACTAGAAGATATTATTTCTAATAGAATTAATACTTCTAATAATATAGGGTTTCATTCAAAAATAAAAAAAAATATTAATAAAATTACAAATAGAGATCAACTTTTAAATCAAGTACTTCCTGAAGATTTAATAAAATTTGGATTAATACCAGAATTTATAGGACGTTTACCTATTATAGTTTCATTAAATAAATTAGATGAAAATAAATTAACACAAATTTTATTAAAACCTAAAAATTCTCTTATAAAACAATATCAAATTTTATTTGAATATGAAAATATTAAATTAGAATTTGATAATAACGCTATTAAAGAAATTGCTAAACAAGCAATTTTATTAAATACTGGAGCTAGAGGATTAAGATCTATTTTAGAAAAAATATTATTAAATATAATGTATGACATACCTTCAAAGAAAAATATTGATAAAATTCAAATTGATAAGAAAGTTATTAATAATTTATCTGAACCTATTATAAAATATAAATAAAATTAATTATTTTAATAATATTAACTATTTTTTTATATATAAAAATATATTTTTTAACATGTTATAATAAAAAAGAGAGTAATCTATGAATTCTCAGAATTCAGAACATATTATAATACCTGTATTACCATTACGTGATGTAGTTGTATATCCTTATATGGTAATACCTTTATTTATTGGAAGAAATAAATCTATTCGTTGTTTAGAAGCTGCTATGAATAATGATAAGAAGGTTATGTTAGTAGCACAAAAAGAAGCTTCTAATGATAATCCTAGTATTAAAGATTTATTTACTGTTGGAACAATTACTTCTGTTTTACAAATGTTAAAATTACCTGATGGTACAGTTAAAATTTTAGTAGAAGGATTACAAAGAGCAAAATTAATTAATTTAATAGATAATGATAATTATTTTACAGCACAAATAGAATATTTATCTTCTCCCATACTTAAAATAAAAGAACAAGAAGTTTTAATAAGAACAGCTATTAATCAATTTGAAGGATATTCAAAATTAAATAAAAAAATTCCTCCAGAAGTATTAAGTTCATTAAATAATATTCATGATGCTGCTAAATTAGCAGATACTATAGCTGCTCATATGCCATTAAAATTATCTAATAAACAATTAATATTAGAAATGTCTAATATAGATAAAAGATTAGAATATTTGATGGCTTTAATGGAATCAGAAATTGATTTATTACAAGTAGAAAAAAAAATTCGAAATAGAGTTAAAAATCAAATGGAAAAAAGTCAAAAGGAATATTATTTAAATGAACAAATGAAAGCTATTCAAAAAGAATTAGGAGAAATAGATGAACATCCTGATGAAAATGAAATTTTAAAAAAAAAAATAAAATTAGCAAAAATGCCAAAAGAAGCAAAAGAAAAAACTTTTGCCGAACTAAGAAAATTAAAAATGATGGCTCCTATGTCAGCAGAAGCAACTGTTGTTAGAGGATATATAGAATGGATGATACAAATTCCATGGAATATAAAAAGCAGGTTAAAAAAAAATTTATGTAAAGCAAAAAAAATATTAGATCAAGATCATTTTGGTTTAGAATCTGTAAAAGAACATATTTTAGAATATTTAGCTGTACAAAATAGATCTAATAAAATTAGAGGACCTATTTTATGTTTAGTAGGACCTCCTGGTGTAGGAAAAACTTCATTAGGTAAATCTATTGCAAGAGCTACAGGAAGAAAATTTATTAAAATAGCATTAGGTGGTATAAGAGATGAAGGAGAAATAAGAGGACATCGTAGAACATATATTGGATCTATGCCTGGTAAAATTATTCAAAAAATGGCAAAAGTAAAAGTACAAAACCCATTATTACTATTAGATGAAATAGATAAAATTTCATATGATATGAGAGGAGATCCTGCGGCAGCTTTATTAGAAGTTTTAGATCCAGAACAAAATATTGCTTTTAATGATCATTACCTTGAAATCGATTATGATTTATCAAATGTTATGTTTGTAGCAACTTCAAATTCATCTGTACATATACCATTACCTCTTTTAGATAGAATGGAAGTTATTAAAATTACTGGTTATACAGAAGATGAAAAATTAAATATAGCAAAAAAATATTTATTACCTAAACAATTTAGCCGTAATGCTTTAAAAAAAGAAGAATTAATTATCAATAATAGAGCAATTATAGATATAATTAGATATTATACCAGAGAGTCTGGTGTTAGAGGATTAGAAAGAGAATTATCTACATTATGTAGAAAAACTGTTAAAGCTATTTTAATAGAAAAAAATATTAAATCTATTAAAATAGATCATTTAAATTTAAAAAAATATTTAGGTGTAAAAAAATTTGATTATGGTAAAGCAGAAAATGAAAATTTAATAGGTCAAGTTACTGGATTAGCATGGACAGAAGTAGGAGGAGAATTATTAACTATTGAAACTGTATGTATACCAGGTAAAGGTAAATTAACATATACAGGCTCTCTAGGTGAAGTTATGCAAGAATCAATACAAACTGCTTTAACTGTAGTAAAAGCAAGAACAAAAAAATTAAATATTAATACTGAATTTTATAAAAATATAGATATTCATGTTCATGTCCCTGAAGGGGCTACACCAAAAGATGGACCAAGTGCTGGTATATCTATGTGTACAGCTTTAGTTTCTAGTTTAACTAATAATCCTGTAAAAGCAAATGTAGCAATGACCGGAGAAATTACATTAAGAGGCCAAGTTTTAGCTATTGGTGGATTAAAAGAAAAATTATTAGCTGCGCACAGAGGTGGTATTAATATTGTTTTAATTCCTGAACAAAATAAAAGAAATTTAGAAGATATACCAAAAAATATCATTACAGATTTAAAAATATTAACAGTAAAAAATATTGAAGAAGTATTATTAATAGCTTTACAAAATAAACCATTTTAATATTAGAATTTAAAATAAAAATTATATGTTAGAACAAATAATTAATTTAACGAAAAAACTCGTAGAATGTCATTCTATTAGTCCTATGGATTCAGGATGTCAAAATATTTTAATAAAAATTTTAAAAAAATTAGATTTTAATATCCAATTAATGAATATTAAAGATACAAATAATTTTTGGGCAGTTCATAATAATAAATTTATGACCAATACTTTAGTTTTTGCTGGTCATACAGATGTAGTCCCCCCTGGAGATATTAAAAAATGGATATTTAATCCTTTTAAAGCTATTTTAGATAATGATATTTTATATGGAAGAGGTGTTTGTGATATGAAAGGCTCCTTAGCCGCAATGATTTTTGCGGCTAAAAAATTTATCAAAAAATATCATAATTATAATGGTCGTATCGCTTTTCTTATTACTTCAGATGAAGAAGGAAAAGCAACAAATGGGACTATTAAAGTTATTAATAATTTATTAAAAAAAAAAGAAAAAATAAACTTTTGTATTTTAGGAGAACCTACAAGTAATAAATTTGTGGGAGATAATATTAAAAATGGGAGAAGAGGTTCATTAAATATTCAATTAAAAATAATAGGTGTTCAAGGACATGTTGCATATCATAAATTAGCTAAAAATCCAATTCACATCATAATACCATTACTTAATAAATTATTATTAATAAAATGGAGTAAAAAAAATGATTTGTTTCCAGAAACTAGTATGCAAATAACAAAAATTAGTTCAGATATAGAAAATAATAATATAATACCAGGAAATATTATTATTTATATAAATTTTCGTTTTAATAATGAAATATATTATAAAAATATATTAAAAATTTTAAATAATATTATAAAAAAATATATTATTAACTATAAAATGACATGGCAATTATCTGGATTACCTTTTTTAAGTATTAATAAAAACTATATAATAGAAAAAAATTTAGTAGAAATAGTAAAAAAAAGTATTTATTCAATTAATAATGTATATCCTACTTTAATAAATGATGGAGGTACCTCTGATGGACGTTTTATAATAAAAACAAAAGCACAAATTGTTGAATTAGGCTTAATTAATTCAACTATTCATAAAGTTAATGAATGTGTGAAAATAAATGATTTATATATTTTATATAAAATTTATTATCAAATAATAAAAAAAATTTTTCTTTTTTAAAAAAAAAAATTAATTTAAAAATTAAAAAATATTTATTTTAATAAATATTTTTTGATATAAAAAATAATAATATAAATTTATTTTTTTTTATAAAAAATTATTTATTATTAATAATATCTGTTACTGATCCTGTATATATTTCTGCAGCTATTCCAATAGACTCATAAAAAGTTGGATGTGCATGAATAGTTAATGCTATGTCTTCTATATCACAACCCATTTCAATAGCTAAACTTATTTCTCCTAATAATTCTCCTGCATTATAACCAACAATACTACCACCTATAATTCTATTAGAATCTTTCTCTATAATTAATTTAGTTAATCCATCTTCTTCATTAGAGGAAACTGCTCTTCCTAATGAATTCCAAGAAAAAGAAGAAGTCTTATATTTTATATTATCTTTTATAGCATATTTTTCTGTTATTCCTACCCAAGCTATTTCTGGATTAGTATATGCTATAGATGGTATTATTTTAGGAACAAAGTAATGATTTTTTCCAGCAATAACTTCTGCAGCTAAATGACCTTCATGTATACCTTTATGTGCAAGCATAGGATTTCCAATAACATCTCCTATTGCAAATATATTAGGGATATTAGTTCTCATTTGACTATCTACATTAATAAAACCAAAATCATTAATTGAAATTTTATTAAATTTTTTATTAATATAATGAGAATTAGGTTTTCTCCCTATAGCTATAAGAATATTATTATATTCTTTAGAATATATTGATTTATTATTATCACTTGTCATATGTACTTGGAGTAATTCTTCATTATTATCTATTGATAAAACTTTTGTTCCTAGTATAAAATTAAATTTTTTTTTAATATTTTTTTTATAAATATTAATAATATCATCATCAACTTCTGATAAAAAATTATTTGCAATATCAACTATATCTATTTTAGAACCAAAAGATTGATATATTGTTGCTATTTCTAAACCAATAATACCACTTCCTAAAATCATCATTTTTTTAGGAATTTGTTTTAAAAGTAATGCATCTGTAGAATCCCAGATTCTATTATCTTTATAAGGAATAAATGGTAATTTTATAGGATGTGAACCAGTAGCTATAATTGCATTTTCAAAAATAATTTGTATCTTATCTTTATTAATAACATTTAAACAATTTTCTGTTTCAAAAAAACTAAGACCATTTATAACATCTACATTACGTTTTTTAGCAAGAAAATTTAAACCATTAGTTAATTTATTAATAATATTTTGTTTAAACTTAATAATATTACTTATATTAATTTCTGGTTGATTATTAAATATTCCTTGATTAAAAAAATTTTTATTTTCTTTAATAATTTTTGCTATATGTAATAATGTTTTAGATGGAATACAACCCACATTTAAACAAACTCCTCCTAGATTTTGATAATTTTCTACTATTATTGTTTTTAATCCTAAATCACTACAACGAAAAGCTGCAGAATATCCTGCAGGACCTCCTCCTATTACAACAACTTGTGTTTTTATTATATTTTTCATAAATTAACTCCTATTAGATATCTTTAATAATATTAAATTTTAATTTTAAAAAACTATATTAATATATTTCTAATATCAGATATTAAAATACAAATATAATTTAAAAAATTAATAGCTTCAACTCCATTAATTACTCTATGATCATAAGATAATGATAATGGTAACATAAGTTTTGGTATAAATTTATTATTTTCCCATATTGGTTTAATATTTGCTTGAGATACACCTAAAATTGCTACTTCTGGAGCATTAATTATAGGTGTAAAAAAACTACCTTTAAATTGTCCTAAATTAGATATTGTAAAACAACCTCCTTGCATATCAAGAGGATGTAATTTATTATTTTTTGCCTTATTTACTAAATTACGTAATATTTCAGATAAATTATTAATATTTTTATTTAAAACATCAAATATTACAGGAACAAACAAACCTTGTTTTGTATTAATAGCTATTCCAATATTAAAATATTTTTTTATTATTAAATTTTCATTAGAATCAGATAAAGAAGCATTAAAATTAGGATATTTATGTAAAGCATGTGCGCATACTTTAATTATAAAATTTAGTAAAGTTAATTTAATATTTTTTTGTTTTTTATAATACTCATTATTTTTTTTAATTCTAAATTTTTCTAATTCTGTGATATCAGTTTCAATATGTTGAGTGACATGAGGAATATTTTTCCAATTATTAGATAAATTTTTACTAGAAATTTTTTGTATATTATTTAAAATAATTTTTTCACAAGAACCAAATTTTTCATAAATTGATACAAATTTCTTAAAATAATTTTTTTGTAAATTATTTTTATTATATTGTAATAAATCTTCTTTGGTAATTCTATTTTTTAAACCACTTCCTTTTATATTTAATAAATTTATATTTAATTTTCTTGCCATCTTACGTATAATAGGTGAAGCATGTATATATTTTTGAATATTTAAAATATTATTTTTTCTTAAATTTTTATTTTTAATAAATGTATTTATTTTATAATTTTGTTGTTTTTTTGAAGAAATATACATAAACACACTATTAGTGTGTATAATATCATTTATTTTTACGTTAATTTTTTTAATTATTCCTTCATATAAAGAAGCTATTTCAAAATTATTATTATTATTATTAATTATTATTAACGATTGATTTTTTTTTATTGTACTATTTTCTTCTATTAAAATATTAGAAACTTTCATTTCTTGATTTCCTATATCAGGAATTAGTAATTCTTTTAATTCTAGTTGATTTTTCTCTAATATTTTTTTAGAATTTTTAATTAAATTATTTTTTTCATTATTTAATATTTCTAATATTACATCTCCTTTATGTATTTTATTTCCTATTGATATTAAAATTTTTTTAATTATTCCTTTTTGATTAGAAGGTATTTCCATAGATGTTTTATCACTTTCTACTGTAATAATAGGTTGTTCTTTTAAAATTTCGTCTCCTTCCTTTACTAAAATATCAGTAATTTTCATCTCCTCTATTCCTGTATCAGGAAGTATTATTTTTTTATACATATTATCTCTTTTTCTATGAAATTCTAGGATTGTTTTTATTTACATTAATTTTATATTTTTTAATAAAGTGTAAAATTTTTTTTAAACTAATTAAATTTAAATCTAAAAATATATTTAATACAGTAAGTACTACATATAATTCATTAATTTCAAAGAAATTACGTAAATTTTTTCGACTATCAGATCTGCCATAGCCATCAGTTCCTAATACAAAATAGTGATTTGTTGGTATATATTTACGAATTTGCTCAGCAAAAAGTTTCATATAATCTGTAGCTGCTACAGTTGGATAATTTTTCATTATACTGGTAATGTAAGGAATACGACGTTTTTCAGAAGGATGTAATAAATTCCAATGATCACAGTCTTGTCCTTCTCTAGCAATTTCAGTAAAAGAAGTTACACTAAAAATATCTGAATTAATATCATATTCATCATATAATATATTAGCAGCTTTAATCATATTTCTTAAAATTGATCCCGAACCTAATAATTGTATAGTTATTTTTTTTTTATTATTTTTAACTGAAAGAATTTTATATATTCCCTTACAAATACCATATTTATGTTTTATATTCATTACTGGCATATTATAATATTCATTCATAGTAGTTATATAATAATATATATTTTCTTGTTTTTCATACATTCTTTTCAAACCATCATGTATAATAACGGCTAATTCATATGCATATGTAGGATCATATGAGATACAATTAGGAATTGTTAAAGAATAAATATGACTATGTCCATCTTCATGTTGTAATCCCTCACCATTTAAAGTAGTACGTCCAGAAGTAGCTCCAATTAAAAATCCTCTTGCTTGCTGATCTCCAGCAGCCCAACAAAAATCTCCAATTCTTTGAAAACCAAAAATAGAATAATAAATATAAAATGGAATCATGGGAAGATTATTTGTTGAATAAGAAGTAGCAGCAGCTAACCATGATGCAAAAGCTCCAGATTCATTAATACCCTCTTGTAGAATTTGTCCTTTAATATCTTCTTTATAATATGTTAATAATGATTTATCTTGAGGAGTATATTTTAAGCCATTTGAATTATATATCCCTATTTGTCTAAATAAACCTTCCATACCAAAAGTACGAGCTTCATCAGCTATAATTGGTACTATTCTAGTATTAATATTTTTATTTCTAAGTAAAATATTTAATATACGTACAAAAGCAATTGTTGTTGATATTTTATATTGTTCTTTAAATAAAGAATTAAAATCTTTTAATTTAGGTAATATTAATTTTTCTGTAAAATTTATTCTGCGAAATGGAATATATCCTCCTAATTTTTTACGTTGTTTATGTAAATATTGATATTCTAAAGAATTTTTTTTAAAAGAAATATAAGGTAATTTATATAAATCTTCATCATTTATAGGAATATTTAAATTATTACGTATATATTTAATTGTATTTATATCAATTTTTTTAATTTGATGTGCAATATTTTTACTTTCAGCTATTTTACCTAAACCAAAACCTTTTATTGTATGAAATAATATTACTATAGGTTTATTTTTAATTTTATAAGCTCTTTTAAAAGCTGTATAAATTTTTTTAGGGTCATGACCTCCATAATTTAATAATTCTATTTCTCTATCAGTTAAATTTTCAACAAGTTTTAATGTTTCTGGGAATTTCCCAAAAAAATTTTTTCTAATATAAGCTCCATTTTTAGAATTAAAATTTTGAAAATCCCCATCTAAAGTATCATTAATTAATTTAATTAATTTACCAGTTTTATCTTTATATAATAAATTTTCCCAAGTATCACCCCAAATAACTTTAATAACTTCCCATCCAGATCCTTTAAAAAGATTAGCTAACTCATTAATAATTTTACCATTACCATATACAGGACCATCTAATCTTTGTAAATTACAATTTATTACAAAAATTAAATTATTAAGTTTTTCTCTTGAAGCTATATTTAAAACTCCTTTAGATTCTGGTTCATCCATTTCGCCATCACCTAAAAATGCAAAAATTTTATTATTTGTTTTTTTTTTTAATTCTCTATTTTCTAAATATTTAATAAATTTAGCTTGATATATTGCAGATATTGCTCCTAATCCCATAGATACAGTAGGAAATTGCCAAAAATTAGGCATAAGCTTAGGATGTGGATATGATGATAAGCCTTTACCAAATACTTCTTGTCGAAAATTGTTTAAATAATCAATACTTATACGTCCTTCTAAAAATGATCTGGCATATATTCCAGGTGATATATGTCCTTGAAAATAAATAATATCTCCGTTATTTGTATTATTAGATGCTTTAAAAAAATGATTAAAACAAACTTCATAAATATATGAAGATGATTGATAAGAAGAAATATGACCACCTAAATCTAGGTTTTTTTTTGAAGCTCTCAAAACAATCATTATGGCATTCCATCTAATAAAAGATCTTATTTTTTCTTCTAAAATTAAATTTCCAGGATATATATCATCTTGTTCTCTAGAAATAGAATTAACATAATTGTTATCATTTATATCAAAAATAATTCCTTTATTATAAAGATGTACTATAGTTTTTTTTAATAAAAATTTAGCTCTTTCAATTCCTTCTTCTTTTATTACAGAATCTATTGATTGTATCCAATCACTTGTTTCAATTGGATCCACGTCATTATAAAATATATAATTACCTGACATGGTTATTATTCCTTATTTTAATAGAAATTAAATAACATATACTTGAATTTTATTTATTTATTTTATTTTTATAATTAATTTTTTAAAAAAACATTATTTATAGTTTTATAAATATTATATTTCTAAATATTTATTATTGTTGTAATATCACCTTTTTTTTGTAACCATTTACGACGATCTTCTGCTCTTTTTTTTGCTAATAACATATCCATAATAGAAAATGTTTTTTTTATTTCTTTTTCAGTATTATTTATTATTAATTGTATTAATCGGCGACTAATTGGATTAAAAGTTGTTTCTCTTAATTGAGTTGGATTCATTTCACCTAATCCTTTAAATCTTTGTACATTTGTTTGTTGATTATTATTTTTATTATAATTTTGTTTTAAAATTTTAATTTTTTCATTTTCATCTAAAGCATAAAAAGTTTTTTTTCCTATATCTATACGATATAAAGGAGGCATTGCAACATAAATATGTCCTTTTTTTACTAATGGTAAAAAATGTTTTGTAAATAAAGCACATAATAAAGTAGCAATATGTAATCCATCTGAATCAGCATCAGCAAGAATACAAATTTTATTGTATCTTAATTTTTTTAAATCTTCATTATTAGGATAAATTCCTATTGCTAAAGAAATATCATATATTTCTTGTGAAGATAAAATTTCTTCAGAATTTATTTCCCACGTATTTAAAATTTTTCCTTTTAATGGCATAACAGCTTGAAAATTTTTATTTCTTGCTTGTTTTGCTGATCCACCCGCAGAATCACCTTCTACTAAAAAAAGTTCTGTTTTTTTTTTATCATGAATAATACAATCAGATAATTTACTAGGTAAAATTGAATTTGTATTATAATTTTTTTTTTTTATAAATTTTTTGGATTCTCTAATACGTTTTTGGGCATTTGTAATAAAAATATCAACTAAAACTGTACCTATTTTAAAATTTTGATTTAACCATAAAATAAAAGCATCTCTTACTATGTTTGCAACAAATACAGTACATTGTCTAGAAGATAAACGTTCTTTTGTTTGTCCTGTAAATTGAGGATCTTGAATTTTAATAGATAAAACATAAGAACATTGATTCCAAATATCTTCTCCTAATAATTTTATATTTCTAGGTAATAAATTATGAAAATTACAAAAATGACGTATTGCATCTAATAATCCTAAACGTAATCCATTTACATGTGTACCTCCATAAGTAGTAGGAATTAAATTAACATAACTTTCAGTAATAATATTATGATTATTACCTGTAATCCAAAATAATGCCCAGTTTAAATGTTTAATATCATTAAAATATTTACCTATAAATGGTGTACTAGGTACAGTAATAATATTTTCTAATGAATTAATTAAATATTCGGATAATCCATTTTTATAATTCCAATAATACTTGTCTTTAGTATTCTTATTCGTAAAATATACTGTTAATTTTGAACATAAAACTGCTTTTGCTTTTAATAAATTAATTAAACTAGAAACTAAAAAAGTATGATGTTCGAAAAATTTTTCATTTGGCCAAAATCTAATTTTTGTTCCATTTTTTTGACTACTTATATTTTTATAAGAATTTAAATTTTGTATTTTATATCCATTTTCAAAAATTATTGTATAAATTTTTTCTTTATGGAAAATACTAACTTCTAATCTTTTTGATAAAGCATTGACGACAGAAATACCTACACCATGTAATCCTCCAGAAAAATTATAATTTTTATTAGAAAATTTTCCACCAGCATGTAATCGACATAAAATAAGTTCAATAGCAGGAATACCTTCTTGGGAATGTATATCAGTAGGCATTCCTCTACCATCATCAATAACTTCTAATGATTGATCTTTATATAAAGTAACAAAAATATTTTTAGCATAACCTGCTAATGCTTCATCTACACTATTATCTATTACTTCTTGAGCTAAATGATTAGGTCTAGTAAGATCAGTATACATTCCAGGTCTGCGTCTTACAGGATCTAAACCTTCTAAAACTTCTATAGAATCAGCATTATATTGATTTAAATGGTTCATTTTATTAAGTATATAATAATTTTATATTTAAAATATAAAAAAAATCCATTTTAAGTCAATTAATTTTAATAGATATTTATTATATAAATAAATAATTTGATATTATTGATCATATTATTTTTAAAATATAAAGTAAAAACTCAATATTATTAATTATAACACATTTTTATATAAAAAAATATAACCTATTTTTTTCGGTATTTTAAAATAAATAATTTTAAAATATTTATTTCTTATATTTTTTTATAGTCTTTTTTTAGTGATATTAAAATAGTAAGACTACATGAAAATAATATCATTAACAACCATATTAAGTACCACATTAATTTATATCCATTTTTAAATTTAAAATAATTTTAATAATAAAAATCAGATTTTTTTTTAATTTCTTCTTTATTAATATAAAAAAACATTTTTTTATAACACCAAAAAGTATACGTTAAAATAATAGGCATAAATATCATTACTACATATAACATTATATTTAAGGTTAATTGACTTGATGTAGAATTCCAAATAGTTAAACTTTGATAATATTTTATATTTGAAGGAATAATAAAAGGAAACATTATAATACCTATGGTTGATATAATGCTAATAATAGTAAAAATAGAAAAAATAAATGTTATTATTTTCTTTTTATATATAGATGTTAAAATTATTAAAAATGGTAAAATTATACTCAATAAAGGCAATAAATATAAGTATTTAAAATTTTGAAAATTATTCATCCATGCTTTTTTTTCATATATAATATTATGAGTTTTATAAATTATATTTGTTTTTTGACATACAAGAGTTTTAAATTTATAACCTTTTATAAAAAATAAAACATTAGTAAATGATAAAATAAAAAAAATTATTAATAATATAGAAGATACTTTTAAAAGTAAATTTAATCTACGATTGATAATAAGATCTTTTATTCTAATTTGTAAATAAGTAGCAGCATGATTTATAACTAAAATTACAGTAGTAATACTAATCATTATACTAGATAAATTAAATAATTTTAAAAAATGTTCTTTAGAATAAATAATATAATACTTATTAAGATAAAAGGGTATACCTTTTAATATATTACCTAATGCTATTCCTATTATTGCCGGAGGTATTATACTACCTATTGATATACATATATCACATGTTTTTTGCCATATTTCATTTTTAATTTTAGATCTATATTCAAAACCTATAGGACGTAAAAATAATGATACTAATAATAATATCATAGCTATATAAAAATGAGAAAATAGAGTGGCATAAACAATAGGCCATGCTGCAAATAATGCCGCTCCAGTTGTAATTAACCATACTTGATTTCCATCCCAATGAGGAGCAATTGTATTTATTAAAATTCTACGTTCAATATTATTTTTACCTATTATAAATAATAAAATACCAACTCCCATATCTAATCCATCAGTAATCATAAATCCTGTAATTAATATACCAATTATTATTGACCAAATTAAACATAAAAATTTATAATTTAACATTAAAATAACCTAATTAATTTTTTTTTTTTTAATATTTTTTTCAAAAAAATATTTACCAGTTTTTAAAATACTTGGACCTATACTAGAAATTTTATACATTAAATATAATTCTATTATTAATAAAATTGTATAAAAAATAAAAATTATGATTAATGAAAATAGTACTTCTATAAATTGTAAAGAAGATCCCGCCATATATGTAGGTAATATATCTTTTATAGCCCATGGTTGTCTACCATATTCAGCAATAAACCATCCTGTTTCAGATGCAATCCATGGTAAAGGGATTGTATATAAACATATTTTTAATAAATATTTTTTTTTTTCAATATTATTTTTTATAATACTATAATAGAAAACTAATATTAATATGATAAATAAAATTAAACTGGATAAAACCATAATTCTAAAAGAAAAAAATAAAGGACTAATTATCGGAATTGACATTTTAGCAACTTTTTTTATCTGTGTATTATTTATATTATGAATATCTTTATAGTATTGTTGAAATAAAAATCCATATCCTAAATATTTTTTATTTTGATTAAATATTTTTATATTATTTTGTTTAAAATTTCTATTTTTTATTTTTTTAAGAGCAATTAATGCTTTTAATCCATTTGTAATTTTTAATTCGTTATTTTTAATTAAATCTTTTATACCTAAAATTGGTATATGTAAAGATCTTGTAGCAATTATACCTAGTAAATATGGAATTTTTATAGAATATTTATTTAATTCTTTTTTTTGATTAGGTAAACATATTATATTAAATGCTGCTGGTGGTTTTTGTGTTTCCCATTCTGCTTCAATAGCAGCTAATTTAATTTTTTGTGTATTTCGTAATTGATAACCTGATTCATCTCCTAATATTATTACAGAAAGAATAGAAAATAAACCAAAACAAGAAGATATAACTATAGATTTTTTAGAAAATTCTATATCTCTTTTATTTAATAGATAATATGCACTAATTCCAATAATAAATATTGAACCTGTTGTATATCCAGCTGTTATAGTATGAACAAATTTTACTTGTGCTATAGGGTTAAAAATTAATTTCCAAAAATTATTCATCTCCATTCGCATATTTTGATAATTAAAGGAAGAAGCAATAGGATTTTGCATCCATCCATTAGCAATTAAAATCCAAATAGCAGAAAGATTAGATCCTATAGCAACTAACCATGTTACAAGTAAATGTTGTTTTTTATTTAAACGATCCCATCCTAAAAAGAATAAACCAACAAAAGTTGATTCTAAAAAAAATGCAACTAAACCTTCTATAGCTAATGGAGCACCGAAAATATCTCCTACATAATGAGAATAATATGACCAATTTGTTCCAAATTGGAATTCCATGGTTATACCTGTTACTATTCCTAAGGCAAAATTGATTCCAAATAATTTACCCCAAAATTGGGTCATATCTCTATATATTCTATTTTTAGATATAATATATATTGTTTCCATTATAGCTAATAAAAAAGAAAGTCCTAATGTTAGTGGTACAAATATAAAATGATACATTGCTGTTAATGCAAATTGTAATCTTGATAAATCAATAACATTTAACATTATAAATCCTTATATATTTAAAAATATTTATAATATTTTTTAAAAAAATTTATAAATATTTTAATTATTTTGTTAAAATCAAATTTTTTAATAAAAAATTTAATAATAAATAACTAAATAAAATTTATAAAAATAATTTTATAGGGTCTTCTAATAATGTTTTTACTAATATAAGGAAACCTATGGCATCTTTTCCATCTATTAATCGATGATCATATGATAATGCTAAATACATCATAGGCATAATACATATTTTATTATTAATAACAACAGGTCTATCTTTAATAACATGCATACCTAATATAGCACTTTGTGGTGGATTAATAATAGGTGTTGACATTAAAGAACCAAAAACGCCTCCATTAGTAATGGTAAATGTACCACTGACTAAATCTTCAATAGATAATTGATTTTTATTACTTTTTATAATTAATTTTTTAATTTTTTTTTCAATATCTATTAATGATAATTTATTTGTATTATAAATAATTGGTGTAATTAAACCCCTTTCTGTTGCAATTGCAATATTTATATTATAATAATTATTATAAATAATATTTTCTCCATCAATGAATGCATTAATTTTTTTAAAAGATTTTAATGCTTGTGTGATAGCTTTAATATGAAAAGAAGTAAATCCTAATTTAATATTATAATTTTCATAAATGAAGTTTTTGTATTTATTTTTTATATTAATAATTTTTTTCATATTAACTTCATTAAAAGTTGTTAACATAACTGTATTATTTTTAGAATCCATTAATTTTTTAGAAATATATTTTCTTATCGGACTCATTTTTTTTTTTTCAAAATTATTATTTTTAAAAAATTGTTCTTTATTTTTTTTTATATTATTTAAATTTTCAGAATTTAAATTAATTTTATTATCAAAATTATTTAATTCTTTAACTGAAAAATTTTTTTTTTTCATGTTCCTTCTTATAGAAGGACTAAAATTATTTAATTTTTTTAAGATTTTTTTTTGATTTTTAATAGAATTAAAAAATTCTGAATATTTTATAACATTTTTATTATTATCTTCTGTATTTTTTAAAAATTTTACTTTTTTTAAAATACCAATAATCTGTTGTGATTTTACTGTTTCTCCTTGTTTAACTAAAATCTTTTCTAAAATACCATTAATAGTTGATGGTATTTCCAATACTACT
The DNA here is from genome assembly GCF_012568645.1 of Enterobacteriaceae endosymbiont of Donacia simplex. Classification (NCBI taxonomy): domain Bacteria; kingdom Pseudomonadati; phylum Pseudomonadota; class Gammaproteobacteria; order Enterobacterales; family Enterobacteriaceae; species Enterobacteriaceae endosymbiont of Donacia simplex. Next base: position 211,058 of record NZ_CP046192.1, on the reverse strand, counting down.
TTATCTGTTTCTAATTCTAGAAGAATATCATCAATTTTTATTTTTTCTCCTGGTTTTTTAAACCATTTAATTATAATTGCATTATTTATTGATTCAGGTAATTCAGGAACAATAATATTAATATTATCCATTTTTTATCCTTATAAATTAATTTTTATTTTGTATCAATATTAAAAATAGAATTTATTATTTTATGTTGTTGTTTTTTATAAATATTAAAATGTCCTGTTGCAGTGGAAGCAGATTTATTTCTTCCAATATAGTTAATATTACAATTTAATTGATTTTTAAAACAGTTTTTAATATATATCCATGCTCCTTGGTTTTTTGGTTCTTCTTGACACCAAAAAAAATTTTTTATTGTTATATATTTTTTAATTATTTTTTGTAAATTTTTTTTTGGAAATGGATATAATTGTTCTATTCTAATAATAATTATATTATTATTTTTTATAGTATTTCTATGTTCTAATAAATCATAATATATTTTTCCAGAACAGAAAATAATATATTGAATATCTTTAATATTAATTTGTATATCTATTTCATCTATAATTAATTTAAAATAATTATTTACAAAATTTTTTAATGAAGAACAAGCTAATGGATGTCTCAGAAGAGATTTTGGAGAAATTATAATAAGTGGTTTTTTTATAGAATTAAATGCATGTTCACATAATAAATAATAGATTTGAGATGCATTAGAAGGAATACAAATTTTCATATTTTCTTCAGCACATAATTGTAAAAATCTTTCTATTCTTGATGATGAATGTTCTGGACCTTGTCCTTCATGTCCATGTGGAAGAATAATTATTAATCCACTCTTATAATTCCATTTTTTTTCTCCAGAACTAATAAATTGATCTATAATAATTTGAGCTCCATTAATAAAATCTCCAAATTGTGCTTCCCATATTGTTAGGACATAATTAATATTATCTAAAGAATAACCATATTCAAAACCTAAAACTGCTTCTTCAGATAAAATAGAATTATAAATATAAAAATTACCTTGTTGTAATTCAATATTTTTTAAAGGTATATATGAAATTCCACTTTGTTGATCATATATAACTGCATGTCTATGAGAAAAAGTACCTCTTTTAATATCTTCTCCGGATAAACGACAAGATATTCCTTGAGTTAAAATATTTGCATATGCTAAATTTTCTGCTGCCCCCCAATCTAATTTTTTTTCTTCTTTACTCATACTAATTCTATCTAAATAAATTTTTTTTACTCTAGGATGAATATTAAATTTTTTAGGTAAATGACTAATTTTAAAAAGTAATTTTTTTAATTTATTAATTTTTATTTTTTTATATATTTTTTTTTTATATTGTTTTTTAATAGGAAGATGAGATGTTTTTATAAAATATTTATTTTTATTAAATAAATTTTGATATTTTTGATATAAATCTATTTTTTTCTGATTATTTATAATATTTTCTGATAATAATTGATTAAAATATAAATCTTGTATTTTTTTATGATTTTTAATATAATTATACATTAATGGTTGTGTAATAAATGGATCATCTATTTCATTATGACCATGTCTTCTATATGAAACTAAATCAATAAAAACATCTTTATGAAAGATATTTCTATAATTTAATGCTAATCTTGTTATAAAGATAACATTTTCTAGATCATCAGCATTAACATGGAAAATAGGACATTGAATCATTTTTGCTATATCAGTACAGTAATAGCTAGATCTCATATCAGTAATTTTTGATGTAGTAAAACCAATTTGGTTGTTAATAATAATATGAATAGTACCATTAACTCCATATCCTCTAGTTTGAGATAAATTTAAAATTTCTTGTACTATTCCTTGACCACTAAAAGATGCATCTCCATGTATACTTATAGGTAAAATATAAATATTTTTTTTTTTTAAAATATCATTTTGAGATCTAGCGATACCCATCGTAACACTATTAATAACTTCTAAATGAGAAGGATTAAATGCTAGTTGTAATTCTATTTTTTGTTGATTTATTTCAATAAGAGAAGAATACCCTAAATGATATTTTACATCATCTATATTATTTTCTTTTGAAGAAATGTTTGAAAATTCATTATTTATATCTTTAATTTTTTTACCCATTATATTTACTAAAAAATTTAATCTACCTCTATGTGCCATACCAAAAATTATTTTTTTTGTTTTATTTTTTAATATACTTAAATAACGTATTATTTCTTTTATTAAAGGAATTAAAACATCACAACCTTCTAAAGAAAATCTTTTAGCGCCTGGAAAGTTTTTTCCTATATTTTTTTCAAAAATTTCTGCTGCAATTAATTCTTCTAAAAATATTCTTTTTTCTTTTGAATTTAAATTATTTTGTTTATATTCTATATTTTTTTGTATCCAATATTTTTCATTATTTAATAAGTGATGATATTCTATACCTATAGAACCACAATATTTTTTTTTAAAAAAATTATAAATACTAATTATTTTTTTATTTTTAAAAAAATTATTTAATGTAATTTCTTTTTGTAAATCTTTTTCATTAAAATGATAATTTTCTAATTGTAAAATGTTATTTAATTTTATTTTATTTAAAATTAACGGATTTATATTTGCATAGTAATGTCCTAATTCTCTAAAATTATTTATTAATTGATTAATTTTTTCTATTAAAAATTTTTTTTCATAAAAAAAATTTTTCTTTAATTTATTATTTTGAGTTAAATTTTTATTTTTTTTTTGAAAATTTATAAAAATATTATACCAATTTTTATTTACAGAATTAGGATTTATTAAAAAATTTTGATATAATTTCTCAATATACACAATATTTTCATATGAAATATTTTTTTTAAAGTAATAATTATTCATTATAATCTCTTATTAAAATAAAATAATACTTATTTTATTTTAAAATAATATAAAAAAACAATATATTAATATATGAAAATATAATTTATAAAAATATTTTTGTAAAATTTTTAAAATAATTAATTTATTAAATTGATTAATATTAAATTTAAAAAATAAATTATATTTTTTAAATTTTATTAGAAAAATTTTCAAAATAATATAAAAATATTATTTAATTTACTATTGAAAATAAATGGTAAATAAAAAAATTTTAAATTTAACATGTTATCTACATATAATAAAATTATTAGTAATAATAAACTATAAATATATAAATTAATAATATATTTTATATTTTAAAAAATTTTTATTAATAAAATATTTTGATCAAATATATTTTATAAAATAAATTATAATTTTAATATATTAAATATATTATGAAATTTAATAAAAATATCATGTTTATTAATAATTATTTATATTAATTATTATATTAATATAAAATATTAAATTTTATGAAAATAAAATATTTTATTGTTTATAAATATATTATATTTTATATATAATTTTTTTAAAAAAATTATATAGGTGAATTATAATATAATTAATTCACCTAGTGAAATGAAATTTAAAAAAAATATTAATTATTAATAAAATTATTTTTATTTTATATAATTTTAATGAATATTTTATTACATAATCATCTATGTTTAAATATTAAAATTATATAAATTAAAGAATATTTTTTATATTATAACCATTTTTTTCTTTTAAAATAAAAATAAGGAGCTAAAGCTGAAATTACCATTATAATAATGGCATATAAATAACCGTATTTCCATTTTAATTCTGGTAAAATAGAAAAATTCATACCATAATTAGATGCAACTAAAGTAGGAGGTAAAAAAATAACTGATACTAATGAAAAAATTTTTATGATCCTATTCTGTTCTATATTAATAAAACCCATTGCAGCTTGCACTAAAAAATTTACTTTTTGAAATAATGATTCATTGTGAGGTAAAAGAGATTCAATATCTCTTGAAATTTCTCTAGCTTGTTCTATTTGAATTTTTGGTAATCTAGTTTTTCTCATTAAAAAATTTACTGCTCTTTGTGTATCCATTAAACATAATCTTACTTTCCAACCAATATCTTCTAATTCAGCTAAAGTAGAAAGTGCGTTATTAAATTGATCATTTTTATGTCCTTTCATAATAATACAACTAAGAGATTCTAAATGACTATATATATTTTCTATTTCATCAGCTAACTGTTCAATTTTAGTATCTAATATATCTAATAGTAATTCATAAGGATTTCCATAAATCATGATATTATTTTTATGCATACGTATTCTATATAAACGAAAAGCAGATAACTCTTTTTCTCTTAAAGTATATAATCTACCATTTTTAATGGTAAATGCTACTGTAGTTGTACCAGCATGTTCATCTTTATTTTTATAAAAAAAGAAAGAGTGGATATGTAATCCTTCTTGATTTTCAAAAAATCTTGCTGATGCTTCTATATCTTCTAATTCTGGTCTAGTAGCTAAATTTTGTCCTAATAAACAATAAATTTTTTTTCTTTCAATACTTTCAGGTTTTATTAAATCAATCCAAATTGCATCTAAAAGATTATTATAATTATTATCTAACTTTAAATAAATTAAATGTTTATTATATATTTTATACGCATTTAACATAATAACTCCTAATTAGGATATTATTTAAATTAATATTTAAATAAATATATATATTTTTTAAGTTTTATTTTACAAATATATTTACTTTTTTATATATAAGATTGTACATAATTAGACATTATCCATTTTATTAGTGTATTATTAAATTTAATTTGTAATTTTTTATTATTTTTAATAATTTCTATTTTTAGAATAATTCCTTTACCAAAAATTTGATGATACACTATTTGGCCTATAAAATATTTTTTTTTATTTAAAATATTATTTGGTTTAAAAAAAATAGTTTTTTTTAAATAACTAATTTTTCTGATACAATTTTCTGGTAATTCATTAATAAATCTTGATGGTATAGAATTAATTTCTTTACCATATAAATAACGTTTTTTTGTATAAGTTAATGTTAATTTTTTTTTTGCTCTGGTAATACCTACATAAGCTAGACGTCTTTCTTCATTTATATTATTATTTGTAAAAGCACTTTTATTAGGAAAGATCCCTTCTTCCATCCCTATCATAAATACTTCAGAAAATTCTAATCCTTTTGATGCATGAATAGTCATCATTTGTATATAATTATTAGTATTTTTATTTATTTTATTTAAATTAATATCTTCTGTTGTCAATAATGTCTGTGAAAGAAAATCTACTAATAAAGTATTTTTAGAACATAATTTATTTGTATGTTTTAATGAAATTTTTGTAAAATAATCAGCAGCATTAATTAATTCTTTTAGATTATTTATTTTATTAAAATTTTTTTCAGAAAAACAACTTTTATTATACATTGTCCATAATCCAGAACTATTTATAGTTTCTTTAATAATTATTGGTAATGATTTATTTTTTAAATTAGTTTTTAAAGATTTAATTAATATAATAAATTTTTTTAATGCATTAAATGATGTAGTTTTTAAATATTTTTTATTTTTTAAAATATAAAGACTAGATTTCCATAATGTTAAAAAATATTTTTTAGAAACATGTTTTATTACATTTATTGTGTTATCTCCAATCCCTCTTTTAGGAATATTTATAATTCTTTCGAAAGAATTATCATCATTATAATTAGATATAAATCTTAAATATGACAAAACATCTTTTATTTCTTGACGTTCAAAAAAACGTATTCCTCCGTAAATTTTATAAGGAATACAAAATTTTAACATCATTTCTTCTAAAATACGAGATTGAACATTATTTCTATAAAGAATTGCACAACTATCTAATTTTATATTTTTATTTATAAAATTTTTATTTATATATTTTGCAATATATTGAGCCTCATCAAATTCATTTAATGCAAAATATATAGAAATAAGTTTACCATCTTCTTTTTGAGTCCATAATTTTTTTTTTAATCTAATATTATTATTAGAAATTAATTTATTTGCAGCTTTTAAAATATTTGAAGTAGAACGATAATTTTGTTCTAATAAAATTGTTTTAACATTATCAAAATCTTTTAAAAAAAGATTCATATTCTCAATTTGTGCACCTCGCCATCCATAAATTGATTGATCATCATCACCAACAAGAATAATTTTAGTATTATAATATTTATTATATAATAAAGAAATAAATTTATATTGTATATCGTTTGTATCCTGAAATTCATCAATTAAAATATTTTGAAATCTTTTTTGATATATTTTTAATATATGAGGATTATATAAAAATAATTTATACAAACATAATATTAAATCATTAAAATCAATAACTTCTATAATTTTACAATAATTTTGATATTCATCATATATTTTAAGTAAATGAATATTATTTATATTATTTCCATAAATATCATTTTTTTTTTTGTTAAAGAAATTATTTTTAAAATTATTTATATATTTTAAAATATTATCTATTGAATAATTTTTATCTTGTAAAGATAATTTTTTTAAAATTTTTTTAATTAATATTTTTTGATCAAAAGTATCTATAATTTGAAAATTTTTTGTTAATTTTGCTTCTATATAATGAATTCTCAATATATAATAAGCAAAACTATGGAATGTTCCTATCCAAATATCATTTTTTGTATAATTTTTTATTAATAATGTAATTCTATTTTTTAATTCTAATGCTGCTTTATTTGTAAAAGTTACAGCTAAAATAGACTTAGGAGAACAATTTTCTTTATAAATTAACCATGCTATTCTACGAATTAATACAAGTGTTTTACCACTACCAGCTCCAGCTAATATTAATAAATTTTTTCTAATTTCAGATACAACTTCTTTTTGTTTACTATTTAGATTTTTTAACAAATCGACGTTTTTCATGGACTGAAATACCATAATTAAAATAAAATTTATTATAATATTATTTTACCATCATAAACATAATTAGCAGTTCCTTCCATATATAAATTATTATTATTTCCTTTCCAATAAACGGTTATAATCCCTCCAGGGAGATGTACATACACTTTATTTAATAAAATATTTTTTTGAATTCCTATAGCAGCAGCAGCACAAGCACCTGAACCACAAGATTTAGTTTCTCCTACTCCTCTTTCAAAAACTCTTATTTTAATGTTATTAATATTTAAATATTGCATAAAACCTACATTAATTTTTTTTGGAAATAATTTATGATTTTCAAAAAATGAACCTATTAATGATACTGAAGTATTAGATATATCTTTAACTTGAATAACACAATGTGGATTCCCTAAAGAAACAATACTAAAATAAATAAATCTGTTTTGAAAAAAAAGTTTATAAGTATTTTTAATACTATTAGTAATAAATGGGATTTCTTTAGGATTAAATAAAGGAACCCCCATATTTACAGAAATAATGTTATTATTCAAAAATTTTAAATATATTAAGCGATTTTTTGTACTTACACATACTTTATTTTTTAATGTTAATTTTTTTATTTTTAAATATAAGGCAAAACAACGTGCTCCATTACCACATTGTTCTACTTCATTCCCATTAGCATTAAAAATTCTATAATGAAAATCAATATTTTTATTTAATGATAATTCTACTAATAATAATTGATCAAATCCTATACCTAAATATCTATTAGATAATTTTTGTATTATTTTTTTTTTTAAAACAAAATTTTTTTTAATATTATTTATAATAACGAAATCGTTACTTAATGCATGCATTTTAGTAAATTTTATTTTCATATAAAATATTATAAATTATAAAATTAAATTTTCAAAAAAAAAAAATAAATTTATATTAAAATTTATTTTTTTTATTTATTACAGATACTGTAAAATTTTTATTTCCTATTATTACTATATCTGCACATTTTTGTGTAAATAAACCAACTGTTACAATTCCAGGAATATTATTTATATATTTTTCAATTTTAACTGGATTCTCTAAATTTAAATTATATACATCTAATATTAAATTACCATGTTCTGTAATTGTATTTATACGAAGTTTTGCAATAGCTCCTATGTAAGATAATTTTTCAATAATAAAATTTTTTGCTAAAGGTATAATTTCTATAGGAACAGGATGTATACCTAAATATTTTACATATTTAGATTCATCAATAATACAGATGAATGTTTTTGATAAATTTGATATAATTTTTTCGTTAGTTAATGCAGCTCCTCCTCCTTTTATCATTTGCATTTTATAATTAATTTCGTCAGCACTATCAAAATATATACTAATTTTTTTTATTTCATTAATATTTAAAATATTAAAATTATATTTTTTTAATTTTTTTGTAGAATTTTCAGAAGCAGATACTATTCCTTTAATATTATGTTTTTCAGTAGATAAAATGTCAATGAAATGGGATATTGTAGTTCCTGAACCAATACCAATAATATTGTTATTTTTAATATATTTTATTGCAAATTTAGCTGCAATATTTTTTAATTTATTAAACATACATATTTATATCTTTATATAAGATAAGATTTATATTATATTAAGTATAATAATTTGTAAAAAATTATTATATTTTAATTGTTTAAAATTTTTTAAAATGTAAATTTATTATATATTTTGTATTTTAACAAAATACTTCATATAATTATATAAAATTATAAATACTAATATAAATTTATTATTACTAATAATAATTTATTTAAATTTATTAATTTTATATAAATTTTATTTAATAAATCATATTATGAGATTTTTTATGAAAAAATTAAAAAAAATTTTTTGTATACTTTTTTTTATTAGTTTAATAACTATAACATATAAAAATGTTAATGCTAAATTATTACCTTTAAATTTAACGAAAAAATATAGTAATCAATCATTACCAAGTTTATCTAAAATATTATTAAAAGTAATACCTTCTGTTGTTAGTATTAATGTACAAGGAAGTACTTTTATAACACAATTTCAATTACCTTTTAAAATACAAGAATATTTAAACAAAAATTTTTCATTATGTAAAGAAGGTTCCCCATATGAAAATACTCCTATTTGTGGAAATAATAATAATATTCTTGAACAAAAATTTCATTCAATTGGATCTGGTGTAATTATAAATTCGAAAAAAGGTTTTATTATTACTAATAATCATGTTATTGATCATGCTAATTATATTTCAGTAGAATTAAATAATGGAAAAACTTATGAAGCTAAAGTTATAGGAAAAGATCCACAAACAGATATAGCTTTAATACAAATTAAAGATAAAACAGAAAATTTAAAAAGTATTAAAATAGCTAATTCTGATAATTTAAAAGTTGGTGATTATACTATAGCAATAGGTAATCCATATGGTTTAGGAGAAACTGTTACATCAGGAATTATATCTGGATTAGGACGAACAGGGCTTAATATTGAAAATTTTGAAAATTTTATTCAAACAGATGCTGCAATTAATAGAGGTAGTTCTGGAGGTGCATTAGTTAATTTAAATGGAGATTTAATTGGAATAAATACTGCTATTTTAACTCCTAATGAAGGTAATATTGGAATTGGCTTTGCTATACCTAGCAATACTATTAATAATTTAATTAAACAATTTATTAAATTTGGTAAAGTTAAAAGAGGTTCTTTAGGAATTTATGGAATAGATCTTGATTCTCACATAGCTAAAGCTATGCATGCTTCTAATGTAAGTAAAGGTATTTTTATAAGAAAAACTGAATCATTTAAAAACAATAAATTACAACCTGGTGATATTATTGTTACATTAAATGGTAAAAAAATACATAGTTTTACTTTATTAAAAGCAAAAATAAGTACCCTAATGAGGGGTACAATTATTCGATTAGGAATTATAAGAAAAGGTTTTTTTAAAAAAATAAATATAAAATTAAATGATTATTGTAATAATTATTCTGAAAAACATATTATGTATTATGGAATAGAAGGAGGATATTTAAATAATATTATTTTAAAAAAAGAAATTTTCTTTTTCAAAAAATTTAAAAAAAATGCAGTAAAAGTTGTAAAAGTAATTCCTAATTCTCCAGCAGCAATGATAGGTTTAAAAAAAGGTGATATAATATTATCTATTAATAAGAAACGTACAAAAAATATACAAGATGTTAAGGAAATTTTAGATCAACATCCAATATTAATTCTCTTATATATTATTAGAGGAGAAGAAAGATTTTATCTACTTAATTAATTAAAAAAAAATATAAATTTAATTGAAATAAATTTTAAAATATAACATAATAATTAAAATGATAATGGCCCTTTAGCTCAGTGGTTAGAGCAAACGACTCATAATCGTTAGGTCGTTGGTTCAAATCCAACAAGGGCCAGTTTTTATTAAAATATATATTTTTTTGTTCATGTTAATTTTAAGTAAATTAATACTAATTTTAATGTAATTTTTAATTCAATTAAAATTAATTTTTATTTAAATTTTAAAATTAGGAAAATATGTTAGAAATCCATTTAATACTAAATAAATTAAAAGAAATAAAAAAAAAAAACATTTTTATTAGGGGGTTTCTTTAATTATTCAAAATATCAAAAAAAATTATTAATAATAAAAAATAAACTAAATAATCCTAATATTTGGAATGATTTTTATCATATACTTTCTTTAAATAAAAAAAAAACAAATATAGAAAATTTATTATCATCATTAGATGATATTAATCAAGAAATTATTGATATTAATGAATTAATTAATTTAGCTATTAATACTAATGATAAAAAAATATTAAAAGAATCTATAAAAATATTATTTAATATAAAAAATAAAATAAATATTTTAGAATTAAAAAAAATTTTTGTAAAAAAAAATGATGGAAAAAATTGTTTTATTGATATACAGGCTGGATCTGGTGGGATAGATTCTCAAGATTGGGCAAAAATAATAATGAGAATGTATATAAAATGGGCAGAAAAAAAAAAATTTCAGGTAAATGTAGTAAATAAATCTCCTGGAGATATTATAGGAGGAATAAAATCATCCACATTACATATTATTGGACATTATGCTTTTGGATGGTTACGTACTGAAAATGGTATTCATCGTTTAGTTAGAAAAAGTCCTTTTAATTCATCAAAAAGAAGACATACATCTTTTGTATCAACATTTATATATCCAGAAATTCAAGAAAATATTAATATGTCTATTAATTTAGAAGATTTACGTATTGATGTATATCGGTCTTCTGGAGCAGGAGGACAACATGTAAATCGTACTGAATCTGCTGTACGTATTACACATATTCCAACTGGATTAGTAACACAATGTCAAAATAATAGATCACAACATAAAAATAAAGATCAAGCTATGAAACAAATAAAATTTAAATTATATGAATTACAAAATAAAAAAAAACAAAAAAAACAAAAAAAAATAGAAAAAAAAAAATTTAATATTAGTTGGGGGTATCAAATACGTTCTTATATATTAGATAACTCAAGAATTAAAGATATAAGAACAGGAATTGAAATTAATGATATACAATCAGTACTTGATGGTAATTTAGATAAATTTATTCAAGCTAGTTTAAAATTAGGTTTATAAATATAGGATTATTTATTATGTCTGAAAATAAAAAGAAATTTAATAATAATATTAAAAATATTAATAATAATGAAATAAAATTTCGACATAAAAAATTAAAAGAATTAAGAAACAATAATAATATAGTTTTTCCTAATAATTTTAAAATTAATATTTCATTAAATGAAATATATAAAAAATATGGTCATAAAAATCATTTTCTAAAAAAAAAATTATTTCATATTGCTGGACGTATAGTAAATTTAAGAATTATGGGTAAAGCTTCTTTTATTAATATTCAAGACTATCATGGAAAAATACAAATTTACATTTCTCAAAATGGAATTTCTTTAAAAGAATATAAAAAATTTTTAGCAAAATATGATCTTGGAGATATTGTAGGTATAATTGGTTATGTTTTTAAAACTAAAACAAATATTTTATCTATTTTGTGTCAAAAAATCTATTTATTAACCAAAGCAATTCGCCCACTACCTGATAAATATCATGGTTTACAAAATAAAGAGATAAAATATAGAAAAAGATATTTAGATCTAATTGTTAATAAAAAAACACGTAATATTTTTAAAAAAAGATCTCAAATTATACTAAATATTCGTAATTTTATGCATAAACAAGATTTTATTGAAGTAGAAACACCTATGATGCATAATATTCCTGGAGGCGCTTTAGCAAGACCATTTATAACATATCATAATACTTATAATAAAAATATATATCTACGAATTGCTCCTGAACTTTATTTAAAACGTCTTATAATCGGTGGTTTTAATAAAATTTTTGAAATTAATAGAAATTTTAGAAATGAAGGAATTTCAACTCAACATAATCCTGAATTTACTATGATGGAGTTATATATAACATATTCTGATTATCAAGATTTAATGATTTTATTTGAAAAATTGTTTAAAACAATATATAAAACAATATTTAAAAATTATTTTTTAAAATATAATAATCATATTTTTGATTTAAATAAAAAATTTAAAAAATTAACTATGAAAGAATCTATTATATATTTTTATCCTAATTTTTCTTTAGAAAATTTAGAAAATACTAAAAAATTAATACAAATTGCTGATTTATTAAAAGTTAAAATAAATAAAAATTGGAGTCAAGGTAAAATTATTTCTGAAATTTTTGAAGTAAAAATTTCAGATAAGATTATAGAACCAACATTTATTACAGAATATCCTATTGAAATTTCTCCATTATCAAGAAATAATAATTTAAATCCTTTATTTGCTGATAGATTTGAATTTTTTATTTGTGGAATGGAAATAGCTAATGGTTTTTCTGAACTTAATGATCCTGAAGAACAAAAAAAAAGATTTCAAGAACAACAAAATTTAAAAGATATAAATAGTGATAAAAACATTAATAAAAATTTTTATGATCAAGATTATATAGAAGCATTAGAACATGGATTACCGCCTACAGCTGGGTTAGGTATAGGTATAGATAGACTAATTATGTTATTTACTAATACAAAATCAATTAGAGACGTAATTTTATTTCCAATGTTAAGGTCTATTTAATAGACTTATTATTTTTTCAGATTTTTTAACTAAAGATATAAAGTTATTTATTTCTAAAGATGCTTTGCCTATTAAAAATCCATTAATATTATTTGTTTTAAAAAAAGTTTCTATGTTAGAATAATTAACAGATCCACCATATAAAAAATGTATATTTTTTGCTACTTCATCATTTAATGATGATATATATTTTTTTATAAATAAAATAATTTTTTGTATTTTATAAATATTAGCGCTTTTTCCTGATCCAATAGCCCAAATAGGTTCATAAGCTATGATTGTGTTATTAAAAATATTAATATTACTATTTTTAATTATATCATTAATTTGTTGAATACAAACTTTTTCTGTTTGATTTTGTTTTTTTTGTTTTTTTGTTTCTCCTAAACATAAAATTGGAATTAAGCCATTATTTTTAATTAAAATAAATTTTTTAGATATTAAATCATTATTTTCATTATGATATAATCTTCTTTCGGAATGTCCAATTATAATATATTTAACACCAACATCCTTTAACATACTAATTGATGTTTCACCCGTAAAAGATCCCTTTACATGAATATCAACATCTTGTGCTGTTAAAGATATAGATGTATTTTTTAAAAAATTTTTTATATGATTTATATAAATATAAGGAGGAGCTATAGATAAATTACAAAAAGATAATGAATTATTTATATTTTCTTTAATTAAATTAATATTTTTATTAATAAATTTTAAATTACCATTTAATTTCCAATTAGCAATAATTAAAAATTTTTTCATCTTTATCCTCTCTATAATAAATTATTTTACCAATATCTTTCAGATGTTATATTACCATTTTGATTTTTTAAATTTTTAGAAAAACCTCTATTTTTTTCTAAAAAATTTTGTGTTTGTTGTATCATTTCTGGATGACCACATAACATTATGTGACTATTTCTAGGACTAATTTTTATTCCAATTTTTTTTTCTAGTTGTCCATTTTTAATTAAATTAGGAATATAACCATATAAAAAATTATTAATATTAGTATTTCTAGTTAAAATAATTTGAACAATTAATTTATTATAATAATTTTTTTCTATACTTTTAACTAAATTTAAATAATTAAAATCTTCTATGTATCTAATAGAATGTATTAAAATTATTTTTGCAAATTTTTTAAAACAAACTTTATCCTGCAATATTGAAAGATAAGGACCGATACCAGTACCTGTTGATAACATCCATAAATTTTTACAAGATTGAATATTATTTAAAATAAAAGTACCTGATGAATTTTTAGAAATAAAAATTTTATCATTAATTTTTAAATTATATAAATATGGACTTAATTTTCCTTTTTTAATATTAGAAATATAAAATTCATAATTTTGATTATTTGGGGAATTGATATAAGAATATGCTCTTTGTATCTTTTTACCATTAATATCTAATGCTAATTTGGTAAATTGACCTGCAGAAAAATTATTAATTTTTGCATTTATAATAATACTAAATAAATTTTCTGTCCAGTATTTTATTTTTTTTATTTTGCCAATACTCCATTCTGTCATGTTTTACCTTTTATTTAATATAATAATATTATTAAAAAAATATATCATAAATAATATATATCATATATATTATATAAAAAATTAATAAATAAAAATTTTTTATTAAATTTTAGAAATATTTTTGTAAAATTTAATTTTTTTATTAATCTTGTTTATAAAAAATATTATTAATTTAAATATTTATTTATATAAATTTTTATTGAATCAATTATAGTAATAATTTACTATTAGATAATATTAGATATATTTTTTATATTAATATGAAAAGGGGTGTAGTTTAATTGGTAGAATATTGGTCTCCAAAACCAATGGTTGAGGGTTCAAATCCCTCCACCCCTGAAAATATAAATATATTTTATATTAAAATTTAAATAATTTTCTAAAAGTTTATAGCATATCAAATAAAATAAAAAAACCATATTTTTAAAACTTCAATAAATTACGTTGAATTATGCATATTATCTAATAAAATGAAAGAGGTTTAAATATGAATGGAGCACAATGTATAATTCAAGAATTAAAAAACCAAAATGTTAAAACAGTATTTGGGTATCCTGGTGGAGCTATTATGCCTCTTTATGATGCATTATATGATGGCAATATTGAACATGTTTTATGTAGGCATGAACAAGGAGCTGCTATAGCTGCGATTGGATATGCTAGAGTAACTGGAAAAGTAGGAGTTTGTATTGCTACTTCTGGACCAGGTGCTACTAATTTAATTACAGGAATTGCTGATGCTATGGTAGATTCTGTACCTATTATTGCTATTACAGGACAGGTTTCACTTTCATTAATTGGTACTGATGCTTTTCAAGAAATTGATATTATAGGTATGTCTTTATCATGTACTAAACATAGTTTTTTAATTACTTCATCACTAGATTTATCTTCAACAATACAAAAAGCATTTTTTATAGCATTATCTAATAGACCTGGACCTGTATTAATAGATATACCTAAAGATATACAATTATCTAATTTACCAAAAATTATTAAATCAAAAAATAAAAAAAAATTTTTTATTGAAAAATTAAAATTTTCAAAAAAAAAAATTATTAAAGCTAATTACTTATTAAAAAAATCTAATATGCCTATATTATATATAGGTGGTGGTGTTAATATAGGTAATGCAGTTAAAACATTAAGAAAATTTGTTAAAAATTCTAAAATACCTACAGTTGTAACTTTAAAAGCTTTAGGAACTATAGATAATAATGATCCATATTATTTAGGAATGTTAGGTATGCATGGAAGTAAAGCGGCTAACTATATTGTACAAAAATGTGATTTATTAATAGCTATTGGTGCTAGATTTGATGATAGAGTAACAGGAAATATAAAAAAATTTGCACCTTCTGCAAATATTATTCATATGGATATAGATCCAGCTGAAATTAATAAAATTTGTAAAGTACAAGTTGAATTATTAGGAAATTTAAATAGTTTAATTCCATTATTGGAAATACCTCAAAATATATTAAAATGGCAAAATTATATAAAAAAAATTAAAAAAAAATATTCTTATAAATATAACTTATTTATAAAAAATAATAAAATTTACGCTCCTTTTTTACTTAAAAATTTATCAGATATTAAAAATAAAAATAAAAATAAAAATACTATTATTACTACTGATGTAGGACAACATCAAATGTGGGTAGCTCAACATATAACTTTTTCTAATCCTAAAAATTTTATTACTTCTGCTGGATTAGGAACAATGGGTTTTGGCTTACCTGCTGCTATTGGAGCTCAAATTGCTAAACCTCATAACAATGTAATATGTATTACAGGAGATGGTTCATTTATAATGAATATTCAAGAATTAAGTACAATTAAAAGAAAAAAATTACCTATAAAAATTATATTATTAGATAATAAAAGATTAGGTATGGTAAGACAATGGCAACAACTTTTTTTCAGTAAAAGATATAGTGAAACTACTTTATATGATAATCCAGATTTTATAAAATTAGCTCAATCTTTTGGGATATCAGGACATAGTATTAGTTGTACAAATGAAGTTGAAAAAAGTTTAAAAAAAATTTTTTTTATAAATAAATCTTATATATTACATGTTTCTATTAATGAATATGATAATGTTTGGCCCTTAGTTCCTCCAGGATATAGTAACGATAATATGATGGAGAAAGATTAATGAAAAAATATAAATTATTTATTAAAACAAACATTAGTCCTGACATTAGTGAAAGAATAATAAGAATTATTCGTCATAGAGGATTTTTAATTAAAACAATAAATATTGATGTAGTAAATAAATTAAAAAATATTAATTTTAAATTAATAGTAAAAAGTTATAAATCTATTAATTTTTTAGTTAATCAAATTAAAAAATTAATAGATGTATTAGATGTAGTTATAATATCATAAATTTTATGATAACATTATTTTTACATATAATAAGGAAATATAATAATGTCTATAAAAAAGGCAAATTTTATTTGGCTAAATGGTGATATTATAAAATGGGAAGATGCTAAAATTAGTGTTATGACTCATGCATTACATTATGGAACATCTGTTTTTGAAGGAATGAGATGTTACAAATCATATAAAGGACCTGCTATTTTTCGTCATAAAGATCATATTACTCGTTTATATAATTCTGCTAAAATTTATCGCTTTCCGTTAAAATTTACTATAAAAGAAATAATGAATGCTGTTCATATATTAATTAATATTAATAATCTTAATGAGGCTTATATTAGAATTTTAGTATTTATAGGAGATGTAGGATTAGGTATCACTCCTCCTAAAAATTATTATACAGATATAATGATTAGCACATTTCCATGGAAAAATTATCTTGGTAATAATGCAAAAAAAAATGGTATTCATACTATGATATCTTCTTGGAATAGAATGAAACCTAATACGATACCTAGTTTAGCTAAAGCAGGTGGTAATTATTTATCATCTTTATTAATTGGAAGTGAAGCACGTCGTAATGGATACGATGAAGGTATCGCTTTAGATAGTTTAGGTTTTGTTTCAGAAGGAGCTGGAGAAAATATATTTAAAATTAAAAATAATATTTTATTTACTCCTCCAATTACTTCATCTATCCTTCCAGGAATTACTAGAGATTCAGTTTTAAAAATAGCAAAAAATTTAAATTTCAAAATTAAAGAATGTTTAATATTAAGAGAATCTTTATATTTAGCTGATGAAATATTTTTAACAGGAACAGCAGCTGAAATTACTCCTGTTTGTAGTATAGATAATATATTAATTAATAATGGGAAAAGAGGGGAAATTACAAAAAATATACAAAAAGAATTTTTATATTTACTTAAAGGAAAAATAAAAGATAAATGGAATTGGTTAGATCATATTAAAAAATAATAGTTTTATACTAATTTTAAAAGAAGAATAATATTATGCCTAATTATCGTTCATTTACTACAACAAAAGGCCGTAATATGGCTGGATCAAGAGCTCTTTGGAGAGCTACAGGTATGAATGATGAAGATTTTAATAAACCTATTATCGCAATAGTTAATTCTTTTTCAGAATTTGTGCCTGGACATATACATTTACGAACATTAAGCAAAATTATTGCTAATGAAATCAAAAAGAATGGAGGAGTACCAAAAGAATTTAATACTATAGCAATAGATGATGGTATTGCTATGGGACATAATGGTATGTTATATTCCCTACCTTCTAGAGAACTTATTGCTGATTCTGTAGAATATGTTATAAATGCACATTGTGTTGATTCTATGATTTGTATATCTAATTGTGATAAAATTACTCCAGGAATGTTAATGGCTAGTTTACGATTAAATATACCTACCGTATTTATATCTGGTGGTCCAATGGAAACTGGTAAAATTAATATAAAAGGAACTACAAAAATTAAAAAAATTGATTTAGTAGATGCTATGGTTGAATCGGGAATATCAGAAAAATCAAAAGAATATATAAAAAATATTGAATTAAATGCATGTCCTACTTGTGGTTCTTGTTCTGGAATGTTTACAGCTAATTCTATGAATTGTATAGTAGAAGCTTTAGGTTTAGCATTACCTGGAAACGGATCATTATTATCTACACATATTAATCGTAAAAAATTATGTATAAAATCTGCTCATAAAATAGTAGAAATTACAAAAAAATATTATTTAAAAAATAAAATTAATTTTTTACCAAAAAATATTGTTAATCAAAAAGCATTTGAAAATGCAACAATGTTAGATATTGCAATGGGTGGATCAACAAATACAATATTACATATGTTAGCTTTATCACAAGAAACTAAAGTATCATTTAATTTAAAAAAAATTGATCAATTATCAAAAAAAACACCATGGTTATGTATGATTTCTCCAAGTACAAATAAATTTTATATGGAAGATTTTCATAGAGCAGGTGGAGTTATTGGAATTTTAGGAGAATTAAATAAAATAGGATTAATAAATAAAGATGCTAAAAATATATTAGGTTTAACAATAGAAGAAACAATTAATAAATATGATATAACAATTACAAAAAATATAAAAATAAAAAACTATTATCAATCAGCTCCTGGTAATATAAAAACAATATATCCTTTTTCGCAAAATAAAATGTGGGATAATTTAGATATTAATCGGGAAAAAGGTTGTATACGTTCATATAAATATGCATTTAGTAAAGATGGAGGATTAGCAGTTTTATATGGTAATCTTTCTAAAGATGGATGTGTTGTAAAAACTGCTAGTGTAAATAAAAAACTACTCATTTTTAAAGGAAAAGCAAAAGTATTTGATAGTCAAGAATCAGCAGTACATGCAATTTTAAATAAAAAAATTTTTCCTGGAGATGTTATTATAATAAGATATGAGGGACCTAAAGGAGGTCCAGGTATGCAAGAAATGTTATATCCTACATCTTATTTAAAATCAATGAAATTAAATAATACTTGTGCTTTAATTACTGATGGAAGATTTTCTGGAGGTACTTCTGGATTATCTATAGGTCATATTTCTCCTGAAGCTGCAAGTAAAGGAACTATAGCTTTAGTCAAAAATGGAGATATTATTAACATTAATATTCCAAAAAGATCTATAAATTTAGATATTTCATCTTATGAATTAAATAATAGAAGAAATGAAGAAAAAAACAGAGGTAATTTAGCATATACACCTTTATTAAAAAGAAAAAGAAAAATTTCTTTTGCACTTAAAGCATATGCTTGTTTAGTTACTAGTGCTGATAAAGGAGCAGTAAGAGATAAAGATAAATTAAATTAAATTAATAATAAACTCTTTTTTATTAAAAAAAGATTATTAAAATTTAAACTTTAAAATAAAATATTTTTTTATCAAAAAATTAATTATATGTTACAACAATAAGAAAATAACTTTAATATAAAATATATATCAGTTTCTTAATTCAATAATAAAATAATATTTATTCAGATTTGATAAATTTTTTATCAAAATATTTATTAAACTAATTAAATATTATTTTTATTTTTATTATAATAAAGGATTACTAAATGAATAATTATTTTAATAATTTAAATTTTCGTAAAAAATTAAAAAATTTACAAAAATGTAGATTAATGAGATTTGAAGAATTTATAGAAGGTATAAAATATTTAAAAAATAAAAATATTGTTATTATAGGTTGTGGATCTCAAGGATTAAATCAAGGATTAAATATGAGAGATTCTGGACTAAATATTTCCTATGCATTAAAAAAAGAATCTATAAAAAATAAAAATTTATCTTGGCAAAGAGCATATAAAAATAATTTTCGTATTGGTTCTTATAAGGAATTAATACCTGAGGCAGATTTAATAATTAATTTAACTCCTGATAATAACCATCATAATGTTTTACAAAATATTAAATATTTAATAAAAAAAGGAGCTACATTAGGATATTCTCATGGTTTTAATATTATTGAAGAGGGAGAAAATATCCCTAAAGATATTACTGTAATTATGGTAGCTCCTAAATGTCCTGGTACTGAAGTAAGAGAAGAATTTACAAGAAATTTTGGTGTACCAGCTTTAATAGCTGTTCATCAAAATAGTAAAAATTATAATATTAATGGATTTAATATAGCTAAATCATGGGCTTTTTCAATTGGAAGTCATAAAGCTGGTGTATTAGAATCATCTTTTTCTGCTGAGGTAAAATCAGATTTAATGGGAGAACAAACAGTATTATGTGGTATGTTACAAACAACATCTATTTTATTATTTGATAAATTATTAAAATTAAATATTGATCCATTATATGCTTCACAATTAATTCAATTTGGGTGGGAATATATTACAGAATCTTTAAAACAGGGAGGAATTAGTTTAATGATGGATAGATTAAATAATATTAGTAAAATACGTGCTTATGAATTATCATTAATTTTAAAAAAAAAATTAAAACCTTTATTTACATTACATATTGATAATATAATTTCAGGTAAATTTGCTAAAGAACTTATGGAAGATTGGAAGAATAATAATATTAATTTAATAAAATGGAGAAAAATATACAAAAATAATAATTTTGAAAATACTAAAAATATTAAAAATAATAATATAGAAGAACAGGAATATTTTGATAAAGGAATTATAATGATTGCTATTATTAAAAGTAGTATTGAATTATCATTTGAATTAATGATAGAATCTGGTATATCTGCTGCATCAGCATATTATGAATCATTACATGAATTACCTTTAATAGCTAATACTATTGCAAGAAAAAAATTATATGAAATGAATAAAGTAATATCAAATACAGCTGAATATGGTAGTTATTTATTTTCTAATAATGCTATCCCGTTATTAAAAAATTTTATCAATAATCTTACATCAGAAGACTTAGGTATTGTAAAAATAAAAAATAAATTTATTAACAATAAATATTTACGTGATTTAGATTATAATATTAGAAATCATCCTATTGAAAAAGTAGGTTATATTTTAAGAAATTACATGATTCATATGAAATCTTTAACTAATATTAAAAAATAAAAGAGTTACTCTCTTTTTATTAAATAAAGAGAGTAATTTATTTTAAATCTTATTTAAAATTAATAATAAGTGATTTTTTTTATTTTAAAAAAATTATTATTTAATTATAAATTTTATTTTATTATATAAAATTCTCATATAGAATATTTATATAATAAAATAATATAAATATATAAATAATACATAATTATTTTAATGTATTTTATATAAATTATGGAGTATGAATTGAATAATAAAGCCATAGTATTAATGGAAGATGGAACTAAAATTTTTGGAAAATCTGTGGGAGTTAATGGAATAGTTATAGGAGAAATAGTATTTAACACAGCTATTACTGGTTATCAAGAAATAATTACTGATCCTTCTTATTATAAACAAATTGTAACTTTTACATATCCACATATTGGTAATGTAGGTACAAATTTAGAAGATAATGAATCATCAAAAATTTATTTAAAAGGAATTATTATTAATAATTTATCAAAAATATCAAGTAACTATCGTAGTACTGAAAATTTAGATGTATTTCTTAAAAAAAATAATATTGTTGCTATTGAAGGGATAGATACTCGATATTTAACTAGATTAATACGTAATAAAAAAATTAAAAAAATAGCATTAATTGTTACCAAAAAATATTTTAATTATGAAAATATTATTAAAAAAATTAATAAGTATA
Organism: Enterobacteriaceae endosymbiont of Donacia simplex; assembly: GCF_012568645.1. Classification (NCBI taxonomy): domain Bacteria; kingdom Pseudomonadati; phylum Pseudomonadota; class Gammaproteobacteria; order Enterobacterales; family Enterobacteriaceae; species Enterobacteriaceae endosymbiont of Donacia simplex. The sequence goes on along the minus strand of NZ_CP046192.1, from coordinate 188,811 downwards.
ATGGACTACAAGGATTAAATTTAATTAAAGATATTACAACAAAAAAAAATTATTCTTGGATTAAAGGTAATAAAAATATTAAAGTAATTAAACATTATAAATTTTCTATGCATATTATAATATTAGATTTTGGTGTAAAAACAAGTATTTTAAAAATGTTTATAGATAGAAAATGTAAAATTACTGTTGTATCAGCTTTTACTAGTTATGAAAATATAATTTTATTAAATCCTGATGGTATTTTTTTATCTAATGGTCCAGGAGACCCTACTCCTTGTTTTTCTATAATAAATACAGTAAAAAAAATTTTAACAACAAATATTCCAATTTTTGGTGTTTGTTTTGGTCATCAAATATTAGCAATTGCAAGTGGAGCAAAAATTAAAAAAATGGATATTGGTCATCATGGAAGTAATCATCCTGTTAAAGATTTACAAAATAATAAAGTATTAATTACTACTCAAAATCATGGTTTTACTATTGATAAAAAGAATATTCCTAAAAATATAGAAATCACACATAAATCTTTATTTGATAATACTATACAAGGAATTCGTTTGATTAATAAACCTGTTTTTGGTTTTCAAGGACATCCTGAAGCTAGTCCTGGTCCACATGATGCATCTATTTTATTTGATTATTTTATAAAATTAATTCAAATATATTGTAAAAAAAAATATAAGAGATTATAAAATGCCAAAACGTACTGATATAAAAAATATTATGATTTTAGGTTCAGGACCAATTGTTATTGGTCAAGCTTGTGAATTTGATTATTCAGGAACACAAGCATGCAAAGCTTTAAAAGAAGAAGGATATAATTTAATTTTAGTAAATTCTAATCCTGCTACTATTATGACTGATCCTGATATTTCTAATATTACTTATATAGAACCTATGAATTGGGAAAGTATTGCTAAAATCATAGAAAAAGAAAAACCTGACGTAATTTTACCAACCATGGGAGGTCAAACAGCATTAAATTGTATTTTAGATTTAGAAAAAAATAATGTTTTAAATAAATTTAATGTTAATACAATTGGAGTATCAATTGAAACTATAAATAAAGCAGAAAATCGCCTATCTTTTGCAAATATTATAAAAGAATTAGGGTTTAATTTACCTAATTCATTTATTATCCATAATATGGATGAAGCATTAAATAATATTAAAAAAATTGGTTTTCCATGTATTATTAGACCATCATTTACTATGGGAGGAAGTGGAGGAGGAATTGCAAATAATATAACAGAATTTAAAAAAATTTGTAAAAATGGTTTAAATTTATCTCCAAATCATGAATTAATTATTGATGAATCATTAATAGGATGGAAAGAATATGAAATGGAAGTTATAAAAGATAAAAATAGTAATTCTATTATTGTATGTTCTATTGAAAACATAGATCCTATGGGTATTCATACAGGAGATTCAATTACTGTAGCACCAGCACAAACTTTATCTGATAAAGAATATCAAATAATGAGAAATGCTTCAATATTAATTATGAATTCTATTGGAATGGAATCAGGAGGTGCTAATGTTCAATTTGCTGTTAATCCAATAACAGGAAAATTAGTAGTAATTGAAATGAATCCTCGTGTATCAAGATCATCCGCATTAGCATCTAAGGCAACAGGGTTTCCAATTGCAAAAATATCAGCAAAACTTTCTATTGGATATACATTAGATGAATTAGTAAATGACATAACAAGTAATCATATTACTGCAGCTTTTGAACCTTCTATTGATTACATAGTTACTAAAATACCTAGATTTAATTTTGAAAAATTTTATAATGTTAATGATCGATTAACAACACAAATGAAATCAGTAGGCGAGGTTATGTCTATAGGTACGTCATTCCAAGAATCAATCCAAAAAGCATTATGTAGTTTAGAGACAGGAATTAATGGTTTTAATTCTAAAATTAATTTAATTAAGAATAAAAAAAATTTTAATTTAATTATAAAAGAATTAAAAAATCCTGGTCCTGATAGAATCAGATTTATTGCAGATGCTATAAGATTAAATATGTCAATAAAAGATATTTATCATTATTCAAAAATAGATAAATGGTTTTTATTACAAATAAAAGATCTTATTATTATTGAAAATAAAGTAAAAAAAATAGGTATTAAGTATTTATATAATAAAGAAAATTTTTTTAATTTAAAAAAAAAAGGATTTTCTGATGCTAGATTAGCAAATTTATTAAATATATCTGAAAATAAAATAAGAAAACTACGATATAAATTAAATATACATCCAGTATATAAAAGGGTTGATACATGTTCTGCAGAATTTAAAACAGATACTGCTTATATATATTCAACATATAAAATAGAATGTGAAGCTAAACCTAGTAAAAATAAAAAAAAAATTGTAATTTTAGGAAGTGGTCCTAATAGAATAGGGCAAGGCATTGAATTTGATTATTGTTGTGTACATGCATCAATAATATTACGTAAAAATAATTTTGAAACAATTATGATTAATTGTAATCCAGAAACTGTATCTACTGATTATGATATTTCTGATCGTTTATATTTTGAACCTATTACATTAGAACATGTATTAGAAATAATTAGAATAGAAAAACCACAAGGAGTAATTATACAATATGGGGGACAAACTCCACTAAATTTAGCTAAAAAATTAAAAAAAGAAAATATTAATATTATAGGTACTAGTCCAGAATCTATAGATCTTGCTGAAGATAGAAAAAAATTTCAATGTATTATTAATTCTTTAAAATTAAAACAATCTCCTAATTATATAGTAAATAATTTTAATGAAGCTTTAATAAAAGCAAAAATTATAGGTTTTCCTATTATAGTCAGACCTTCTTATGTTTTAGGTGGAAGATCTATGGAAATAATATATAATGAAAAAAATTTAAAAAATTATTATTTATTAAATATACATAATAATATTTCTGTTTTATTAGAAAAATTTTTAAAAGATGCTATAGAAGTTGATGTTGATGCTATTTGTGATGGAAAAAATATTTTTATAGGAGGTATTATGGAACATATTGAATATGTAGGAATTCATTCTGGAGATTCTGCTTGTTCTTTACCGACACGTACTTTAAGTAAAAATATTCTAAATAAAATTAAAATTCAAACAAAGCAACTAGCTACTAGAATTAATGTATGTGGATTAATAAATATTCAATTTGCTATAAAAGATAAAGAAATTTATATAATAGAAGTTAATCCTAGAGCATCTAGAACAGTACCGTTTATTTCTAAGGCAATAAATATACCATTAGCAAAAATGGGTGCATTAGTTATGGTAGGTAAAACTTTATTAGATTTAAATCTTAATAAAGAAATTATTCCACCATATTTTTCCGTAAAAGAAGTAATGTTACCTTTTAATAAATTTGATAATATAGATCCTATATTAGGTCCTGAAATGAAATCTACAGGAGAAGTTATGGGTATTGGATTTTCTTTTGCTGAAGCATTTTATAAGGCAATGTTAGGAACTAAAATTTTTATAAAAAAAAAAGGTATTATATTAATATCTATACAAAATAAAGATAAAAAATTTATTTTTCCAATAGTACAAAAATTAATAAATTATGGTTTTAAAATTGAAGCAACATATGGTACTGCTCAGTTTTTACAAAAATTAAATATATTAGTTAAAAAAGTTAGAAAATCTACTGAAAAAGAACCAAATATAGTTAACTTTATTAAAAATAAAAGATATACTTATATAATTAATACTGGAGAAAAAAAAAAATTAACTAATAATTCTAATTTAATTAGAATATTAGCTTTAAAAAATAATGTTTATTATAATACAACTATTAATGGAGCTATAGCCAGTGTAATGGCTATGAAAAATAATTTTAAAAAAAGAATATTTTCTTTACAAGAATTACATAGTTTTCTATTAAAATAAAAAATTTTATTATTTTAATAATAAATATTTTAATTTTTAAAAACGTTATTTTTATAAAATTATATGTTAAATAATATTGAAAAAAAAAAATATAATGTAAATAATTTATTAAAGATTTTTAATTTAAATAATTTACAAATTTTAAATATCAAAGGTCCTGATAGTAAAATTTTTTTACAAAATCAATTAACTATTAATATAAATCAATTAGATAATAAAAATTATTTAAATGCTTTACATTGTAATTCTCAAGGAAGAATATTAACAAATATGCATATTTTAAAAAATTCTGATAATTATTATAAATATATTATTCAAAAAAATATATTAGACGTATATTTAGAAAATATTAAAAAATATACTACATTTTATAATATAAAAATTTTTTTAAATTCAAAAGAAAAAATTTTTGGATTATCAAGTATAAATTTAGAAACAATTATTTCTAAAATTTTTAAAAAAAATAATATTTTATCAACTAAAAAAACATTATTTTTTTTTAAAAAAGATATTTTCTTAAAATTTTGTTATTCTAATTATTATTATTTTTTAGTGTTATCGCAAAAAAATATTAAAGTTTTTATGCAAGAATTTTACCCTAAAAAAATAATTTATATTATAAATAATAATTTTTGGAATAAATTTTATATGAAGATAGGATTTCCTATTATTGATGTTAATCATAACTGTAATTTATTTTTTCCTCAACAAAGTAATATGGAAAAATTTCATGCTATTGATTTCAATAAAGGTTGTTATTTAGGACAAGAAATAATTAGTACTTTAAAATTTAAAAACAAACAAAATAAAAAATTATTTTTACTAGAAGGTAAAGCTAATTTTTTACCATTATATAATGATTTATTAGAAATACAAAATCATAAAACTAAAAAATGGCAAATAATAAGAGGTAGTATTATTTTAAAATCACTAGTACTTAAGTCTAATTTAATTTGGATACAAGTTATATTAAAAAATAATATTTTAAAATATTCTTTAATTAGATTAAATAGAGATCAAAAAAGTATTTTTTCTATTATTAAAATTTTTTAAAATTGTAAATTTTTAAATAAATAAGTAAAATATTTAGAAATATAAATTTGAATATTATTCATTTAATAATGAAAGGTTTATATAAAAATGAAAAAAATAACTATTATTTTTATTATGATTATAATGAACATTTATAATGTTGCAAATGCTGAATCTAACTTTCAAGATTATTGGTATTTTGGTTCTAAATTTGGTTTATCAAGATATGATCATATTAAATTATTAGGGAAAGATATTGATAATCAAGAATATAATGTTTTTAATAAAATAGGAACTGGAGTATTTTTTGGATATCAATCAAATAATTTTTTAGGTTTTGAACTAGGTTTTGATTGGTTAGGAGCTATTAAAAAAAATATTAAGGAAGAAGGAATTATAAATTTTTTTGAATCTAAAGGAATACAATTAACATCCAATATCAGATATCCTGTGTATAAAAATATATATTTATATAGTCGTTTAGGTGGTTTATTTACTCAATCAATTAATCAACAATATAATAAAAATAATTATTATAGAAAAAATATAAATAATATACAATATGGTTTATATCCATTAATAGTAATGGGAGGAGAATTTCAAATAAATAGATTTTTTTCATCAAGAGTAGAGTATCAATTTTCCGGGAAAATAGGAAATAATGATATTAATAATTTAGGCCAAAAAACAAATAATTCCATGTTTACTATTAGTTTAGTATATAATTTTACTGATAAATATCATTTACCTTCAATTAAAAATTTAATACATAAAGCTAAAACACATTACTATAATAATTATAGTAATGATGATGTTTTATCAAAAACAAAAGTTTATTTTAATTTTAATAAAAGTATTTTGGGAAAACAAAATAGAAAAAAATTAAATAAAATATTAGATAAAAATATTAAAAATAAAAATTTAGATAAAGATAATGAAACTAAAATAATTATTTTAGGTCATTCTGATTATTTAGAAAAAGATAATGATAATAATTATGCTTTATCACAAAAAAGAGCTCAAAAAATTGCTGAATATTTATCATTAAAAAATAAAGATTTATTTAATAAAATAATTCTTATTAAAGGATTAGGTAGTAATTTGTCCATTAATAAAAATTGTCAAAAAATAAAAAATTATAAAAATTTAAAAAATTGTTTAGTTATAGATCGTTATGTAGAAATAAAAATTTTAAAAACTCCTAAAATTATTAAAAAAAATATTTTATATAAAAAACATTCTTTAATGGATCATAATTATGATCATGATGATTACTTAAATAATCAAATGAATAATCATAATAATAAATTTTTTATATATAAAAAATTTAGTTATTCATGTAATTCTATTTATAGAAGAGAATTTAAAAAAATTTATCAAATACAAAAGGAATTATATTTAATAAATGAAATAATAAGTAATTTTTTTATATAAATTATAAATAAAAAAAATGCAGAAAATATAAATTTTCTGCATTTTTTATTTATAATAAAAAAATATAAAAAATATTTTGTATAATAAACTTTAACATGCCCGAAGGCGGAATTGAACCACCGACACGGGGATTTTCAGTCCACTGCTCTACCAACTGAGCTATTCGGGCATATATAAAAAAAATATGTTCTTATTATGACAATATTTATAAGTAAACGTCAATATTTTTTATTAAAAAAATGAAATAAAATTATTATATAAATGATTAATTATTATGAATTATGATAACATCATATTAATATATGAATTATTTTTATTGTTTTTTTTTAAATTTTTTTTTATAAATAAAATTTTTTAAAATAGTACTTGAAACAAGGACTATATGTCCTTATCTTTCAGTGCACATTATTTAAAATAAATTAATATTAATTTATAATAGTTAAACTTCTTAAAAGGAGAATTATTAAATGAATATTCGTCCATTACATGATCGTGTTATTGTAAAAAGGAAAGAAGTTGAATCTAAATCTTCAGGAGGGATTGTATTAACAGGCTCTGCTGCTGGAAAATCTACTAGAGGAGAAGTCCTAGCCGTAGGAAAAGGACGTATATTAGATAATGGTGTTGTAAAACCATTAGATGTAAAAAAAGGAGACACAATTATATTTAATGATGGTTATAGTGTTAAAACAGAAAAAATTGATGATGAAGAAGTTCTTATAATGTCTGAAAATGACATTTTAGCTATTGTTAAATAACAAAATTTGTCATTAAATAAAATTTTTTAAAAAATTTAATTAATTTAATATAAATGAATTTAAGGAATATTTAAAATGGCAGCTAAAGATGTAAAATTTGGGAATGATGCACGTGTAAAAATGTTAAAAGGTGTAAATGTACTTGCAGATGCAGTTAAAATTACACTTGGACCAAAAGGTAGAAATGTAGTATTAGATAAATCATTTGGAGCACCAGCTATAACTAAGGATGGAGTAACAGTTGCTAGAGAAATAGAATTAGAAGATAAATTTGAAAACATGGGTGCACAAATGGTTAAAGAAGTTGCATCTAAAGCTAATGATGTTGCAGGTGATGGAACAACTACTGCTAGTGTATTAGCTCAATCTATTGTAAGTGAAGGTTTAAAAGCTGTTGCTGCTGGTATGAATCCTATGGATTTAAAAAGAGGAATAGACAAAGCTGTTATTGCCGCTGTAGAAGAATTAAAAGTAATTTCTGTACCATGTTCTGATTCAAAATCCATAGCTCAAGTAGGAACTATTTCTGCAAATGCGGATGAAACTGTAGGTAATTTAATTGCACAAGCAATGGAAAGAGTAGGGAAAGAAGGAGTAATTACAGTTGAAGAAGGTACAGGATTACAAGATGAATTAGATGTTGTTGAAGGTATGCAGTTCGATAGAGGTTATTTATCACCATATTTTATTAATAAATCTGAATCTGGTACTGTAGAACTTGATAATCCCTATATACTTTTAGTAGATAAAAAACTTTCAAGTATTAGAGAAATTTTACCAGTTTTAGAAATGGTTGCTAAATCAAGTAAATCTTTATTAATTATAGCTGAAGATGTTGATGGAGAAGCATTAGCAACACTAGTTGTTAATACTATGCGCGGTGTAGTAAAAGTTGCTGCTGTTAAAGCTCCTGGTTTTGGAGATCGTCGTAAAGCTATGTTACAAGATATTGCTATCCTTACCGGTGGTAATGTTATTTCAGAAGAAATTGGTTTAGAATTAGAAAAAACTACATTAGAAGATCTTGGACAAGCAAAACGTATAGTTATAAATAAAGATACCACAACTATTATAGATGGTACTGGAAAACAAAGTGATATTTCAGGGCGTGTTAATCAAATAAGACAACAAATAGATGAAGCAACTTCTGATTATGATCGTGAAAAACTTCAAGAAAGAGTAGCAAAACTAGCAGGTGGAGTAGCTGTTTTAAAAGTTGGTGCTGCAACTGAAGTAGAAATGAAGGAAAAAAAAGCTAGAGTAGAAGATGCGTTACATGCTACTAGAGCTGCTGTAGAAGAAGGTGTTGTAGCAGGTGGTGGAGTTGCATTAGTACGTGTAGCTGCTAAATTAATAAATTTAACTGGTCAAAATGAAGATCAGAATATGGGTATAAAAGTAGCTTTAAGAGCAATGGAGGCTCCTTTACGTCAAATAGTTTCTAATGCAGGAGAAGAACCATCAGTAGTAGCAAATAATGTAAAAGATGGTCATGGTAATTATGGATATAATGCTGCAAACGAAGAATATGGAGATATGATTAAATTTGGTATTTTAGATCCAACTAAAGTTACAAGATCAGCATTACAATATTCAGCATCTGTAGCGGGTCTTATGATTACAACAGAATGTATGGTTACTGATTTACCAAAAGAAGAAAAATCAGAAATATCAACACCAACAGGTGGTATGGGTGGAGGTATGGGTGGTATGATGTAATTTGTTTTTGTTAAAAAAATTTTTAAATTTATTTAAACTATAATTCTATTAATATATTAATATAAGCTGTGCATTAATAGCACAGCTTTTTTTATTATTTTAAATAATAAATTTTTTATTTTTCCCTCCATAAATATCTTTAGTTAATTTAGGAACTAAAAAACCAGATAATGATAATAATATTTTTTTCATAATTTTCTTCGCTTTATTTTCAGAAACATTAAAATGTTTACTACCATTTACTTTATCTAAAAGATGTAAATAATAAGGAATAATTCCAATACTAAATAAAGTATTACTTAGTTTAATTAAAATTTTATGATTATCATTTATATTTTTTAATAAAACACTTTGGTTAAAAATAGTTATTCCTATTCTTCTTAAAGAATAAATTTTATCAGATAATTTCTCACTAATTTCATTAGGATGATTAATATGAGTCACTATTACAATATGAAATTTACATTTACTAAATATTTTTAATAAATTTATAGAAATCCTTTCAGGAAGAATACATAATAATCTACTATGTATTCTTAATATTTTAATATGAGATATTGTTTTTATATCATTAAGAAGTAAATTAATTTTACTATCATTTAAAATTAATGGATCTCCTCCAGAAAAAATAATTTCATTAATTTCTAAATTTTTTTTTATATAATAAATTATTTTATTCCAGTCACATATTTTAATTGAATTAATATGTTTAGTATTTTTACGGAAACAATATCTACAATGTACTGCACAAATTCCTGTAATTAATATTAATACTCTATTTTTATATTTATGTATCATACCTGGGATAATAAAATATTCATTTAATGGATGATTATTATATTTGTTATGACTAATTAATTCTTTTTTATTAAAAATAAATTGTAATAAGATTGGATCTTTATAATTTTTTTTTTCAATCCTTTTTATAAAAATTAAAGGTATTTTAACTTTAAAGAATATATTATTTTTTTTATATAAAAATGGATGACTATCCTCTTTTTTAATTTTTAATATCTTAATAAGATCATAATTATTATCAATATTATTAGATAATTGTTTTAACCATAATTCTTTCATAGAATAATTTTATTTTATAAATATAATATTATTATAAATTAATATTTTTAAAAAAAAAAGAAAACATGATTAACTATTGTAGTAATAATTTTAAGATTGGAATGAAATTTATATTTTTAAATCAACCTTATATTATTGAATCTAATGAATTTGTTAAACCTGGGAAAGGACAAGCATTTGTAAGAATAAAAATGAGAAATTTAATTACAGAAAAATTAATTGATAAAACTTTTAAATCAACTGATAATTTAGATACTGCAGATATTCTAGAAAAAAAATTAAGATATTTATATAATGAAAAAAATTATTTTTATTATTTTATGGATAAAAATAATTTTGAACAAACTATTATTAATAATAAAATTATAAAAAAAAAAAAAAAATGGCTAATTTCTCAATATGATTATATTATAACATTTTGGAATCAATTACCTATATTTTTAACATTACCTAATTTTATAAAATTAAAAGTAATAAATACAAGTATAATTTTAAAAGGAAGTATTATAAATAATAATAAAAAAGCTATAATCAGTAATGGAGAAATAATAAAAGTTCCATCTTTTATTAAAATTGGAGATGTAATTAAAATTGATACAAGAAAAAAAAAATATATTTCTCGATTTAAATAATAAAATTATTAATTTTAAAATAATATGAAAAACTTTAATTACTTAACTAGTGCTAAAATAAATGATTTAATTCAACGTGCTACTATAATAAAAAAAATAAGAAATTTTTTTGATAAAAAAAATTTTATTGAAGTAGAAACACCAATATTAACTAAATTTGAAAATACAAATATTTATTTACAGCAATTTAATACAAATTTTTTTCATTTTAAAAATAAAAAAAAATTATTTTTAATTACTAGTCCTGAATATCATATGAAAAGAATACTTGCATCTAGAATAAATCATTCAATTTATCAAATATGTCATAGTTTCCGTAATGGAGAATTTGGTAGATATCATAATCCAGAATTTACTATGTTAGAATGGTATCATAAAAATTATAATTTAAAACAATTAATGTTAGAAGTTAATCATTTTTTTATAACATTTGGATTTAATAAAATTAAAAATTATTCATATAAAAAAATTTTTTTAAAATATTTAAAAATAAATCCTTTTAATATAAATCAAAAAAAATTATTATTTTTAGTAAAAAAAATAGGTTTTGTAAAAGAAAAAAAAAATAATAATTTTTTTGTAAAAGATGATTATGTACAACTATTATTTGATTTATATATTGTACCTAAATTAGGATTTATATCTCCAACATTAATATATAATTTTCCATCATCACAAAAAACTACTGAAACTATAAATAAAAAAAATAAAAATATAGCGAATAGATTTGAAGTATTTTTTAAGGGAGTTGAATTAGGTAATGGATTTCACGAATTAACTAATTATAAAGAACAAAAAAAAAGATTTAATGAAGATAATAATAAAAGAAAATTAATTGGTTTACCCTTAAAGAGGGTAGATAATTATTTGTTAAAAGCAATGAAATATGGTCTTCCAAATTATTCAGGTATGGCTATAGGTTTAGATAGATTTATTATGTTCTTATTAAAAACAAAATCTATTCATAAATCTATTAGTTTTTCTATAAAAAATTCTTAGTATATAATAATTTTTTATTTTAAATAATATATGCTAATAATTCTCCAATTTTAATTTTTAATCCTTTTTTTAATATAGGATTAAATTTAATTGTTTTAGGAGGAAATAAAGTAATAACAGTTGATCCTATATTAAAATAACCCATTTCTTCACCTTTTTTTAAATAAATAAAATCTCTTTTATAAAAATTATTTATGTATGGCCAATTCCAAATTTTAATATTATTTGTTCTAGAAGAAATAACTGAACCATACCAAGAAGTATAAATTCCACCTACTATTTGAGCACCAATTAAAATTTTTATTATAAATCCAAAAGATGTTTTAAAAATAAAGATTACTCTTTCATTTAAAATAAATAGATTACATAAATTATTAGATACTATATTATTAACTGGAAATAATTTTCCTGGAATGTATATCATTTTTAATAAAGTACCATTACAAGACATATGTACTCTGTGATAATCTTTAGGTGATAAATATACATTTATAAAAAATCCATTAGTAAAAATTTTATTTATTTTAGAATCTTTCCCTATAAGATTATAAAGAGAATAATTACAACCCTTAAATTGAAAAAGTGTATTTTTTTTTATAATACCTACTTCATTAATTGTTCCATCTGTATTTTGAATAATATGATTTTTATTATTATCAATTGGTCTTTTATTCATATTTAATTTTCTTATAAAAAATTTATTAAAAGTTTTATAATGAAAAATATTAGGATATTTTACTTCTTTCATATTTATTTTATATATTTTAATAAATAAAAATATTATAGAAGTAGTAATTATACTAAGTTTTTTTTTTGAAAAATAACTAAAAAATTTTGTAATTAAAAATTGTGGTAATATATTTTGTATATATAAATAAATTTTTTTTTTCATTTTATAAATAATCTTTTATGAAATATTTAAATATAATACAAAAAAATATTATTTAATAGTATTTAAAATTTAAATTTTTATAAAAAATTTAATATAAGGATATTATTTGTGAAAATAGATAATAATTTAATATGGTTAGATTTAGAAATGACAGGTCTTAATCCTAAACTAGACCGTATAATTGAAATTGCAATTATTATTACTAACTCTAATTTAGAAATTATAAATAAAGAAATAGTTATACCAATATATCAAACAGATAATATTTTAAATAATATGAATTTATGGAATAAAAATATACATAAAAAAACTGGTTTAATTAAAAAAATTAAAAATAGTAAATTTAATGAAAAAAAAGCAGAAATATATATTTTAAATTTTTTAAAATTGTGGATTAAACCTAACAGTACTCCTTTATGTGGTAATAGTATTTATAAAGATCGTATATTTTTATATAATTATATGCCTAAACTAGAAAAATATTTTCATTATCGTAATATTGATGTTAGTTCAATAAAAGAACTTGTGAAAAGATGGAACCCTATAATTTATTCTCGTTTAAAGAAGAAAAAAAACAAACATAGTGCTTTTTATGATATATATGAATCTATAAATGAATTAAAATTTTATAAAAATTTTATTTTTAATAATAAATAATATTTTATATAAATATATTGACAAATAAAACTGAAATTACATATTATTAATTAAATTATTTATATTTAGCGGGAATAGCTCAGTATGGTAGAGCACAACCTTGCCATGGTTGGGGTCGCGAGTTCGAATCTCGTTTCCCGCTCTATTTTAAGTAAATAAATTCCTTTATTAATATTAAAAATAATGCATATTAAAATTTTACCAAAAAATGTTATAAAAAGAATTGCTGCTGGAGAAGTAATAGATAGACCTGCAACTGTAGTTAAAGAATTAATCGAAAATAGTATTGATGCTCAAGCTTCACAAATAAATTTATTTATAGAAAAAGGAGGAATTAAATATATTTATATAAATGATAATGGAATAGGAATGAATAAAAAAAATTTAAATTTATGTATAAAAAAACATGCTACAAGTAAAATATTTAATTTAAATGATTTAGATTCTTTTAAGAGTTTTGGTTTTAGAGGTGAAGCTTTAACTAGTATAAAAGCTATATCTAGAATGACTATTACATCTAAAACATTTAAACAAAAAATTGCTTGGCAATTATATACAGAAGGATTTAATGAAAAAATAATTTATTTAAAACCAATTTCTCATCCAATCGGGACAACTATAATTTTATCTGATCTTTTCTATAATTTTCCTGCAAGAAGATTATCTCTTTCTAATGAAAGTATAGAGTTTATTTATATTAAAAATATAATTAAAAAAGTAATTTTAATGAGACTTGGTATAGGAATTAAATTTGTATATAATAATAAAATTATTTATAATTTTAAAAAAGTAACAGATAATATTTCTTATATAAATCGTATAAAAGTTATTTGTGGTAATAATTTTTTAAAAAATTCATTAGAAATTAATTTTATTAATAAAAAATTAGAATTATATGGTTGGATAATTATATATGAAAAAAATAATTTAATAAATAATTTATTTAAATATTTTTATGTTAATAATCGTATAGTATATACTAATTTTATTTGTCGTATTATTAAAGAAATATTATATAATAAATTTAATAATAATTACAAATTTTCTTTCATCTTCTATCTAAAGATAGAACCTAATCAAATTGATATAAATATACATCCACAAAAAAATGATATATGTTTTTATAATATACAAATAATATATAATTTTATATTTCAAAATATAACAAAATTACTATGTGATAATAATTTTATTAAAAAAATTAATAATGATATAAATATTAATTTAATAAAAAATAATAACAAAAATGAATTAAAATTAAGAAATGTAGAGTATTTTTTTACTCAAAACAAACTTTCTGTAAAAAATCAATTATTATTTAATAAAATAAAAAAAAAAAATTTAGTATATTTAGAAAACTTGCCAATTTTTAATTTTAAAAATTTTGGTAAATTTTTAACAGTTTTAAAAAATACTTATATTATCATAGAAAAAAATAATCTTTTATATTTTATTTTAATAAAAGAAATATTTTTTTTATTATTAAAGACAAAATTTAAATTACATTTAGAAAATAAAAATATTATAAATAGTATTAAGATTAATATATTCATAAATATAGAAAAAAAAGAATATTGTATTTTATATAAAATAAAAAATTTTTTAAAAAAATTAGGTTTTAAATTAAAAATAAATCAAAAAGATATAATACATATTTTATATGTACCTATATTTTTATCCTATTATAATGTAAAAAAATTATTTTTATATTTATTAAAGTATTTTATAAATATAAAAATAATTTCTTTAAATAAAATTAAAAAATGGATTATTAATTATATGATTAATATAAATGAAGAATGGAATTCTTCAAAAATTATAAATTTATTAATGGAATTAGAATTATTAAAATTAGAAAAAAATAATTTTTCAATAAAAAAATTATTTTATATAATTAATATATAATTTTTATTATGAATAAAAAAAATAAAAAATTACCAATAGCTATCTTTTTAATGGGCACTACAGCTTCTAAAAAAACTTATTTAGCTAGTAGATTAGCTAAAATTTTACCCGTTGAATTAATTAGCGTAGATTCTTCTTTAATTTATAAAAGATTAAATATAGGAACAGATAAACCAAAAAAAAATGATACTTTTTATACAAAACATTGGTTAATTGATATTAAAGAACCTTATCAAACATATTCTGTAATAGAATTTTATAATGATGTTTTAAATATTATGGATAAAATTACTAAAAAAGGGAAAATTCCTTTATTAGTTGGAGGAAGCATGTTTTATTATAATATATTAATTAATACTATGTCTCCTTTATTACCTGCATCTAATTTTAAAATACGTAATATAATTACTAATAAAATAAAAAACAAATTATATAAATCATATCATGATATGTTAAAAAAAATTGATATTGTATCTGCAAATAAAATCCATTGTAATGATATACAACGAAATTTAAGAGCTTTGGAAATATTTTTTTTAACAGGAAAAACTTTAAGTGAAATAAAAAAAATTCCAGGTAATAAAATTCCCTATGATATATATCAATTTGGATTAACTTATTTTGATCGTAAAATTTTATATAAAAATATAGAAGATAGAATTTTAAAAATGTTAGAATTAGGTTTTGAAGAAGAAGTAAAAAATCTTATTAAAAATAAATATTTAAAAATTAGTTTTCCGGCAATACGTTGTATTGGATATAAACAAATGTTTTTATATATTTTAAATAAAATTAATTATAATGAAATGATACAACAAACTACTATTGCAACACGTCATTTAGCAAAAAAACAATTAACTTGGTTACGTTATTGGAAAAATATATATTGGTTTGATAGTAAATATATTTATAAGGCTTATGATTATATTACAAAATTTATTAAAAAAAAATAATTTATTTTAAATAAAAAATTTAAAATTAGATTTTTATATTATAATATATTTAATTTATAAAAATAATGATTAATAATATGAAAGATATTATTTTTGGTATACATTCTGTTATTAGTATTTTAAAAAAAAATCCTTTTTGTTTAAAAAAAATATTTATTTTAAATAGTAAAAAAAAATCTAATAGAATTAAAGAATTATTTTTATATATAAATAAATATAATATTAACATAGATAAAGTTAGTAAAAAATGGTTAGATCAAAAAACTAATAATAGTATCCATCAAGGAATTATGGGGATAATAAATATATCAAAATCTTTTAAAGAAAAAGATATTTATAAAATTATAAATAAATCAAAAAAGATATTTATTCTTATTTTAGACCGTCTTACAGATACTCATAATTTAGGTGCATGTATTAGAAGTGCTGTTGCTTTTGGTGTTAATATGATTATTTTACCTAAAAAATATTCTGTTAAAATTAATGCTATTGTAAAAAAAATATCTTGTGGGACATCAGAATATATACCTATAATTTTTGTAAAAAATTTAATCAATATTATTAATTTTTTTAAATCTAATAAAATTTATATTATTGGAGCTGATAATAATAAAAAAAGTAATATTATTTATGATAATAAATTAAAATATCCAATATGTTTAATTATTGGATCTGAAGATAAAGGAATAAGACCTATTATTAAAAAAAATTGTAATTTATTATTTTCTATACCTATGTTTAATAATTTAAATTCTTTAAATGTTTCTGTAGCTACTGGAATTTGTTTATTTGAAATAACTAGACAAAATAATATTTTTTAATTTTATTACTAATTTATATAAAATATAATTTATTAAATAAACTTATTATTTAATAAATATTTTTATTATTTAATTATATGTATACATACATTGGAAATTTATTATGAATAATCCTTTATTATCTGATTTCCTTTTACCTCCTTTTGATAAAATAACTCATGATTGCATGTTATCTGCAATAAAAATTACAATTAATAATTCTAAAAAAGAAATAAATAGAATTTTAAACAAACATAAAAATAATTATAATTGGAATAATTTCTGTCAAAAAATCTTAGAATTAGATGAAAATTTATATCGTATTTTTTCACCAATAAATCATTTAAATTATGTTTGTAATAATAGTGAAATAAGAAAAATTTATGAAATTATTATTAAAATAATAACTAATTATAATTTATGGTTTAAGCAAAATAAATGTATATATAATGCTTATATACAAGTACAAAATAATCAAGAAAATTTAAATTTTGATAAATTAAAAATTAGATCTCTTAGTAATATAATACGTGATTTTAAACTTTCAGGAATTTTATTATCTAAAGAAAAAAAAAATATATATGTCCAAATTATTAATCGTTTATTAAAATTACAAAATACTTTTAATAATAATATTTTTGATAGTACTCAAAAATTGGAAAAAAATATTCTTAATAAAAAAGAATTAGATGGAATACCAGATCATATAATGAGTATTATGCATAAAAATGCTTTATTTAAAAATAAAAAAGGATATTTAATTACTTTAGATATTCCTATTTATTTATCAATTATAACATTTTGTAAAAATAATATTTTAAGAAAAAAAATATATTATATGTATAATACAAGAGCATCTTCTTTAGATCTTAATTCATCTAAATTTAATAATGAACCTATTATAATAAAAGAATTATCATTACGTTTAAAATTATCAAATTTATTAGGATATAATTCTTATTCTGAACAATCTTTAGCAGTTAAATCTGCTGAAAAAGTTTACAAAGTTTTAGATTTTTTATATAAATTAATACAATTATCAAAAAAACAAGCTAAAAAAGAAGTTTTAAATTTAAAAAAATTTATTAAAAAAAAATATAATTTAATTAAAATAGATCCATGGGATATATCATTTTTTGCAGAAAAATATAAATTTTATTTATATGGAATAAATGATAATATTATTCGTAATTATTTTCCAATTAATATTGTAATGGAAGGAATGTTTAAAATTATTAAAAAAATATATGGTTTAAGTTTTAAAAAAAGAAAAGTATCAGTTTGGCATAATAATATTATATTTTTTGATGTGTTTAATTCTAATAATAAATTATATGGTAGTATTTATTTTGATTTATATATACGTTCAGAAAAACGTAGTGGCGCTTGGATGGATATATGTCAATCAAGAATATTAAAAGAAAATGGAATACTTCAATATCCAATAGCTTATGTTAATTGTAATTTTACTCCTTCTATTAATAATTTTTTTTTACTTAATCATAATGAAGTTTTAACTTTATTTCATGAATTTGGTCATGCTTTACATCATATTACTTCAAAAATAAATATACCTAATATATCAGGAATTAATGGAATACCCTTAGATATTGTGGAATTCCCTAGTCAATTTATGGAATATTGGTGTTGGGAACATGAATCTTTAAAATTAATTTCACAACATTATAAAAATAAAAATAATTTTCCAGTAGATATGATGGATAAATTAATTAAATCTAAAAAATATAATTCTGCTTTATCTCTTATGCGTCAAATAGAATTAAGTTTATTTGATATAAGGATACATAAAGAATTTAATTTAAAAAAAAATAATCAAATATCAGATTTAATTGAAGAAATAAGAAAAAATTTAATTACAATATCTCCTATTCCTATTTGGAATAAATATACTAATGTATTTAATCATATATTTGGAGGAGAATATGCTGCTGGATATTATAGTTATTTATGGTCAGAACAATTAGCTGCAGATGCTTTTTTATATTTTAAAAAAAATGGATTATTTAATTTAAAAATAGGAAAAAAATTTTTAAATAATCTTTTATCTTTAGGTAGTTCTGAAGATCCTATTATTTTATTTAAAAAATTTCGAGGTAATAAATTAAATATTAATTCTTTACTTATACAAAGAGGAATTAAAACATAATTAATATATTAATATTATAAAAATTAATTTTCTATATTTATAGGTTTTTAAAAAATTATTTTATGAAAAATATAAGAAATTTTTCAATTATTGCTCATATTGATCATGGTAAATCAACATTTGCAGATAGACTAATTGAAATTTGTGGTGGTTTATCTAAAAGAGAAATGATCTCACAAGTATTAGATAGTATGTCATTAGAAAGAGAAAGAGGTATTACAATAAAAGCACAAAGTGTATCTTTAAATTATAAAGCAAAAAATAATAATTTTTATAAATTAAATTTTATTGATACTCCTGGACATGTAGATTTTTCTTATGAAGTTTCCAGATCTTTAGCTGCATGTGAAGGAGCTTTATTATTAATAGATGCTTCACAAGGAATAGAAGCTCAAACTTTATCTAATTATAATACAGCTATTACAATGGGATTAAAGGTATTACCAGTTATTAATAAAATTGATTTATTAACTATAAATATTGAAAAAATAAAAAAAGATATATCTAATATTATAGGTATTAAGTCTAAAAAAATTCTTAAATGTTCAGCTAAAAATGGATTAGGAATAACCGAAATAATAGAAGATTTAATTAAAAATATTCCTTCACCTAAAGGTAATATTCATATTTCTTTACAAGCTCTTATTATAGATTCATGGTTTGATAAATATTTAGGAGTTATAGTTTTAATTTGTATTAAAAATGGTAAAATTTATAAAGGAATGAAAATAATTATTTTAAATACTAAAAAAAAATATTTTGTAGAAAAAATAGGTATTTTTACACCGAAAAAAATAGATTTAAATATATTAAAATGTGGAGATGTTGGTTGGATAGTATTAGGTATAAAAAATATAAATGAAGCTCCAGTTGGAGCTACTATTACATCATATACAGAACCATCTAATATATTATTACCAGGATTTAAAAAAAGTATTCCTAAAGTTTTTGCTGGTTTATTTCCTATAATATCAGATGAATATAAAATTTTTAGTAATGCATTAAAAAAATTAAGTTTAAATGATTCTTCTTTATTTTTTGAACCAGAAAATTCAGAAATACTAGGACATGGATATAGATGTGGTTTTTTAGGTTTATTACATATGGAAATTGTACAACAACGTTTATTAAAAGAATATAATATAAATATTATTACAACTATGCCTTCTGTAAAATATGAAATAGAAACAATAGATAAAGATCTTTTATATATAGATAATTTATCTAAATTTCCTCCATCTCATTTTATAAAAGAAATTAGAGAACCAATTTTAGAATGTAAAATACTTGCTCCAATAAAATATATCGGGAAAATTATTCAATTATGTATTACTAAAAATGGTATACAAAAAAATATAATGTATCATGGAAATCAAGTTATACTAATTTTCGAGATACCTATGATTAAAGTAATTATAAATTTTTTTGATCAATTAAAATCTATTACAAAAGGTTATGGATCATTAGATTATAATTTTTTAAAATTTAAAAAATCTAATTTAACTTGTATTCATATTTTAATTAATAAAAAACGTGTTGATGCATTAACAACAATAACTTATAAAAATAACATTTATTCTTATAGTAAAATATTAGTAGAAAAAATTCAAAAATTAATTCCCAGACAACAGTTTAATATTATAATTCAAGCTGCAATTGGAAAAAAAATTATTTCTAGTGCAAATATAAAACAATTACGTAAAAATGTAATTGCTAAATGTTATGGAGGAGATATTAGTAGAAAAAAAAAATTAATTCAGAAACAAAAAGAAGGTAAAAAAAGAATGAAAAATATTGGTAATGTAAAATTACCATCTTCAGTTTTTCTTTCTGTACTAAAAACTACTAAATAATTTACTTTATTCTAAAATAAAAATTTTAAATTATTTTATTTTTATAAAAAATATATTTAACCTTAATTATGTAAAATATATGTTAAAAAAAGAATATTTCATAAAACAAATAAGTTCCCTATTACCTATAATAATATTAATTTTTATAGTTCGTTTTTTTATATATGAACCTTTTTATATACCATCAGGATCTATGATCCCTACCTTTCTAGAAGGTGATTTTATTTTAGTAAATAAATTTATTTATGGAATTAAAAATCCTTTAAATAATAAAATTATTGTTAAAAATAAATTACCTAAAAGGGGAGATGTAGTAGTTTTTAAATATCCTAAAAATACTAAAATAAATTATATTAAAAGAATTATTGGATTACCAGGAGATATCATTGTTTATAATTATAAAAATAAACAAATTACATTGTATAATAGAAAATATATAAAACAAAATGTTTTTATATATAAAAAACTTAAAAAAAGTAAATTTATTCAAGTTTTTGAAAATAAAAACAAAACATCATTTATTAATACTTCTGAAAATTCAACAGAATATTCTATTTTTAGAAAATTAAGATTTTTTCAATATACAGAATATATAAATAAATTATCACATATAATATTTTTCATTCCTGAATTAGAAAGTGAAACATCAAATATATATAAACAGAAGAATATTCCATTATATACATGGATTGTTCCAAATAAATGTTATTTTGTTATGGGTGATAATCGTGATTATAGTTTGGATAGCAGATATTGGGGTTTTGTTCATGAAAAATATTTATTAGGAAAAGCTATATTAATTTGGTTAAATATTCAAAAAAAATCAAATTCATGGTTGTTAAAAATTAGATTTAATCGAATACATAAAGTTAATTAATTTATTAAAAATACTACTTATTTTATATAATAGATTAAAATACAATTATGTGAATTTTATTATGATTAATCAATTGCAAAAAAGATTAGGTTATATGTTTAATCATCAAGATTTATTATATCAAGCTTTAACACATAGAAGTGCAAGTAGTAAACATAATGAAAGATTAGAATTTTTAGGAGATTCTATATTAAGTTATATCATAGCTAAAGCATTATATAATAAATTTCCTGATGTAAATGAAGGAAATATGAGTCGTATGCGTGCTACCTTAGTTAGAGGAAATACATTAGCAAGTATTGCAAGAGAATTTAAATTAGGAGAATATTTATTTTTAGGTCCTGGAGAATTTAAAAATGGAGGATATAATAGAGAATCTATACTTGCTGATACAATGGAAGCTTTAATTGGTAGTATCTGTCTAGATAGTAATATAAAAGTTGTAGAAAAAATTATTTTATTGTGGTATCAGATTAGATTAAAAAAAATATTACCAGGTAATAATCAGAAAGATCCTAAAACAAGATTACAAGAATATTTACAAAGGTCACATCTTCCTTTACCTTATTATTTTATTATACAAATAAATGGTGAAGTACATAATCAAAAATTTACTATACAATGTAAAATTAGTGGTATATCAACTATAATTATAGGAATAGGATCTAGTCGTAGAAAAGCGGAACAATCAGCAGCAGAAAAAGCTTTAAAAAAACTTGGTTTAGAATAATTATTTTATAACAAAGGTTATTTTTGTGAAAACAATATCTTCATACTATGGTAGTATTTTAATTATAGGGCGATCTAATGTAGGAAAATCTACTTTATTAAATACCTTAATAGGAAAAAAAATATCTATAATTTCTCATAAAATAAATACTACTAATAATAATATTATAGGTATATATAATAAAAAATCTTATCAAATAGAATATATTGATACTCCAGGAAATATATTTTATAATAATAAAATTTTAGATTTATTAAAAAATAATAAATATAATTATATTTTTTTTATTTTAGATCGTAATAAATGGAATTATATAGAAGAAAAATTTACGAAAATTTTAAATAAAATTACTATACCAATAATTTTAATTATTAATAAAGTTGATAAATTAAATAATAAAAATATTTTATTACCTTATATTAGTTTTCTTAAACAAAAAATTAAATTTGTTTATTTATTTATTATTTCTGCTAAATATAAATTATATACTAATAATATTAATAATATAATTTGTAAAAAATTACCTAAAAAAAAACATTATTACCCTAATAATTATATTACTAATCAAACAAAAAAATTTATTTTGAAAGAAATTATAAGAGAAAGTATTATAAAATATATTCATCAAGAATTACCTTATTCTATAATAATTAAAATAAATTATCCAAAAAAATTAAAAAATTTACCAGATAAAATAAATATTTTTTTATTTATAAATAACATAAGACAAAAAAAAATAATAATAGGTAAAAATTCTATAATACTAAAATTAATTAAATATAGATCTGAAAAAAATATAAAAAATTTTTTTAAAAAAAAAATAAATATAAATTTATGGATAAAAGTAAAATAATATTTTTTATAATAAATATATTAAAATTAAAGTTAAAATTATAAATATGAAAATTATTGGTATTGGTATTGATATTATCGAAATAAATAGAATTAAAAAAAATTTTATACGTTTTGGTGACCGTTTTGCATATAAAATATTAACTAAATATGAATTATCTATATATAAAAAAAGTAATAATAAAATAAAGATTTTAGCAAAATATTTTTCAGTTAAAGAAGCAGCAATAAAAGCTTTAAGTACTAGTATTTCTAGTAAGATTTTTTTTAGTCAAATAGAATTATCTAATTTTACTATGGGTAAACCAAAATTAAAATTTTTAGAAAATATAATTTATAAATATAATATTCATGTTTCATTTTCAGATGAAAAAAAATATGCTTGTGCAATAGTTATAATTGAAAAAAATAATATTTAGTTTATGTTATATGTTTTTTAATAATACTATATGCTTTATGTATATTTTGTGTTTTAATTTTTGCTATTTCTAATTGTTTAGATGAATATCCTTTTGATATTAATTTGTCTGGATGATATTTACTAATTAGTTTATGATATGCTCTTTTTATAGTTAATAAATTATCATTATAATTAATTCCTAATAATTTATATGCTTTATCTAATTCTAACTTATAATCATTTTTATTTTGAAATTTATTTTTTTCTTCATAAAAATTATAAGTATTATTAGAATATTTTTTTCTTTTTTCTTGAAAAAAATTATAAAAAAATAAATCTTTTTCATTAATAAAATTATTTTTAAATTTTAATTTTTTTATTATAAATAAAATCTTATTGGATGAAATATTAAGTTCTTGAAAAATAATATTTAAGATTTTTTTAGTATTATAATGTAAAAAATTATTTATAAAAGATAATTCAATTTGTATTTCTAAAAATTTATTTATTAAATTTTTGTTTTTATAAATTAAATAATTTAAATTATTTAATTTATAAATTAAAGGATAATTTATTTTTTTCCCATTTTTAAATGCTTTTTTTACAAAAATTATTTCTTCATTATTTAAATTCATTTTTTTAATTAATTTAACAGCAAAATTTATATCATTATTACTAATAAAACCTTTAGATTTACTGATATAACCCATAACTTCAAAATTTATTTGAAGAAATAATTTTCTTGTATTACTAATACAGTTAAAATTATATTTTTTATTATAAAATTTTATTATTTTATTAATTATAAAACTAATTAATATAATTATTATTATATTTAATAAATTAAAACTTATATAATAGTTAATAACTAAATTTATTAAAAAGAATAATAATTCTAAATAAGAAAACATATATTCCTCAATAAATATATTTAAACTATAATTTAATTATCTATAATAGTTAATTATTATATGAATTTGCAATCATTAAATAATATTTTTAATATTTATTATTTAATAATTTAATTAGTGGTAGGATGAAAAATGATAACTAAAAAAGTAATTTATATTTTAATATTATCTTTTTATTTATGTAATATTTCTAAATGTATGTCTATGCAAAATACTAATAATATTAAAATAATTATAAATAATGATATAATTTTACAAAAACATGTAAATGAAATTTTATCTATTACACAAAAAATTTATAATAATAAATATTTACAATTATATTATTTTTTAAATATTAAAAATATAAAAGATGTAATAAAATATTTTATTTTTTTACAAATAATAAAAGATCATGGTTTTTTTTTATCAGAAGAAGATTTAAATAACCTTATTTTAGAAATATATAAAACAAATAATGTTTCTGAAGATATGTTAAAAAAACAATTTTTTGATTATAATATTAATTATAAAAAATTTTATAAAATTTTTAAAAATATTATATTTATTAATGTAGTAAAAAACAAATTTTTACCAAAAAATATTAATATTTATGATGAAGAAGTTGAGTCATTAACTAATCAATTATATTTAAAATTAAAAAATCATAAAATTTATGATATTACTATATTTTCTTTTATTATTAATAATAATCCTTTAAAAGATAAATTTAATCATAAAATTTTTTTATTAAATAAATTAATATATATTTTACAAAAAAAAAAATTAAATAATAATTTTAAAAAATATAATGAAAAAACATTTATTTCTCATTTTAATATAAAAAAAAAAATTTTAAAAAATAAAAGAGAAAATCAATTATCAAAAGATATTATTAATTATTTAGATAATTCTAAAAAGAACGATATAATAGGACCAATATATTTAAATTCACAATTATTTCTTATAAAAATAAATAATCTTTTTATAGAAGATAATATAGATAATGAAAAAGTTTTATTACAATTTATTTATATAAAAAAAAATAATCTAAATAATAAAGATTTTAATAATAAAATTAGAAATATATATTTTGATCTTTTAAAAAAAAAAATTACTTTTAAAAAAGCAATTCAATTATTTTCTAATGATATATTAACAAATAAATTTGGAGATAATAAAAATTGGATGTCATTAAATAATTTCTCTCCAAAATTTCGTAAAATTATAAAAAAATTAAAAATAAACGAATTTAGTTTACCGATTCAAGAATCTGATAGTTTTTTTATAATACAATTATTAGATAAAAAAAATATTCAAAATAGTAAATTATTTTTAAAGAAAAAAGCATATGAAATTATTTTAAGAGAAAAGATAGAAAGAGAATCTGAACTTTTTATTTATGAATATGCTAAAAATATATATATAAAAAATATAAATTAATAATAAAAAATATTATTTAATTAATAGCTAATACTATAAATATATAAAATAATAAAATTTTTATAAAAAAAGATCATATATGAAAATTATTTTAAAAAAAAAATATGGACAACATATATTAACTAATAAAAAAATTATTAAAAAAATTATTTCTTTCATAAATCCAAAATATTATCAAATAATGGTTGAAATAGGACCTGGATTAGGAGCATTAACTTTTCCAATAATAAAATATAATAAAAATCTTTCTATTATTGAAATAGATAAACATTTTGTTAATATTTTAAAAAAAAATAAAATTTTAATAAACGCAAATATTAATATTATTTTAAATAATATATTAGATTTTAATTTTTTAGTCTTAGCAAAAAAATATAAAAAAAGGATACGTATATTTGGTAGTTTACCGTATAATATTTCTATTGAAGTAATTTTTTATTTATTTAGATATTTAAAAAATATTAAAGATATGCATTTTATTATGCAAAAAGAAGTAGTAAATAGATTAATTGCGTATCCAGGGAGAAAAAATTATGGTTGTTTAAGTATAATAACACAATTATTTTGTAAAATAAGATCTTTAATGGAAATTAAAGCAAGTAATTTTTTTCCTAAACCTAAAATTATGTCTAATATGGTATATATTAGACCTTATATAAATAATCCTTATAATTTAAATAATATTTTTTTTTTAAAAAAAATTGTAAAACAAGCTTTTAGTATGAGAAGAAAAATTTTACGAAATAGTTTAATAAATTTATTTTCTGAAGAAGAATTAGATTATTTAGGTATTGATTATAAAATTCGTGCTGAAAATGTTTCAATATCAGAATATTGTCAATTAGCTAATTGGTTAGAGTTAAATAACAAAAGGTTATAAATTTATGAAATCATTGTTATCTCAAGTTTATATAAAAGGAAGTAGTATTTATATAAAATCCCAATCAATACCTACAACTAATCATTATGTATTTACATATACAATAACTATTCATAATTTAGGAAAAAAAATTTTACAATTAATTAGTCGTTATTGGAGTATAACTAATGGTAACGGTAAAAAAATTCAAGTATATGATGGAGGAATAATAGGAAAAAAACCTTATGTTAAACCAGGTAATAATTTTAATCATACTAATATAATTATTTTAGAAACTCCAATTGGAATTATAGAAGGACATTATATTATAATAGATGAAAATAATAATGTTTATCATGTAGAGATTCCTATTTTTCGTTTAGCAATTAAAACACATATTCATTAATTAATATAACTAATTTATAAAAAATATGACTACTTATTTTATTGGAGATATTCATGGTTATTATAATGAACTTATTTCCTTATTAAAAAAAATTAATTTTGATTATAAAAATGATAAACTATGGATTACAGGAGATCTTATAGCAAGAGGACCAGATTCCATTAAAGTTTTATATTTTTTATATTCTATTAAAAAATCTATAAAATTAGTTTTGGGAAATCATGATTTATATCTAATTTTCTTAATTTTAAGTTCTGATAATTACAATGTTGATGATCCAAAAATTTTAAATTTATTAAAAGATAAAAAAATAATATTTATTGTAAATAATTGGTTAAAATACCAACCTTTAATACAGTATGATAAAAATAAAAAAATTTTAATGTCACATGCAGGGATTCCTCCTCAATGGGATAATATTAATATTATTTTATCTGCTTCAAATGAAGCACAAAAAATTATTTCGAGGGAAAAAAATAGTTTTTTTTTAAATTATATAGATAATGAAAAATATCAAGTAAATGATTGGAAGAAAAATACATTAATAGGTTTTCAACGTTTTAATTATACTATTAATGCATTAACTAAAATGAGATATTGTTATCTAGATGGTACTTTAGAAATGTTTACTAAAAAAGCTCCCAATGATATAAATACTAAAATATTAAAACCATGGTTTTGGATCTCAAATATTTTATATAATAAATATACAATATTTTTTGGTCATTGGTCTGATTTACAAGGAGGAGGATATACTCCAAAAAATATAATAGGTTTAGATACTGGATGTTGTTGGGGAAAAAAATTAACAGTTTATTCATGGGAAAAAAGACAATTTTATAGTATAGATTGTAAAATTTAAAATGTATACATTATTACCAATAAACAAATATTTTTTACGTTTATTTAAAAATAAATTTTTAAATAAAAAAGTTATTTTTGCTGGAGATATTAAAGATAAAATACCTATTTATTTAAATACTTTATTAAGTTTTGTAAATACTCATAATTATAATTATTATATATGGTTTAAAAAAAAAGTAAATAATAATATTTATTATGGCATAATGAGTAAAAAATATAAAAAATATAATTTTAATATTCTCATATTCTTTTGGTTAAGAAATAAGCAAGAATCTTTATTTATATTAAATAATATTTTATCTTTTTTATCTTTAAAAGTTGAAATATTTATTATCGGTTCTAATAATAGTGGTGTAAAAAAAATCGATTGTATAAAAGAATTAGAAATAATAAATTTAAAAAAAATTATTAATGCAAGAAAACATATTATTTTTCATGGAATTTTAACTAAAAATATTTATTTTAATATAAATAATTACTGGAATTATTATTATTATAATAATTATCAAATATATAATTTACCTGGAATATTTAGTGGCAATAAAATTGATAATGGGAGTAAATTATTAATTTCGACTATTATTAATAATAGTAATATTTTAATAAAAGGAAAAATATTAGATTTAGGTTGTGGATCTGGAATTATTACAGCTATTATAAATAGTAATTTAGAAAAATATAAAATAAAATATTCAATATATGCTATTGATATCGATGCAAAAGCAATTTATTCGACTAAAAAAACATTAACCAAAAATTTAATAAAAAATGTAAAAGTCTTTCCTAGTAATATTTATTCTAATATTAAAGAAAAATTTAATTTTATTATATCTAATCCCCCTATTCATGAAAATTCAAATTTTTCTTTAATATTTATTTATCAAATGATAACTAAATTTATAAAAAATGTACGTTATAAAGGAGAATTACTATTTGTAATTAATAATTTCATATCATATAAAAAAATTTTTAATAATTTTCCATTAAAAATTTCTATTTTATCTAAAAATAAAACATTTTCTGTATATAGGATAAAAAATATATAAATTTAAGATTTTATTTTTTATTAATACATATTATTAAAATTATTAATAATATAATATATATTATGAAAATTATATTTATTATTACACAAATTATTATCATAAATATAAAATTTTTTTAAGAAAATTATTCTAAAAGAAATATAAATTTAATAATATTATTAATAATATAAATAAAATAATGATATTTTTTCTAGTTGTTTATTTAAAAAATAATTAATTATTAATATAATAAAAAAAATAATATTATATTAAATAATCAATACTATTAAAATCCAAATTTTAATTAAATTTATTAAAATAATAAAAATATAATTATTATATCTTATAATATTATAATATTTTTATTTTTATTTTCTTATTTTTATTATTAAAATTATCTTTATAAGTTAAATAAAATTTTAGTGTAAATATTTACCTAATATATCTTTTACTTTTTTTATATTTTATATTACTAGTAATTATACAATTATGTTATTTAAATTTCTTTTTTCTATAATATCAGTAATATTACCTATTAAAGTATTCTATTTTAGAATATATTAATATTTTTTTCCATAATCAATTTCTTTATTTTTTTTATATATTATTATTTAAATATATGATAATTTTATTATTATTAATAATTTTATATATATTTAATTAATTTTAAATGTTATTAAATTATAATTTTATCCTTTTTTATATAAATATACTTTAATATAAATTAAATTATTTTTTTAAATTTAATTAATATTAAAATTTTTAAAAAGTATATTTTAATAATTGAAATATTATTATTATAAATATTTAATAAAAAATTATTTTAAATACAAATAATAAAATATTTTTAAAATAAAATTTTAAATTAATAATATTTTCATATTTTATAAAAATTCTATATATAATATATTATTATTTTATAATAAGTAAATTTAAAGAGAAAAATATGATTTTAGTAACTAAAAAAGCTCCTGATTTTAATGCTTCTGCTGTTTTAGCAAATGGTTCAATTATTGATAATTTTAATTTATATAAATATTCAAAAAATAAGATAACTGTATTATTTTTTTGGCCTTTAGATTTTACATTTGTTTGTCCTACAGAAATTATATCTTTAAATCAACATTTTAATAGTTTTCAAAAAAGAAATATTAATTTATTAGGTATATCATGTGATTCACAATTTGTTCACCAAGCATGGAGAAATACTCCAATAAGTAAAGGAGGAATAGGACATGTAAAGTTTATAATGATATCTGATATTACAAAAAATATACAAAGATCTTATGGTATTGAACATCCTCAGTTAGGTGTAGCTTTAAGAGCTTTATTTTTAATAGATAAAAAAAGAATAATAAGACATCAGTTAATAAATGATCTTCAATTTGGAAGAAATATAAATGAAATAATTCGTACAATTGATGCTTTAAAACATTATGAAAAATATGGCGATGTATGTCCTGCACAATGGGAAAAAGGTAAAAAAAGTATAGCACCTACTTCTCAAGGAATTGTTAATTATTTATCCAATAATATAAATGAATTATATTAATTTTATCAATTTATAATATCAATACATTGCGCGCGATAACGTAATAAATGATCCATTAAAATTATAGCAACCATTGCTTCTCCTATTGGAACCGCTCTAATACCTACACAAGGATCATGACGTCCTTGTGTAATACAGTATGTTTCTTTTCCTAATAAATTAATTGTTTTTCCTGGAATGGAAATACTAGAAGTTGGTTTTACTACAAAATGTATAATTATATTTTGTCCTGTACTAATACCTCCTAATATTCCTCCAGAATTATTACTTTGAAATCCATTTTCTCTTATTTCATCTC
This sequence comes from Enterobacteriaceae endosymbiont of Donacia simplex, assembly GCF_012568645.1. Classification (NCBI taxonomy): domain Bacteria; kingdom Pseudomonadati; phylum Pseudomonadota; class Gammaproteobacteria; order Enterobacterales; family Enterobacteriaceae; species Enterobacteriaceae endosymbiont of Donacia simplex. The sequence goes on along the minus strand of NZ_CP046192.1, from coordinate 157,819 downwards.
TATAATTACTTCCTAATTTATTTACAGAATTAAAACCATCCCCTATTTCAATTCCTTTAACAGCATTAATACTCATTATTGCATGAGCTAATTCAGCATCTAATTTATCAAATACAGGTTCTCCTAATCCTACTGGCACATTTTCTATAATAATAGTAATTTTAGCACCTATAGAATTACCAGATTTTTTTAAATTATTTATCATGTTTTGTAAATATTTTATTTGATGTTTATTTGGACAAAAAAAAGGATTTTTATTTACTTCTTCCCAATTATCAAAATCACAAATTATATCACCTATTTGAGATAAATATCCTCTAATTTTTAAATTATATTTTATTAATAAATATTTTTTAGCAATTGCTCCTGCTGCTACACGCATAGTTGTTTCTCTAGCTGATGAACGTCCACCACCTCTATAATCTCTTATTCCATATTTTTTTTCATAAGTATAATCAGCATGACCAGGACGAAAAATATTTTTAATATTATTATAATCTTGAGATCGTATATCTATATTATTTATTAATAATCCGATACTTGTTCCTGTTGTTAAATGATTAAATACACCTGATAAAATTTGTATTTGATCTAATTCTTTACGAGGAGAAGTATATTTTGATAATCCTGGTTTACGTCTATCTAAATCTTTTTGTATATCTTTTATTTTTAAAGGAATTTTAGGAGGAACTCCATCTATTATACATCCTAATGACTTTCCATGTGATTCCCCAAAAGTTGTAACTTTAAATAATTTTCCAATACTATTACCAGACATGAATATTTACTCCTATATTTATAAATATTATTTTTATAAAATAATTTAATATATTAAATATTTTCTAGTTTAAATATTCCTATACCTCCATTTTTTATATCAATCCATTGAAAACTAATTTTAGGATATTTTTCTATAATATTTAACATTTTATTTCCTACTTCGCAAATTAAAATACCATTCTTTTTCAGATAAAGAGGTGATTTAGATATTATTTCTTCAATAATTGCTATACCATTATTTTTACAAAATAATCCTATTTTAGGTTCATATAAATATTCTTTTGGTAAAAATTTTATATCTTTTTTATCTACATATGGAGGATTAGTTATTATTAAATCATAAGTTGATTTTTTTAATTTATCAAATAAATTACTATATATAGGAGTAATACGATCTTCTAATCCATGTAATTGGATATTATATTCTGCTACATTAATCGCATCTAAAGAAATATCTACTGCATCTATATGTGCATTAGGGAAAAGATATGAACAAGCAATAGCTATGCAGCCACTACCAGTACATAAATCTAATATATACTTAGGTTTTTTATATGGGAAAATAATAGATTTAAATTTATTATTAATTAATTCAGCAATTGGAGATCTAGGTATTAATACTCTATTATCAATATATAATTCATGTCCACAAAACCAAGTTTTTTTTGTTAAATATACTACTGGAATTCTTTTTTTTATACGTTTCAATACTAATTGATAAATTAATTTTCGTTCTTTAAAAGATAATTTAGATTCACGAACATTATTCCATAAATAAGGAGGTAATCCTAATAAGGGTAAAACTAAATTTAAAGCTTCATCCCATGGATTATTACTTCCATGTCCATACCATAAATTTGAAACACTAAAACAACTTGTTATCCAACGTACTATATCTTGAATAGATAACAATTCGTTTATAATTTCTTCATTAAATAAATATTTAAATTTTATTACCATATAATATATATATATCCTATAGTATAATATTTGTTAATAATATAAAAAACATAAAAATATATTTTATGATATAAAAATTTTAATAATTTTAACTCCCCTGACTGGATTCGAACCAGTGACATACGGATTAACAGTCCGCCGTTCTACCAACTGAACTACAGAGGATCTTTATAAACTATTAATTAATAATATTAATATACATATTATGTATATGTCAAGAAAATTATATTTTATAAAATATATAATGAATGAATAATAACTTCAAAAATAATATTTTTAAAATAAAAGATATATTTAATATTATAAATTTTTTAATTCTTGAAAAAAAAATTCATATTTTTTACTTATACTCATAGCAACATCATTTTGCCAAATACCTTTATTAATTATTTGATTATTAGGATATAAAATATTATTATTAATCATATCTAATGGTAATAATTTTTGTGCTTGTAAATTTGGAGTAGAAAAACCTGTTTTTTTAGCTATTTTTGAAGCAATATCAGGTCTTAGTAAAAAATTAATTAATTTAAGAGCACCTTTAATATTTTTAGCATTACTAGGTATAACAAAACTATCCATCCAAAAAATACCTCCTTCTTTTGGCCAAATAAATTTTAAAGGAATACCTAATTTTTGAACAGAATAAGCAGAACCGTTCCAAATCATTCCTATATTTACAGAACCTTCAATAAAAGGATATCCAGGATTATCAGAATTAAATGAAATAATATTAGGCATTAATTTTTTTAAATCTATAAAAGCTTTTTTTATATATTTAATATCAGTTGTATTTCCAGGATAACCTAATTTTATTAGTGACATTTGAAATACTTCCTTAGCGTCATCTATTAAAGAAATAGATTTATAATATTTTGGATTCCATAAATCACTCCAGCTATTTATAGAATCTGGTTTTATTATATTAGTATTAATTCCTATAGCTGTTGCACCCCACATATATGGAATAGAATATTCATTATTTAAATCAAAAGATTTATTTAAAAATTTAGAATCTAAATTAGAAAAATTAGGTATTTTTTTTTTATCTATTTTTTGTATCATACCTTCATTTTTCATTTTTGCTACAAAATATGTAGAAGGAACAACTAAATCATAAGGTTGTTTTTTATAGGTTTTTAATTTAGCATACATACTTTCATTAGATTCGTATGTAGAATAAATAATTTTAATACCAGTTTCTTTAGTAAATTGAGCTAGAATTTCTTGAGGAACATATTCTGTCCAATTATAAAAAAAAATAGTATTTTGAATAGACTTTGTAAAATTTAAATATTTTTTTGTTATTGGTAATAATAATATTATAAAAACAATACATATTAATCTAAAAAATAAAAACATTTTATTAAACCTTATTATTAATATATTATCTATATTTTATTAAAAAACTTTAATTTAAATTTTTATATTTTTATAAAGTTATATATTTTATATATATTTAATTTAATAAACTTATTATATTTTAAAAATATTTTTTTATAAATAGAAGTTATTATTTATAAGTTATTTATATTTTAAAAAAAATTAATATTTTATTTATATAGTTTTATAGAAATAAATATATTTTTCATAAAATTTTTTTTTATTAATAAATAACTTATTATTATTTTTCATAAAAATTTTTAAATTTATTTATAAATATAATATTATTAATATTTTAATATTGTTCTTTTAGTAAAGAAGCAATCATTATAGCTTTAATAGTATGAATTTTATTTTCTGCTTGTTGAAATATAATACTATTTTTGGATTCAAAAATTTCATCCGTTATCTCTAATCCATTATATAAATTATATTTTGAAATAATTTCTTTAGTAAATAAATTTTTATAATGTTTATATAAATGTAATGAAGGTAAACAATGCATAATTTTAACATTATTATTTTGACTTTTTTCAAGTAATAATCTATTAACTTGATAATTATGTAGTTTTTTAATTTTTTTTTCCCATAATTTTAAAGATTTTTTTTCTCCCATAGATAACCAAATATCTGTGTAAATAAAATCTGAATTTTTAATACCTAAATCAATATTATCGGTAATATTAATATTACTATGAGTAATAACTTTTTTTATTATATTATTAATATATATATTATTACCTAATTTAATTTTTTGTGGTGAAATTAAAAATAATTTAAAACCAATTATACTTGATGCTTCTATTAAACTATATGCAATATTATTATTAATATCTCCTATATAAGATAATTTAATTTGATCAATTTTTTTATTTTTAATATTTTCTTTAATAGTTAATAAATCTGCTAATATTTGAGTAGGATGAAATTCATTTGTTAATCCATTCCATACAGGAATAGTTGAATAATTAGCAATAATTTCTAATTTTTTTTGATATTTTCCTCTATATTCTAATCCATGATACATATTACTTAAAATTCTAGCTGAATCTTTTAAAGACTCTTTATGATCAATATGACTATCTTTAATATTTAAATAGGTAACATTAGCTCCTTGATCAAAACATGCTATTTCAAAAGAACATCTAGTTCTTGTAGAATTTTTTTCAAAAATAAGAATAATATTTTTATTAACTAATTTTTTTTTTTCCTTAAAATTTTTTTTATCATATTTTAATTTTTCTGATATTTTAATTAATTCATAAATATTTTGTTTTGAAAAATCTGATAATTTTAAAAAATGTTTATTATAAAATTCATTCATACAACATATCCTTATTTTAAAATAATTTAAATATAAAAAAAAATATTATAAATTTTCAATTAAAGAAATTTTTTGTAATAATTCTTTTTTTAAAATTTCACAATTTTTTAACCTTTCTAAATTTTTTATTATAATATGTTTAGGAGCTTTAGATAAAAAATTTTTATTTATTATATTTTTATTTAATAAATTTATTATTTTTTGGTTATTATTTAACTTATTATTAATTTTTTTTAATAAATTTTTCTGATCAATAATTGAATTATTTAATGGAATAGCAAATTCAATATTATTTATTTTATTTATTAGTGTTTTTTCTGGAAAATTAATATTATTTTTAATAAAAATTATCTTTTTAAGATTTACAAATTTTTTTAAAATTTTTTTATTATTTTTTAAAAAAATATCAAATTCATTATTTATATTTTTTATATATAAATTAATTTTTTTATTATTTTTTATATTCATTTCTATTTTATTATTACGAATAGTTGTAATAATTTTAATAAAAATATTAAAAATATGTATAATTTTTTTATTTATTTGTATTTTATTTACTTTAGGAAAAGATTGTATCATAATACTACTATTAGAAAATTTTTTATCATTTTTAATTAGTTTTTGCCATATAACTTCAGTAATAAAAGGAATTATTGGATGAGATAATCTTAATATTGATTCAAAAAGATGATATAATGTGTAATGTGTTCCAGTATTTTTGTTTTGATCTTTTTCTTGAAAAATTATTTTAGAATATTCTAAATACCAATCGCAAAATTTATTCCATATAAAATTATATAAAATATTCGTAGCAGAATCAAAACGATATTCGTTTAATGCTTTTATATAATATTTTACAACTAAATAATATTCAGACCAAATCCATTTATCTATTACAGACAAGTTTTTTTTTTCATTAATAAATTTATAATTAATATTTTTTAAAATAAAAATACTAGCATTCCAAATTTTATTACAAAAGTTACGATATCCTTCTAATCTAGTTATATCCCAATATATATCACGACCTGTTGATGATAATGCTGCTAATGTAAATCTTAATGCATCTGCTCCATAAATTTTACTATTTCGTATATTTTTTATAGAATTAACACCTTCAATAAAATCTATTGGATTAATTACATTTCCTTTTGATTTAGACATTTTATTTCCTTTATTATCTCTTAATAATCCTGTCATTAAAATATTTTTAAAAGGTATTTGGGGAATATTATTTTTATTTTTAACAATATGCATTGTCATCATTATCATTCTAGATATCCAAAAAAAAATAATATCAAAACCACTTATAATAATATTAGTGGGATGAAAAAAAGAAAATTTTTTATTATTAGGCCAATCTAAAGTAATAAAAGTCCATAAACTAGAAGAAAACCATGTATCTAAAACATCAGAATCTTGTTTTAAATAAAAATTTTTATCTAGATTATATTTTTTTTTTATTTCTTTCTCATTTTTTCCTACATAAATATTATTTTTATTATCATACCAAACAGGTATTTTATGACCCCACCATAATTGACGTGATATACACCAATCTTGAATATTATTCATCCAAGAATAGAACATATTTTCATATTTTTTAGGAAAAAATATAATTTTTTTTTCTTTTACAGCATTTATTGCCTTTTGAGATAAAATTTTAGTATTTAAATACCATTGATTTGTTAACATAGGGATAATAATAGTATTACTACGCATACTAAATGGTATTAGTCTAGTTCTTATTTCATATTTAACTAGTAATCCTTGTTGTTTTATTTTTTTTAGAATAATATTTCTTGCATTTAAAAAATGTATTTTTTGTAAAATTTTTGGAATACTATCATTTAATTTTATAAATTTTTGTTTTTTATTAAAAATTTGACATTTTTCTAAAATATTACCTTTTAAATCAAAAATATTAATTATAGGTAAATTATGTTTAATAGCAACTTTATAATCATTAAAATCATGTGCAGGACTAATCTTAACACATCCAGTACCCTTTGTTATTTTAGCATAATTATCTGCTATAATAGGAATTTTACGATTAATAATAGGTACAATTACATATTTACCAATTAAATAATTATATCTTTGATCTAAAGGATTTATAGCAATTGCACTATCTGCTAATAATGTTTCTGGTCTAGTTGTAGCAACAATTAAATAATTTTTGTTATTAAGAGTTTTAATTTGATTTGAAAGAAAATATTTTATATACCACAAATTTGTTTTATTTTTTTTATACTCAACTTCTAAATCAGAAATTACAGTTTTAAGTTTTAAATCCCAATGTATTAATCTTTTTTTTTTATAAATTAATCCCTGATTATAAAGAATAATAAAAATATCTCTTACAGATTTAATAAATTTATCATCCATTGTAAATCTTGCTTTTTCCCATTCTGTAGATAAACCTAAACTTTTCATTTGATTATAAATAATATTACAATATTTGTCTTTCCATTTCCAAATATTATCTAAAAAAAATTTTTGACTATAATTATTTTTAGTTTTTCCTGTTTCATTAAAAATTTTTTGTTCTATTAAATTTTGAGTAGCAATACCTGCATGATCTATTCCTACTTGACATAATATATTTTTACCTAACATTCGATGATAACGTACTAAAATATCAATTAAAGTATATTGTAACGCATGGCCTATATGTAAAGATCCTGTAATATTAGGTGGTGGTACCATAATAGAAAAACATTTTTTTGAATAATTAAATTTATTTTTTAAAAAATTATTTTTTTCCCAATAACTATAAATTTTTTTTTCAAAAGTTTTTGGATTATATGTTTTATCCATAATAAAAAATATCTCTTATATAATAAAATTTGTATTAAATTTATAAAAAATTATTAATGATTGTATATTTCATTAATTAAAAATTGACATAACATATTAATAGGTCTTCCAGAAGCCATTGCTTTTTGATTAATATAATCCCAAGCTGTTCCAGCTATATCTATATGAGCCCATTTATATTTTTTAGTAAATTTAGATAAAAAACATGCAGCAGTTATTGCTCCAGCAATACCATCACTACTATTTACTAAATCAGCAATATTAGATTTTAATTTGTCAAAATATTTTTTATCATTAATAGGTAATTTCCAAACACGATCATCTGATTCTAATGAAGCTGTTATAATTTTTTTAGATAAAATATTATTATTTGACATTAAACCACTAATATTATTACCTAATGCAATAACACATGCTCCTGTTAAAGTTGCAATATCAATTACATATTTAGGTGTATATTTTTCAATATATGTTAATATATCACATAAAATTAAACGTCCTTCAGCATCAGTATTTATAATTTCTACAGTAAAACCAGACATTGTTTTAATAATATCACTAGGTCTATATGCATTAGAACTAGGCATATTTTCAGCGCTAGCTAAAATACCAATAACATTTATAGGTAATTTTAATTCTGCTATTGCATATATAGTTCCATACACAGATGCAGCTCCACACATATCATATTTCATTTCTTCCATATTTTTACTAGGTTTTAAAGATATACCTCCTGAATCAAAAGTTATACCTTTTCCTAATAAAACTATAGGTTGTGATTTTTTATCATTAAAATATTTTATTATAGAGATAAAAGGTTTATTTTTAGATCCTTTACTGACGGCTAAATAAGCATTCATACCTATTTTTTGCATACATTTTTCATCAAGAATTTTTATAGAAATATTTTTATATTTTTTTTTTAATTTTTCTGCTTTAATAGATAAGTATTTAGGAGTACATATATTAGGCGGTAAATTAGCTATATTTTTAGCTTTTTTTATACCTAAATTAATAGCTTTACCATGTTTAATTGCAGAAAAATAAATATCTTTGTTGTTATCATGAATAATAAATTTTATTTTTGATGAAAAAACTGATTTATTCTTTTTAAATTTATTAAATAAATAAATATTTTTTTCAAAAATATCAATTGTATCTCTTATATTCCAATATAATTCATAATTATTTATTTTTAAATCTGTAAGACACCATATAATTTCTTTAATAGAATATTGTTTTAAAAGATTAATAATATTATTTAAAATTAATTTATTTTTTTCTCTGTTTAATTTATCTTTAATACCACAACCAATAACAATAATTTTATTACATAAAAAATTAGGAATTTTATATAAAATTATATTTTGATTAATTTTCCCTTGTATATTATTTTTTTTTAAAATATTTAATATATAATTTTTAGATATATCATTTATTTTTTTTGAAATTTTAGAAAATTTATATTGTTCAAATATAGGTATTACTATACAATCAAATGAACTTTTGTTAGAAATAGTTATTTTTTCTGCTGTATATTGCATGTTATAATTTCCATAGTTATAAGTAAAATTAATTTATATAAAAAATAATTATTTTTATTAATTTTTAAAAAAAATATATAATTTAATATATAACATTATTTTTAAGAAAAAATTTTTATTTTAAATAAGTAAAATTTAATATTAAAAAAAAAATTTAGATGACCCCCTTGATGCATTAATATGTGACCCCATTTCCCCTTCATTAGGGAACTATAATTTATATAATATATATAAAACATATTATCAAAATTTTTTTAATAAATTTTATATTTTAAAAAAAAATAGTTAATTTATAGGAGTTAATAATTTATATGAGTAAAATAATTGGTATTGATTTAGGTACAACAAATTCTTGTGTAGCAATTATTGATGGAAATAAACCTCGTGTTTTAGAAAATGCTGAAGGCGATAGAACTACACCTTCTGTTATTGCTTATACACAAGATGGTGAAATTTTAGTAGGACAACCAGCAAAACGTCAAGCAGTTACAAATCCCCAAAATACCCTTTTTGCTATTAAAAGATTAATTGGTCGTAAATTTAATGATAAAGAAGTACAACGTGATATAAAAATAATGCCTTATAAAATTATTAAATCTGATAATGGAGATGCCTGGATAGATATTAAAGGGAAAAAAATGGCACCACCTCAAATTTCAGCTGAAATTTTAAAAAAAATGAAAAAAACAGCTGAAGATTTTTTAGGGACTAAAATAAATGAAGCTGTTATTACAGTACCTGCTTATTTTAATGATGCCCAACGTCAAGCAACTAAAGATTCTGGTAAAATAGCTGGATTAGAAGTAAAAAGGATTATTAATGAACCTACAGCAGCAGCATTAGCATATGGATTAGATAAAGGTAAAGGTAATCGTATAATAGCTGTATATGATTTAGGTGGAGGAACTTTTGATATTTCTATAATTGAAATAGATGATGTAGATGGTGAAAAAACTTTTGAAGTATTATCTACTAATGGTGATACCCATTTAGGAGGAGAGGATTTTGATAGTCGTATTATTAATTATTTAGTAACAGAATTTAAGAAAGATCAAGGAATAGATTTAAAAAATGATCCTTTAGCTATGCAGAGATTAAAAGAAGCAGCAGAAAAAGCTAAAATAGAGTTATCTTCAACACAACAAACAGATGTTAATTTACCATATATTACTGCAAATGCTTCAGGACCAAAACATTTAAATATTAAATTAACTAGAGCTAAATTAGAATCTTTAGTAGAAGATTTAATCAATCAATCAATAAAACCTTTAAAAATAGCTTTAAAAGATGCTAATTTATCCTCTTCAGATATTAATGATGTTATTTTAGTAGGTGGACAAACTCGTATGCCTATGGTACAAAGTAAAGTAGCAACATTTTTTGGTAAAGAACCAAGAAAAGATGTTAATCCTGATGAGGCAGTAGCTATTGGTGCCGCAGTACAAGGTGGTGTTTTAGCAGGAGATGTTAAAGATGTTTTATTATTAGATGTAACTCCTTTATCTTTAGGTATAGAAACTATTGGAGGAATAATGACTCCATTAATAAATAAAAATACTACTATTCCAACCAAACATAGTCAAGTTTTTTCAACAGCTGAAAATAATCAATCTTCTGTTACAATACATGTTCTACAAGGAGAACGTAAAAGAGCAAATGATAATAAATCTTTAGGACAATTTAATTTAAATGGTATTAGTCCTGCTCCTCGAGGAATACCTCAAATAGAAGTAACATTTGATATAGATGCAGATGGTATCTTACATGTTTCAGCAAAAGATAAAAAAAGTGGTCAAGAACAAAAAATTACAATACAAGCATCATCAGGTTTAAATAAAGATGAAGTAGAAAAAATGATAAGAGATGCTGAAGCTAATACCGAATCTGATCGTCTTTTTGAAGAATTAGTAAAAATACGTAATGAAGGTGATCAACTTATACATAATACTGAAAAAAAATTACAAGAAGTAGAAAATCAAATTGAAGAAAAAGACAAAACATTAATAAAAAATTCAATTAATGAATTAAATAAATCACTTAAAAAAGAAGATAAAAATGATATCCAAACAAAAATTCAAAAATTAATTGAAGCATCTAGTAAAATTATGAATTTAACTAATAATGACAATACTAATAAAGAAAAAGATAATATAAAAACAGAAAATCAAGAAAACGAAGTTGTTGATGCTGAATTTGAAGAAGTTAAAGATAAAAAAAAATAATTATTTAATAATCTTATAAATAAATTATTAAATTATATTATTAGTATTATTTGTCTTTTATAAATAAAAAATATTAATAAAATTATAGGATTAAAGATAAAGATTAGGACAATAATTTATTATGTCAAAAAAAGATTATTATGATATTTTAGGTATTACTAAAAATGCTGAAGATCTTGAAATTAAAAGAGCATATAAACGTTTAGCTATAAAATTTCATCCAGATCGTAATTCTGGAAATAAAAATGCTGAAAATAAGTTTAAAGAAGTAAAACAAGCTTATGAAATTTTAAGTGATTCGAAAAAAAGAGCTGCTTATGATCAATATGGACATTCTGCTTTTGAACAAGAAAATATAAATAATACAACTGATTTTGGTGATATTTTTGGAGATGTTTTTGGAGATATATTTGGAGGTAGTTCAAGAACTAAAAATCAATCTAGAAAAGGATCTGATTTAAAATATTTAATTGAAATTTCATTAGAAGAAGCAATAAAAGGGATAAATAAAAAAATAAATATTCCTATTTTAAAAATTTGTAATTACTGTAATGGAACAGGTTCTAAAGGATCATTACAAAAATGTAATACATGTAATGGTTATGGACAAATACAAATGAGTCAAGGTTTTTTTACGGTTCAACAAACATGTCCAAGATGTCACGGAAAAGGTAATTTCATTAAAAATCCTTGTTTTTATTGTAAAAGTAAGGGTAAATTAGAAACTTATAAAACTTTATCAATAAAAGTTCCAAGTGGAATTAATAATGGAGATCGTATTAGATTAAAAGGAGAGGGAGAATTAGGAGATAATGGAGCTCAATCAGGAGATTTATATATAGAAATTAAAATTAAAAAACATTCTCTTTTTATTAGAGATGGTAATAATTTATATTGTGAATTACCTATTAATTTTATTACAGCTATATTAGGTGGAAATATAAAAATACCTACATTAAATGGTTATGTAAAATTAAAAATTCCAGAAGGTACTCAGACTGGTAAAATACTTAGAATACGTAATAAGGGAGTAAAATCTATTAGAAGAAATAATAATGTTGGTGATTTATTATGTAAAATAATAGTTGAAACTCCAATTAATTTAAATAATGAACAAAAAAATATTTTATATCAATTAAATAAAAGTTTTAATTATAAAAATAATCCTAAAATAGGAAAATTTTTAAATAATATTAAAAATTTTTTTTATAATATCACAAATTAATAATAATAGAGGGCATAAAAAATAAATTTATTTTTTATACTCTCTATTATTAAAATTATCTAATTATTAACCCATGACAAAATTTATATTTTTTACCTGAATAACAAGGACATTTTTCATTTCTACCTATCTTTTTTTTTATAAAATTTATGTTATTTAAGTTATTTAAATATTTATTATCTTTATTTATATAAGCATTAGCTGTTTTTTTTACAATTGTTAAATTATTATTTTTTATATTATTATTAATTACTTCAGGATTTTCTAAAATACTTGAAATTTTATAATAATCATTTATTATCTCATCTTCTGTTTTACTTAAAGTAATAATAACTTCTTTTTTTAAATTATTTAACATTATATTAAACATATAAAAAGATTCTTTTTTATATTCTTGTTTAGGATCTTGCTGTGCATAACCTCTTAAATGTATACCTTGTTTTAAATATTCTATTGAAGAAAGATGTTCTTTCCATAAATTATCTAAAATTTTTAAAATAATATTTTTTTCAGAAATTTTTATATCTTTTATTTTTAAATTATTTACTTTTTTTAAATATTCTTTTTCTGCAAAATTAATAATTTTTTTTAATAAATAATTTTTATTAATTGTTTTTTTATTTTTTTCTTTAAATATATTTATCCAATTTTTTATTGGTAATTTTAAATTTAAAATATTTAAAAAATAAATTTTTAGTTCTTTTAAATTCCATTTTTCTTTAATAAAATTATCAGATTTTATATATTTATTTATTACTTTTGTAAATACATCTATTCTAAAACTTTTAATTATTTGATCAGTTTTAAATGATTTTAATAATTTATTTCTTTGTGAATATATTGATAAACGTTGATCATTTATCACATCATCATATTCAAGTAATTGTTTACGTATTTCAAAATTATAATTTTCTACTTTTTTTTGTGCTTTAGATATAGCTTTTGTTATCCAATGATGTTCAATATAATCATTATGTTTCATTCCTAATTTTTTCATTAAAAATAACATATTCTTAGGCGCAAAAATACGCATTAAAGAATCTTCCATTGATAAGTAAAATCTTGACATACCTGTATCTCCTTGTCTTCCAGAACGTCCTCTTAATTGATTATCAATTCTTCTAGCTTCATGACGTTCGGTTCCAATAACATATAAACCACCTAATTTTACAATTTCATCATGTTTTATTTTCCATTGTAATTTTAAATTTTTTAATTTATTTAAACTAAATTTATTATCTAATATAAAAATACCACCTAAAACAATATCAGTTCCTCTACCAGCCATATTAGTCGCAATTGTTACTGCATATTTCATACCTGCTTTTGAGATTATTTCTGCTTCTCTAGCATGAAATTTAGCATTTAAAACATTATGTTTTATGCCTATTTTTTTTAATTTTTGAGAAATTAATTCTGATTTTTTAATTGAAACAGTTCCAACTAAAATAGGTTGACCTTTAAGGTGTTTTTTTTTTATATCTTTAATTATTGCTTTTATTTTTTCTTTTTTAGTTAAATAAATCAAATCAGGTAAATCTTTTCTAATCATAGGTTTATTAGTTGGTATTACTATTGTGTCTAATTTATAAATTTCTTTAAATTCAAAAGATTCTGTACTAGCAGTTCCAGTCATACCTGATAATTTTTTATATAATCTAAAATAATTTTGAAATGTAATAGAGGCTAAAGTTTGATTTTCATTATTAATTTTTACATTTTCTTTTGCTTCTATTGCTTGATGTAATCCATCTGACCATCTCCTACCTTCCATTAATCTTCCAGTATGTTCATCTACTATTATTATTTGATTATTTTTTAAAATATAATCTACATTTCTTTTAAAAAGATTATGTGCTCTTAAAGCAGAAATAATATGATGTAAAATAATAATATTTTTACTAGAATATAAAGATTCTCCTTTATTTATTATTTTTTCATCTATAAGTATTTTTTCTAAATATATTAAACCTCTTTCTGTTAAATATGCTTGACGAGATTTTTCATCTATAAAATAATGTCCTTTTCCTTTATAAGAAGTAGAATCTTCTTTAGACTGATAAATTAATTTAGGTATAATATTATTTATTTTTATATATAATTCTGAACTATCTTCTGCAGGTCCAGAAATAATTAAAGGAGTACGAGATTCATCAATTAATATTGAATCAACTTCATCTACAATAGCATAATGTAAACTACGTTGTACTTTTTTTATATAATCAAAAACCATATTATCTTTTAAAAAATCAAAACCATATTCATTATTAGTTCCGTAAGTAATATCTGCTTTATAAGAATTTCTTTTTTCTTCTAATGACATAGATGATATATTAATACCTACAGTTAATCCTAAAAATTTAAATAATATTCTATTATTTAAAGCATCTCGTTGAGCTAAATAATCATTAACAGTAACAATATGTACTCCTTTACCTGTAAGAGCATTTAGGTAAGCTGGTAATGTAGATGTTAAAGTTTTCCCTTCTCCAGTTTTCATTTCGGCAACACAATTATTATTTAATACAATACCTCCCATTAATTGAACGTCAAAATGACGCATACCAAATATTCTTTTACTAGCTTCTCTAACCGTTGCAAAAGCTTCCGGTAAAATATTTTCTAAAGAATAATTCTTATTTAATTTTTCTTTTAGCAAAAAAGTTTTATTTTGTAATTCAAAATTAGTTAATTTTTCAAATTCTATTTCCATCTCATTAATAATATTTACTGTTTTTTGAATACGTCGTAAAACATGGTCATTATTACTACCAAAAATTTTAGTAAAAATTTTTTTTAACATATAAATACTCTTAATAAAAAGATATTTGTATAATTATAAATATTAATTATTATTTATCTTAACAAAATAAAAAAAATATATATAATTTTTTATAAAAAATTAAAGGATTAAATAATGCGTAATAATAAATTACTATTAATTAATAAAATTTTTAAAAAAAAATATTATTCATCTTCTAAAGACATATTATATAAAATATATACACATGCAGATATTTTAATAAAAATTAATAATTTTCTTAAAAAATATTTACCTATACATTTACGTAAATGGTATAATGTAAGAAATTTTAAAAATAATATTTTAATTATAGAAACATATAATGCTGGTTCCATGATTAGATTTTTATCTGAAAAATCAAATCTTTTATGCTATTTAAAAAAACATATTATTCCATCTTTAAAAGAGATAGATATTAAAATTAATCCTGTTTTTTTTAAAAAAACATTTGTTAATAATATTAATAAATATAAATTAAAAAAAAAAATATTAAGTAAATATAGTACTGATTTATTATTAAATATTGCAGAACAAAGCCCTAAAAAATTAAAACATATAATAAAAAATTTTATTAAATAAAATTTTTTATTTATTTATATTTAAAATTTTTAGAACTAAATCATAAAAAGATAATCCTATTTTTTTTGCTGCAATTGGATATAAACTATTAGAGGTCATACCAGGTATAGTATTTATTTCTAATAATTGAAATCTTTGATTTTCATCTAAAATAACATCAATTCTACCCCATGTTTTACATTTTACTACATTCCATGCTTTTAAAACTATATTTTTTAATTCTTTTTCTTTATTTTTATTTAATCCACTTGGACAAAAATATTTAGTAGTATTTAAATAATATTTAGCTTGATAATTATAAAAAGAATCAGGACATTCTATCTTTATAGGAGGTAAAATATTTGTATCTAAAATTCCTACTGTGTATTCTTCACCTTTTATATATTTTTCAATTAAAATTTCGTCACTATATATAAATGATTTTTCTATTGCATTAAATAGATCATCTAAATGATTAACTTTTGAAATACCTAAACTAGATCCATTACAATTAGGTTTTATAAATACAGGTAAATTTAATTTCAAAATTTTTTTTTCAATTTCTAAATACTTTGATTTTATAAAATTTTTTTTATTTAATAGATAATGAGGATAAATGACCGGTAATCCATATTTATGCCAAATAATTTTTGTAAGAAATTTATTCATAGTAATTGCAGAAGATAATAAATTACTTCCAGTATAAGGAATATTAAGATAATCTAATATTCCTTGAATAGTACCATCCTCTCCTCCTTTCCCATGTAAGGCTATAAAAATTTTTTTAAATTTATATTTACTTAAATATAATAATGGAAAATTTATTGGATCTATACCAATAGCATTAATTCCTAATTTTAATAAAGCATTTAAAATTTTTTTACCAGATTTTAAAGAAATTTCTCTTTCTGGAGAATTACCTCCAAACAAAACAGCTATTTTTTTAGACATATTTTTTAATTTAAAGTTATTATAATTATTTATTTTTGTAAATTTTAGAATTTATTATTCATTAATAATGATGAGATATTATTTATATCTCCAGCTCCTTGGAAAATTAATACTGTATTACCTTTTAATTTTAAATATATATTATTGATAATATCATAATAATTTTTTGATTTAATAAAAATAGGAGTAATAATACCTAATTTTTTTATTTTTTTAGTTAAATATTTACTATTAGCATTTTTAATTGGAATTTCTCCTGCAGAATAAACTTCTAAAATAAATAATTTATCAACTTTAGATAATATTTTTACAAATTCAGTTAATAAATTTTTAATTCTAGAATAACGATGAGGTTGAAAAACCATTACTAATTTTTTATTTGGCCATATTTGTCGTGCTGTTTTAATAGTCATATTTATTTCAGTTGGATGATGTCCATAATCATCAAGAACAATTATATTTTTTTTATATTTTATTTTTTTATAAGGGAATAAAATTCCTAAAATATCAAATCTTCTTTTAACTCCTTCAAAATTTTTTAAAGATTCTATAATTACAGTATAATCTAAACCAATATAAGATGATATTGCAAATGCAGCTGTTGCATTTAAAGCATTATGATATCCAGGAATATTTAAATTTATTTCTACAGATAAATTTTTTGTTTTTTCTAATAAAGAAAATTTACATTTATAACCATTTTGTTGATAATTATATAATTGAATATCAGCATTTTTATTAAATCCATATGTAATAATGTTTTTTTTTAAAATATTTTTATTTTTTTTTATTAAATCATAATTATGAAAATTATCTATACAAATAATTATACATCCATAAAATGGTATTTTTTTTAAAAATCGTAAAAAATTTTTTTTTAAAATTTCAATATCATTATTATAAGAATTTAAATGTTCTTTTTCAATATTTGTAATAATATTTATAATAGGATTTAAATATAAAAAAGATTTGTCGCTTTCATCTGCTTCTGTAATAAAATACTTACCTGAACCTAAATAAGCATATTCTTCAGAAAATTTTAAAATACCCCCATTAACAAAAGTTGGACTTAATTTAGCTAATTTAAATATTTTATAAATTAAAGCTGTAGTTGTTGTTTTACCATGTGTTCCTGTAATTGTTATCCCATAAAAAAATCTCATTAATTCTGCTAATATTTGTGCTCTATTAAGTATAATAATATTTAATTTTTTTGCAGCAATTAATTCTGGATTATTATTCTTAATAGCAGCAGATACTATAATAAGATCTATATTATTTGTAATATTTTTAGCATCATGTTTAAAATGTATTTTTATATTTAATAAATTTAATTTTTTTGTAATAAAATTAGAAAATAAATCTGAACCACTAATTTTATATCCTTGTTTTGCTAAAATTGTTGCAATTCCCCCCATCCCAGAACCACCAATACCAATAAAATATATATAATTAATATTTTTCATTTTAGGTATTTTATTAAAAAATTTTTGATTAAGCATATTTTAAATTTCATCTTATGTATAAATTAATTAATTTTATTTTATTTTATTTAATTCTTGATAAATTAATTCTGTAGAGTTTATTATAGATAATTTATAAGATTTACTTCCCATATATACAATTTTTTTTGTATTTAAAGATAATATAGTATTAGCAATTTTATTAATATTTAAATTATTTTGTTCATAAATTTTAGCAGCTCCTATTTTCTTTAAATTCATTGCATTAAAATATTGTTGTTTATCTTCATGTTGAAAAGGTATAAAAATAGCAGGTAAACCTATTGCTGTAATTTCACTTACAGTCATTGCTCCTGATCTACATATAATAATATCAGCCCATTTATATGCTTTATCTATATTTTTTATATATTCTTTTAAAATTAAATTATCAATAATATTTTTTTTATATTCATAAAATATTTTTTTTAAATTTCCTTTGCCAACCTGATGTAAAATAGATATTTTATTTTTTAAAATTTTAGCTAATTCTATACCTATTTTATTTATTATATTTGCTCCTTGACTTCCTCCTGTAATTAAAACATGAATTGGTTTATGAATTTTTAAAATAGATCTTTTATATAAAGATAATTTAATAATTTTTTTACTTATAGGATTTCCTACTAATATTGCATTATTTAATGTATTAGGATAAGCTTGCATTTTTACTGTTGCTATTGTAGATAAAATTTTATTTGTTATACCAGGAATACTATTTTGTTCATGTATTATTAAGGGTATATTACATAACCATGCAGCTAAACCACTTGGTCCAGAAATATAACTTCCCATTGTTAAAACTAAATTTGGTTTATATCTTTTATAAATTGTAATTGATTTATAAGTTGATATTAATAATTTTATTATAGTAATAATTATAGAAAAAATATTTTTATTTTTAAATCTAAAAAATTTTATTAAATAAATATATATATTTTTTTTGGGAATAATTTTAGATTCCATTCTAGATGAAGTTCCTAACCAACGAACTTGCCATCCCTCTTTTATAAATTTATATGCTATATTTAAGGCTGGATAAATATGTCCTCCTGTTCCACCAGCTACTATAAGAATTTTTTTATTTTTTTTCATTTTTTAAAAAAAAAATTAATATAAATTAAAATATTTGAAATTATATAATATTTTTTTATAAAAATATATTATTTCGAATTATGAAATTTTTTAACTAATCTTATAAATTCCTTTCCACGATGTTTAAAATTTTTAAATTGATCAATACTAGAACAAGCTGGTGATAATAATACAACATCTCCATATTTTACTAATTTAATTATTTTTTCTATTGCTTGAGATATTGTTTTTACTATTTTTACTTTAGGATAAATAGATAATATTTTTTTTCTTAATATTCCAAAACAATAAACATTAATATTATCTTTTTTTTGTAAATATTTTTTTAATAAATATAATTTACAATTTTTATCATATCCTCCTAATAATAACCAAATTTTTTTTTTTTTATATAAATATTTTAAAGCAGCTTTAGTACTACTAATATTTGTAGATTTTGAATCATTAATCCAAGTAACTCCATTTTCTATATGTATAATTTGTAATATATGATCCATATTTAAATAATTACTTATTTGTTTTAGAGAAATTTTTTTAGAAATTTTTAATACATCTGTTACAGCTAATACTGCTAAAGCATTTAAGTAATTATGAATACCAATTAATTTAGTTTTATTAAAATTTAAAATTTTTTGATGATTAATTTGTAAATATATGTCTTTTTTATCATAATATAATGTATATTTTCCAGAAGACTCACCAAAAGTTATATATTTTTTTTTTTTTTCAAAACATTTAGGATAACATAATGAATTATCAGCATTGTATATGCAAACAGAAGCATATTTATAAATACCTAATTTGAAATTGCGATATTGTTGTATTCCTAAAGGATATCGGTCCATATGATCTTCAGAAATATTTAAAATAACAGCAATATATATATTCAATTTTTTTATAGTTTCTAATTGAAAACTAGAGATTTCTAAAATATAAAAATCTTTTATAAAGGATAATAAATCTAATACTGGATATCCTATATTACCTCCAATACCAACATTAAAATTATTCTTTTTCATAATTTTTCCAATCATATTGGTAACAGTACTTTTACCATTAGTACCTGTAATTGCTATTACAGGTGTTGTATTATAACGTGCAAATAATTCTATATCTCCTATTATTTCAATACCTTTTTTTTTTGCTTCTAATAAAAGATTATTAAATATTGATATACCAGGACTTATAATTATTAGTTGTGAATTCAATATCCAATCTTTTTTTAAAAAACCTAAATGGCATGGAACATAAGATGGTATTCTTTTTATAAATTTCGGAGAATTACATATATCCATAACGGATGGTATAATATTTTTTTTTAAAAGAAAATTTAAACATGATATACCTGTTAATCCTAATCCTATAATAAGTATTTTTTTGTTCATTTTAAATATTTTTATACTATTATAATTAAAGAAAACAACACTATTATTAATGAAATAATCCAAAATCTAATAATAATACGAGGTTCAGGAATTCCTTTTAATTCATAATGATGATGTAAAGGCGCCATTAAAAAAAAACGTTTTTTATTATATTTAAATTTTAAAACTTGAATTATTACAGAAATTGCTTCTAATATAAATACACTACACATTATAAGAAATAAAAATTCTTGTCTTATTAATATTGCTATTATAGATATAATACAACCTAAAGATAATGATCCTATATCTCCCATAAAAATTTTAGCTGGATAAGTATTATACCATAAAAACCCTAATCCGGAACCAACAATAGCTAAACATATTATTATTAATTCTTTTGCATTTTTTATATAAATAAAATAAAAGTATTTAGAAAAAAATATATCTCCTGAAAAATAACATAATATAGATAATGCTAAAGAAATAAAAATTATAGGCATAATAACTAAACCATCTAATCCATCAGTTAAATTTACGGAATTACTTATTCCTATAATAATAAAATAAGAAATTATTAAATATAAAATTAGATTTAAATTATATTTAATATGTAAATTAATAATAGAAATAATAAATTGTATATATAATTTTTCTGGATTATTTATATAAATTAATATTACTATAAAAATAGTAGGAATAGATTGGAAAAAAAGTTTTTTGTATGGAGATAATCCTTTAGAATTATTTAATATAATTTTATAATAATCATCTATAAATCCAATTATTGCATATAATATCATTAGAAATAATGAATAAAAAATATATTTATTAAATAAATTAGACCAAAAAAAAACAGAAATAAAAATCGATAATAATAAAATTAACCCTCCCATAGTTGGAGTATTATTTTTAGAATAATGTGTTATAGGTCCTTCTTTTCTAATAATTTGGGAAATTTTTTTTTTATTTAGATAATTAATAAACAATGGATTTAAAAAAAAAGTGATAATAAAAGATGTTAATAATGTGAATATTAAACGAATTTTAAAAGTTATTAAAAAAAAATTTAAATTTTTTGAAAAAAATTCTAAATATTTGAATAATATTAATAACATTTTAATTTCTCCAATAAAATATTAATTAATATTTCCATTTTATTATTACGTGATCCTTTAAATAAAATTGTATAATTTTTTAATTTTTTTATTATTAAAAATAATTCGTTTATTAATAAATTTTTATTTGAAAAATGTTTTGCATTTATATTATTTTCAGTAATATAGTTACTATATTTTCCAATACTTAAGATATAATTTATATTAGTTTTTAAAATTAAATTTTTTATTTTTTTATAAAAAAATAATGTATAAATACCTAATTCTAATATATCTCCAATAACTAAAATTTTAGTACCATGAAAATTTTTCAAGATATTTATAGCTATATATACAGAATTAGGATTTGCATTATAAGCATCATTTATAATTAACTTATTATTATCAATAATAATTGGAGACATTCTTCCTTCAATTGCTTTAAAGTATTTTAAACCAATAGCTATATCTTCTAAAGAAGATCCAATGGTAAAAGCTAATATAGCAGATGCTAATGCATTACTAACATTATGTATTCCCCCTCCTATTAAAAATAATTGAATTAATATTTCTCCTATAGGAGATATTAGAACAAATTCAATTTTATTTGATAAAATAATTATATTTTTTGTAAAAAAATCAGCTTTTTTATTATATAGAGAAAAAGTTAAAATTTTTTTATTATTAATTAGTTTTTTAAATATTTGTTTTTGATTCTTATCATCATAATTAAGAATAGCAGTTCCTTCACTCGTTAAATAATTAAAAATATCACTTTTACATTTAATAATATTTTGTAATAATTTAAAACCTTCTAAATGTGATGGTGATATATTATTAATTATTGCAATATTTGGTTTTACTAAACTAGTATTATAAGATATATCATTAATTTGATTTCCTCCTATTTCAATTACTGCACATTTATGATGATTTGTTAAATTTAATAATGTTAAAGGAATACCTATATGATTATTCATATTTTTTTTAGTATAAATAATATTATATCTTTTTCTTAATATAGATACTGTCATTTCTTTAACTGAAGTTTTACCTGATGACCCTGTTATTCCTATAATATTATGTTTAAATTGTTCTCTTTTCCATAAACCTAATTTTCCTAATCCTAAAATAGTATCAAATACTATTATTTGAGGAATATTAAAATTACAAAATTTATTTACTAATATAGCTAATGCTCCATTATTAATTGCTTCTTTAATAAAATCATGTCCATCAAAATTTTTTCCATAAATAGCAATAAATATACATTTCTTTTTAATTTTTTTACTATTTATTGAAAAATTTATTATTTCAATATTATTTCCAATTAATATTCCATTAACTATTTTTGATATTTTTTTTAAATTAATTAAGTTATTCATTTAGTACTTTTTAATATATTTTGAATAGCATTAAAATCTGAATAATTTAAAATTTTATTATTAATAATTTGATAATCTTCATGTCCTTTACCTGCTACTAAAATAGTGTCTTTTTTAGAAAAATTAAATATTGCATAAGCAATAGCTTTAATTCTATTTAAAATAATAAATACATTATGTGATGTAATACATCCTTTTTTTATATCTTTAATAATATTATTTATATTTTCTGTTCTAGGATTATCAGTTGTTAAAATTATATTATCAGCATATTTAGTAGCTATATATCCCATTATTTTTCTTTTTCCTATATCTCTTTCACCTCCACAACCAAAAATACACCATATTTTACCACGAGTATTTAGTCTTATAGTTAATAATATATTTTTTAATGCATCAGGAGTATGAGCATAATCAATTATTATATTAGAATATTTTTTTTTAAAAAAAATTTTTTCTATACGTCCTTTAACAGGTTTAATTTTAGAAATTGTTTTTAATAATTTTTTTAAAGGATAATTTAATTTTAATAATGCTGCCATACTTAAGATAATATTTATAACGTTAAATTTTCCTATAAGATTTATTTTTATTTTTCCATTACCCCAACTTGAATTAAATATAACTATTGTTTTATTCGATAAATAAGTTATTTTTTTTATATAAATAAATACATTAGATTGATATAAAAATTTTTTTTTAGTAGTTATTGGAATTACATTAGGTAATTTTTTAAACCATTTTAATCCTGTATTATCATCAATATTAATAATTTTTTGTTTTATTTTATGATTAGAAAAAAATTTCCATTTAGATAATTCATAATTTTTCATATTTAGATGATAATCTAAATGATCTCTAGTTAAATTAGTAAAAATACCAATAGAAAAAAATATATCAGATACTCTATATTGAGATAATCCATGTGAAGAAACTTCCATTATTATAATATTTGCTTTTTTATTTATAAATTTTTTTAGTGTAGACTGTATTTCTATTGCTGAGTCTGTAGTATTATTAGTTTTAATTAATTTTTCATGAAAACCATTACCTAAAGTACTTAAAATAGCTGGATTACCTCCTAATAATTTAATCCATTGCAGTAAAAAATTGGTTATACTTGTTTTACCATTAGTTCCTGTAATTCCTATAACAGGTACTTTTTTACTTGGATGATCATATAATATTCCAGCAAAATGTGAAATATGTTTATGTAAATTAGGTAAATATATAATGGGTATATCTTTTTTAAAAAGAATATTACAAGATGATATTTTATTATCTGTATAAGTTAAGACAGCAATAGCTCCTCTTGATATAGCATGTTTTATAAAATTTTTACCATTTTTTTTATATCCTTTTATTGCAATAAAAAGACAATTTTCCCCTGTTACTTTTCTACTATCTAAAACTATTTTATTTATTAAAATATTTTTTATTAAATTGCTTTTTATATAATTATTTAATAATTTTTGTAAACTAAATAGAGAAAAATTCAATTTTTTTCAATCCTTAATTTAAGATATTTTGTTAAAATTAAATAATAAATAAAATTATTTTTTTATATTTTTTTTGCAACACGTAGTATTGCACTTCTAGATCTTGGATTTTGATATATTTCTTTTTCACTAGGAAAAATTCTATTAATAATTTTTAATTTTATTTTATTATTTTTATAATAAAAATTATTTATTTCTTTTTCAGTTAAAGGTAATTTTTTATAAATATTTTGTTGATTTGAAGAACTATATTTTTTCATAAAACATTTAATAATTCTATCTTCTATAGAATGAAAACTAATTATTGATATGATTCCATTTTTCTTTAGTAATTCTAATGATAAATTTAAAACTTTTTTTAATTCTTCTATTTCTTGATTTAAAAAAATTCTTATAGCTTGAAAAGATCTTTTTGCTGGGTGTTTAAATTTATTACTTTTAGTAACAGAAGAACATATTGTATATGATAAATCTTTTGTATCATGCAATTTATTATTTAATATATTTTTTTTTATATTATATGCTATTTTTTTATGATATTTTTCTTCACCATATATTTTCAATATTTCAGACAATTTTTTTTCATTTATATTTTTTAATAAATTATAAGCTGTTATTCCTTTTTCTTGATTAATACGCATATCTAATGGTCCATTAAACATATAAGAAAATCCTCTTTTCGAATTATTTAATTGAAAAGAAGAAATTCCTAAATCAAATAATATTCCATCTATTTTACCTATTTTATTATTTAAAATAATTTTTAAATTTGAAAAATTATCATTTATATAAATAATTCTATCATCTATAATTTTATATTTTAATATTGTTTTCATATCACAATCTATTGCATAGATTCTCCCATAATTTCCTAATTTAGATAAAATTAATTTTGTATGTCCACCACAACCATAAGTAGCATCTATATATATGCCATTATCTTTAATATTTAAACTATTAACAGATTCTTTTAATAAAACTGGTATATGACTCATTATATTTTATATAAGTAAATTAATTACTATGTAATTTATATATTATATTATATAATATATAAATAATTAAAATTTATAATAAAATATTTCTTAAAAAATTTGGTTTAATTTTAAAAGGTATAATTATGATAGAATATCCAAATTTAAAAAGTACAACTTTAAAACAAGAAAAAAATTATATACAGATTTATTTTAGAAAAGTATATAGCTGGATGTCCTGTGGTTTATTATTAACAGCATTTATTTCTTGGTATGTATCTAATACTACACAAGTTATAAATTATATATTAAATAACAAAATTTTTTTATTAAGTTTATGTTTTTTACAATTTATATTAGTATTTGTTATTTCAAATTTTTTAAATAGATTATCTGGAAAAACATTAACTACATTATTTATGTTTTATTCATCATTAACTGGATTAACTACAGCTGGAATATTTTCTTCATATAACCAAAATACGATTTTTACGGCATTTATAACTACATCATTTACTTTTTTGGCTATGTGTATTTGGGGATATTTTACTAAAAAAGATTTAAGTTATTTAGGTAATATTATTTTAATGGGGATATTTGGTATAATTATAGCTTCATGTATAAATTTATGGGTACAAAATAATTTCATATCTTCTATAATAAATTATATTAGTGTTATTTTTTTTACATTACTTGTTTCATATGATACGCAAAAATTAAAAAATATTGCAAAAAAAATTAGTTTGAATGTAAATGATCAAGATAATTTAAGAAGATATGCTATTTTAGGAGCACTTATGTTGTATTTAGATTTTATTAATTTATTTTTTGTTATATTGCGTTTAATTGATAATAATAATAATAATAATGATGATGAGTAGTATTTTCTTATTAAAATAATAAATATTATTTATTATTTTTTTATATAAATATTTTATTTAAATAAAATATACAAGTTTTTTACTAACTAATATTAAAAGTAATAAAATTATGTCTATAACACCCATGATGGATCAATATTTTAAATTAAAAAAACAATATCCTAATATTTTATTATTTTATAGATTAGGAGATTTTTATGAAATGTTTTTTGAAGATGCAAAAAAAGCTTCAAAATTATTAAATATTGTATTAACTAAGAGAGGTAAATTAAATGGAAAACCTGTCCCTATGGCAGGTATACCAGTTAATAGTATAGATAATTATTTATCAAAATTAATTAAGTTAGGAGAATCTATCGCTATTTGTGAACAAATACAAAGTAAGGAAATTTTATCTAAAAAAAAAATTTTAGAGAGGAAAATAGTTCGTATTATTACACCTGGAACAGTTAGTGACGATATTTTATTAAATAATAATATTGATAATTTATTAGGATCAATATATCAAGATGTAAAATTAGGATTTGGTTATGCTACATTAAATATTAGTTCTGGTGATTTTAGAATTATGGAAAATAAAGATATTAATATAATTGCAGGAGAATTACAAAGAACAAATCCTAAAGAATTATTATATTCTGAAAATTTTAAAGATATAAATTTAATAAAAAAAAGATGTTGTATTAGACGTAGACCATTATGGGAATTTGATATAGATACAGCTATTCAACAATTGAATATGCAATTTAAAACAAAAAATTTAAAAAGTTTTGGTATTGAAAAAGAATTTTTAGCTATTAGAGCAGCAGGATGTTTAATACAATATGTTAAAGATACACAAAAAGTATATTTACCTCATATTAATAATCTTTCTTTAGATAGACATAATAAAGAAATTATTATGGATGAAAACACTCGTAAAAATTTAGAAATTATTAATAGTATTTCTGGTGATAAAAATAATACTTTAGTTAAAATATTAGATTATACAATTACTAGTATGGGTAGTCGTTTATTAAAACGATGGTTAAATAATCCAATACGTGATATTAAAGTTATTTCAAATAGGCAAAAAAATATTTCTATTTTACAAAAATATTATTTTAATTTTAAAAAAATACTATTAAAAATTGGTGATATAGAGAGAATTATTGCTAGATTATCTTTAAGAACTGCTAAACCTAATGATTTAGTCTCTTTAAGACAAACATTAAATTATTTACCTAACATTCATAATATTTTACAAAATATAAATAATTGTGAAATAAAATTTAAAATTTTAAAATTAGGATTGTTCTCTTTATTAAAAAATTTATTAAAAAAATCTATAAAAGAAAAACCTGCTTTATCTTTAAAAGAAGGAAATGTTATAGCAACTGGATATAATTTATTATTAGATGATTTAAGAAAATTATCGAAAGATTCAAATAAATATTTATCTTATTTAGAAAATAAAGAACGTAATTTATTAAAAATAGAAAAATTAAAGATAGGATTTAATACAATTCATGGATATTATATCCAAATTAATAAAAGTTATAAACATCATCTTCCTAATAAATATATTCAAGTTCAAACTTTAAAAAATTTTAATAGATATACGACTCCAGAATTACAGAAATATCAAAAAAATATCTTTTCTTCTAAAGAAGATCTTCTAAATTTAGAAAAAAATTTATATAATAAATTATTTAATTATATTAATCCCTTTTTAAAAAATTTACAAAAATTATCATTATATTTATCAGAATTAGATGTATTGTGTAATTTAGCTGAAAGATCTGTAACTTTAAATTATACTTGTCCTATTTTGAATAAAAAAATAGGAATATCTTTAACTAATTCAAGACATCCTATTGTTGAAAATATTGTAAAATCACCTTTTATTGCTAATAATGTGTTATTAACAAAAGAAAAACATGTATTGTTAATAACAGGTCCTAATATGGGAGGTAAAAGTACTTATATGAGACAGGTAGCATTAATTATATTAATGACTTATATAGGTAGTTATGTTCCAGCGGACAAAGCTATTATAGGACCAATAGATAGAATTTTTACAAGAATAGGATCTACAGATAATATATCTTCTGGATTATCTACTTTTATGGTTGAAATGATAGAAACTGCAAATATTTTAAGAAATGCTACATCACAAAGTTTAGTATTAATGGATGAAGTAGGAAGAGGTACATCTACCCATGATGGTTTAGCTATAGCTTGGTCTTGTACAGAATATATTGCAAAAAAAAATAAATCACTTACTTTATTTGCAACTAATTATATTGAATTAACAAAATTAAAAGACAAGAATAAGTGTATAAAAAATATATATTTTGATGCAATAGAAATTAATAATTCTATTGTTTTTTTACATAAAATTAAAAATGGATCAATTAATAAAAATTATGGCTTATTTGTAGCATCTTTAGCAGGAATTCCTAAAGAAGTTATTAACAAAGCTAAAAAAAAAATTAAGCATTTAGAAAATTAAAAATTTAATTTAAACTTTTTTAAATAATAATAATATATAAAAATGTATAAATTTATATATATTAATATAATTAATTTTATTGTATGAGTATAAAATTATAAAAATTAATATTATAAATTATCATTTATTTTTTTTAAAATATCAATTTAATTATTTAAATTATAAATTTAGAAATATAAATAACAAATATATAACTTATAAAATTAAGTTAAAAGGATATTTATTTACATGAATTCTTTTGCCAAAGAAATAAAATTAATTAATATTGAAGAAGAATTAAAAAATTCTTATATAGATTATGCAATGTCAGTTATAGTAGGTAGAGCTTTACCAGATGTAAGAGATGGATTAAAACCAGTCCATAGACGTATATTATACGCTATGTACATATTGGGAAATACATGGAATAAATCTTACAAGAAATCGGCAAGAATAGTTGGAGATGTTATTGGGAAATATCATCCTCATGGAGATAATGCAGTTTATGATACAATTGTTAGATTAGCACAATCTTTTTCATTAAGATATCCATTAATATATGGCCAAGGTAATTTTGGTTCCATTGATGGAGATTCAGCTGCAGCTATGCGTTATACTGAAATAAAAATGTCTAAAATTTCACAAGAAATTATTAATGATTTGGAAAAAAATACAGTAAATTTTTTACCTAATTATGATGGTACAGAAAAAATTCCTGAAATAATGCCTACAAAAATACCTAATTTATTAATTAATGGATCTTCTGGTATAGCGGTTGGAATGACAACAAACATTCCCCCTCATAATATTATGGAAGTAATTAATGCTTGTTTAGCATATATTAAAAATAATACTATTACAATTAAAGAATTAATGAATTATATTCCTGGTCCTGATTTTCCTACTGCAGGTATTATTTACGGTATTAATGAAATTGAAAATGCATATATTACAGGAAAAGGAAAAATATTTCTTAGAGGACGTATTAAAACTATTAAAGATAAAACAAAAAAATACAAAACAATTATAATTTATGAACTTCCTTATCAAGTAAATAAATCTAAATTAATAGAAAAAATAGCAAATTTAATAAAAGAAAAAAAAATTCAAGGTATTAAAACCTTAAGAGATGAATCTGATAAAGATGGTATAAGAATTTTAATTAGGATAAAAAAAAATATATCCATTAATGTAATTTTAAATAATTTATATAAATTAACTCCTTTACAAACTACTTTTAGTATAAAAATGGTTTCTTTATATAAAGGTAAACCTACATTAATGTCTTTAAAAAAAATTATTAAAGCGTTTATATCTCATAGACGTGAAATAGTAATAAGAAGAACAAATTACGAAATAAGTAAAGCACAGAATAAAGCACATATCTTAGAAGGATTAATAGTAGCATTACTGAATATAAAAAAAATTATAAAAATTATACGTTCATCTAAAATATCAGAAAATTTGAAAAATCAAATTTATTTACAATCTTGGAAAATACCAAATATATTTCAAATATTTAATTTACAAGAAAAAAAAACATTAAATATCTATTTAACTAATTCTAATTTAATAAAATTTAATGATAATTATCATTTTAGTTATAAACAAATTACAGCTATTTTAGAATTAAAATTAAATAAATTAACAAATTTAGAACATAAAAAATTATGTATAGAATATGAAAATTTAATATATAAAATATCAAATTTAACTAAAATTATTGAAAATTATGAATATTTAATGAAAGTAATATATAATGAATTAATATTAATAAAAAAAGAATTTGGAGATAAAAGAAAAACAGAAATTATTTTAAATAATCAGTCGACTATTCAAAAAGAAGATTTAATTAATCATGAAAAAGTTGTCATTACTCTTTCTAAGCAAGGATATATAAAATATCAAAAAATTACTGAATATAATTTACAACATAGAGGAGGTAAAGGAAAAATAGCTGTAAAATTAAAAGATAATGATTTTATATCTAAAATATTAATAGCATATACTCATGATAATATTTTATGTTTTTCTAATAAAGGATATTTATATTGGTTAAAAGTATATAATATACCTGAAGCTAATAGATACGCAAAAGGAAGACCTATTATAAATTTAATTCCTTTAAAAAATAATGAAATTATTAATACGTTTCTTATAATAAATAATTATAAAAATAATTCTAATTTGATTATGGTTACTGCACAAGGAAAAGTAAAAAAAACAAATTTAAATAAATTTAATAAACCTAGAGCAAATGGAATTATTGCGATAAAATTAAGAAAAAATGATACTTTAATAGCAGTAGCTATTACGAAGGAAAATGATAAAATTATGTTATTTTCTTCATTAGGTAAAGTAGTGAAATTTGATGAATCTCAAATTAAATCAATAGGAAGAAATACAGTAGGTGTAAAAGGTATTAATTTTTCAAAAACAAGAAAAGATTATATAGTTTCATTAATAACTACAAAAAGTAAATTTCAAAAAAATATTTTTACTATAACAGAAAATGGATATGGCAAATGTACTAATAATAAAGCTTTTCCTACAAAATCTAGATCAACAAAAGGAATTATATCTATGAAAATTAATAATAGAAATGGAAAATTAGTAGATACTTTAAAAGTAAATGATAATGATCAAGTTATTATAATTACGAATATGGGTACATTAATACGTATTAATATATCTGAAATTTGTGTTGTTGGGCGTAATACTAAAGGTGTTATCATAATAAAAACAAAACTTAACGAAAAAGTTGTTAGTATTCAAAAAATTTAATTTATAATTATAAAATTTTTTATTTAATTTTAAAAAAATCTTTAAATTTATATATTTTATCTATTTTTTCCCATGAAAAAATATTTCTACCAAAATGACCATAAGATGCAGTTTTTTTATATATTGGTTTTAATAAATCTAACATTTTAATTAAATTAAAAGGTCTTAAATCAAAAATTTCACGAATAAATGAAATTATTTTTTTATCAGATACTTTTCCTGTACCAAATGTATTTATCATTATTGAAATTGGATTAGAAATTCCAATAATATATGCAATTTGTATTTCACAACGTGAAGCTAAAGATGATGCTACTATATTTTTTGCTATATAACGAGCAGCATAAGCAGCGGATCTATCTACTTTAGATGGATCTTTGCCAGAAAACGCTCCCCCGCCATGTCTTGCCATACCACCATAAGTATCTACAATAATTTTTCTTCCTGTTAAACCACAATCACCTATAGGTCCTCCTATAATAAAACGACCTGAAGGATTAATAAAAAATTTTGTTTTTTTATTTATCCATATTTTAGGTAAAACTGGTTTAATAATTTCTTCCATAATAGCTTCTTTTAATTTTTTAAATGAAATTTCTTTTGAAATTTGTGTTGACAAAACTACAGAATCTATATTAATAATTTTATTATTTTTATATTTAAAAGTAATTTGACTTTTAGCATCTGGTTCTAACCATGATAAAATTTTTTTTTTTCTAATTAATGCTTGTTGATATACTAATTTATGTGCATATATAATAGGTGCTGGCATAAAAACATCTGTTTCATTTGTTGCATATCCAAATACAAGACCCTGATCTCCTGCTCCCTGATTATATATATCTAAGTTAGATGTTATTCCTTTGTTAATATCTTCTGATTGTTTACTAATAATATTTAGTATAGTACATGTATTATAATTAAATCCTAAATTTGGATTAGTATATCCTATTTCTTTTATTGTTTTTCTAGTTACTTTTTCTATATTTAGAGTAGCTTTTGTTGTTATTTCTCCTCCAATTAATACCATATTATTTTTAATATATGTTTCGCATGCTACACGAGAATTAATATCTTGTTTTATTATATCATCTAATATAGCATCGGAAATTTGATCTGCTACTTTATCAGGATGTCCTTCTGATACAGATTCTGAAGTGAATAAATATTCCGTCATTAATATTACCTTTTATAATTATAAAAAATTCTAATTACATTAGTATATATTTAAATAAAATAAAATGTAAATAAAGTTATTATTTTAAATAAATTATATGTCTAAAATTTTTAAAATTATAAAAAATAGATTTTAAAACATTTTACGTATATATTTCTTTATATAAAGAATATTTTTAAAAATATTTTATTAAAAATTTAGGAGTAATTTATATTATGCCTTCTAGAAGAGATCTTGCTAATGCTATTCGATTTTTAAGTATAGATGCTATAGAAAATTCTAAATCAGGACATCCCGGTGCACCGATGGGTATGGCAGATATAGCTGAAGTACTTTGGCGTAATTATTTAAATCATAATCCTAATAATCCTACCTGGATTAATCGTGATAGATTTATATTATCTAATGGACATTGTGTAATGTTAATTTATAGTTTATTACATTTAACTGGATATAATTTAACAATTTCTGATTTAAAAAATTTTCGAAAATTATATTCTAAAACACCAGGACATCCTGAATTTAGATGTACTCCTAATATTGAAACTAGTACTGGTCCATTAGGACAAGGATTAGCTAATGCTGTTGGTATGGCAATATCTGAAAAAACATTAGCAGCACAATTTAATAAGTTAAATTATAATATTATTGATCACTATATTTATGTTTTTTTAGGTGATGGTTGTTTAATGGAGGGAGTTTCTCATGAAGTATGTTCTTTAGCAGGAACATTAAAATTAAAAAAATTAATTGTTTTTTATGATAATAATGGTATTTCTATAGATGGAGATATTAAAGGATGGTTTAATGATGATACAAAAAAAAGATTTAAATCTTATGGATGGAACGTTATATCTAATATAGATGGACATAATTTTAAAAGTATAGAAAAAGCTATTAATCAAGTTAAATCTTTAAAAGATGATAAACCTTCATTATTAATTTGTAATACAACTATTGCTTTTGGATCACCTAATAAATCTGGAAAAAATATTTCACATGGTTCTCCTTTAGGAGAAAAAGAAGTTTTCTTAACAAGAAAAAATTTAAATTGGATTTATAAACCTTTTGAAATTCCTTTGTCTATTTATAAAAAATGGGATGCTAAAAAGATAGGTAATATAAAAGAATTAAAATGGAAAAATATGTTTAAAAATTATTGTAATGAATTTCCTATTTTAGCTAAAGAATTTAAAAGAAGAATAAATAATCTACTTCCTTCAGATTGGGATAAAAAAATTAATAATTTTATTTACAAATTAAATAATAGTATTAATACTAATTTTTCTACAAGACAATCGTCTCAGTATATTTTACAAAAATATTCAAAATTATTACCAGAATTATTAGGAGGTTCAGCAGATTTGTCTAGTAGTAATTTAACTATTTTAAAAAATTCTAAACCAATTAATAAATTTATTAATGGAAATTACATTTATTATGGAGTAAGAGAATTTGGTATGCTAGCAATAGCAAATGGTATTTCTTTGTATAATGGGTTTATACCTTATACAGCTACTTTTTTAGTTTTTTCAGATTATTGTCGTAGTGCTATCCGAATGGCTGCTTTAATGAAAATAAGACATATAATGATTTTTACTCATGATTCTATAGGTTTAGGAGAGGATGGACCAACACATCAACCAATAGAACAACTATCTAGTTTAAGATTAATTCCTAATATTAGTATTTGGCGGCCATGTGATCAAATAGAAACAGCTATATCATGGAAAATTAGTATTGAAAATATACATAAACCAACTATATTAATTTTATCTAGACAAAGTTTACCTACACAAAAAAGAAATAAAAAAATAATACCCTTTATATCATATGGAGCATATATTTTAAAAGATTGTTTTGATAAAAATCCTCAAATTATATTAATAGCTACAGGTTCGGAAGTATCTTTAGCTGTTGAAGTATATAGAAAACTATCTTTGTTAAAATATAAAATTAGAGTAATATCAATGCCATCTACTGATACTTTTGATAAACAAAAAAAAGAATATAAAAATTATATATTACCTAAAAATATTAAATGTAAAGTAGCTATTGAAGCTGGGTCAAAAGATTTTTGGTATAAATATGTAGGATTAAATGGTAGTGTAATTGGTATTAATACTTTTGGTTATTCGGCTTCTGCAAATAAATTATTTACAAAATTTGGATTTACTGTTGAAAATATTATTTTAAAAATAAAAAAACTTTTAAAATCATATAATTAATTATTTTAACTATATATAATAGGATTAATTACTTATGTTAAGTATTCTAGATTTAGATATTAAAAATAAAATTTTATTAATTAGATCTGACTTAAATGTACCTTTAGATCTAAATGGTAATATTACTTCTGCTATTAGAATTAAATTATCATTACCTACTATAAAATATGCTTTAAAAAAAAAATCTAAAATAATTATAGCTTCTCATTTAGGAAGACCTATTGAAGGAAAATATAATAAATTATTTTCTTTAAAAAAAATTGCTATATATTTAGAAAAAATTTTAAATCATAAAGTTTCTTTACAAAAAAATTATTTAGATGGATGTAATTTTAAAAAAGATGAAATTATTCTTTTAGAAAACGTACGTTTTAATATTGGTGAAAAAGATAATAGTGAAAAATTATCTAAACAATATGCATCTTTATGTGATATATTTGTAATGGATGCATTTGCAACTTCACATCGTATTCATTCATCTACATATGGTATTATTAATTTTGCTAAAAAATCTTGCGCAGGATTATTACTAATAAATGAAATAAAAAATTTAAATAAATTTTTAAAAAATCCTGTAAAACCTATAATCTCTATTATAGGAGGATCTAAAATATCAACTAAATTTAATATTTTAAAAAAATTAACTCAATTATCAGATAAAGTTATTGTAGGTGGAGGTATAGCAAATACATTATTATCATTAAATAATGATATTGGAAATTCATTATATGAACCTAATGCAATTTTATTAGCTCAAGAAATAATTAAAAAACATAAAAACATAATTATACCTACTGATTGTATAGTTAGTACATCTATTAATAATAATTCTTTAATAAAGAATAAAGATATTAATAATATTTTAAAAAATGAAAGAATTCTTGATATAGGTAATAAAACTATAAATATAATTAAAAATGAATTAAAAAAAGCTAAAACCATATTATGGAATGGACCTATTGGAGTTTTTGAGTTTAAACAATTTAGAAAAGGAACTGAAATAATAATTAAAGCAATTACAAATAGTAATGCTTTTTCTATTATAGGAGGAGGAGATACTTTAGCTGCAATAGAATTATTTAACGCGTTTAATAAAATTTCTTATATTTCTACAGGTGGAGGATCTTTTTTAAAATATATTGAGGGAAATAAATTACCTGTTATATCTATATTAGAAAATATTTCATAATATTTTATTCAAAAATTAAAATAATAAAATTATTAACAATAAAAAATTTTAATAAGGTACGTAAAGTATATATTATGTCTAAAATTTTAAATTTTATAAAACCTGGTGTTGTTGTTGGTCATGATGTACAAACAATATTTAGAATAGCAAAAGAAAATAAATTTGCTTTACCAGCTATTAATTGTATAGGTACTGATTCTATTAATATAGTTTTAGAAACTGCAGCAAAATTAAAATCTGCAGTAATTATTCAATTTTCTAATTCAGGATCTTCTTTTATTGCAGGAAAAGGAATAGAAAAAAAAAATCCACAATTAGCTTCAATAATTGGAGCTATATCTGGGGCTAAACATGTTCATAATATTGCTAAATATTATGGTATTCCAGTTATTTTACATACTGATCATTGTCCAAAAGATAAATTATCTTGGATTGATAATTTATTAGATGAAAATGAAAAATATTATTTAATACATAAAAAATCTTTATTTTCATCTCATATGATAGATTTATCTAGAGAATCTATTCAAGATAATATTAAAATATGTAGTCGTTATTTAAAAAGAATGTCAAAAATGAAAATGACATTAGAAATAGAATTAGGATGTACAGGTGGAGAAGAAGATGGTGTTGATAATAGCAATTTAAATAAAAAATCATTATATACGGATCCCTATGATGTTAATTATGCTTATGAAAAATTAAAATTAATTAGTTCTCAATTTATTATCGCAGCTTCTTTTGGAAACGTACACGGCGTATATCAAAAAGGTAATGTAAAATTATTACCTAAAATTTTAAAAAATTCACAAAAATTTATTAGTAAAAAACATAATATTCCTAATAATTCTATAAATTTTGTATTTCATGGTGGTTCAGGATCTTCATTATTAGAAATAAAAGATTCTATAAATTATGGTGTTGTTAAAATGAATATTGATACGGATACACAATGGGCTACATGGAAAGGTATATTAGAATTTTATAAAAAATATAAAAAATATTTACAAAAACAACTCGGAAATCCACAAGGTTTTAATAAACCAAATAAAAAATATTATGATCCTAGATCATGGATTAGAGCTTCACAAATTTCTATGCAAAAAAGATTAGAAAAAACATTTAAAGAATTAAATGCAATTAATATTTTATAAAAAATAACTTATTTTAACTATAAAAAAAAATACGAATTATTTCATAAAATGGATTATATAATATGAATAAATTTACTAGTGTATTAGATTTTATAATATCTTCGATATTTCAAAATAAAATTTTTATTTTATATCAATTTGAACATTTTATTTTAGCTGGTATGATTCTATTTTTTGGATTATGGGGAGTTAAAATTTTTACTAAAACGATAAGAAATGTTTTTACTATAAGAAATATAGATCCTATTACAACTGGATTTCTTACAAATATTTTTAAATATAGTTTAACTGTATTTGTTATTGTTAGTGCATTAAGTAGTATAGGATTGAAGACATCGTCAATTTTTGCTGCATTTGGTACTATAGGATTAGTGATAGGTTTAGCTTGGCAAAGTGCTTTAGCAAATTTAGCATCAGGATTACTTATTATTACTTTTCGGATTTTTAAAGTAGGAGATTATATTAATATTGGTAATGTTACTGGTAAGATTACTAATGTTGAAATTTTTTGTACTCTTTTTAAAACATTTGATGGAAGTATTATATCTGTTCCTAACGGGAAAATACTTACTGAAAATATAATAAATTTTTCTAAATCTAATGAGTATCGAAATAAAATTACTTTAGGTATTGCAAGAAATTTAATACAAAAAGATATAAATATGATTAAAAAAATTTTATTAGATACTGTTTCATTAAATGATAAAATAATAAAAAATTCAATTGTTAATGTTATTGTTGATGAAATTACTAATAATTCAATAAATTTTACCGTTTTTTTTTGGATTAATGATTTTATAAATAAAAAAGAAATTTGTTCAGATCTAATTGATATTTTAAAAAATAATTTAGAACTATATCAAAAATCATGTGTATTATGGATTAATAATGATTAATATTATTATTTTAATTTTTTATTTTAAAATAAATAACACGGTGCGAACGGGATTTGAACCCGTGACCCCCGGCGTGACAGGCCGGTATTCTAACCAACTGAACTATCGCACCATAATTATTATTATAGTATCTACCATATTGTTAATCGTCAATACTTTTTTATATTTTTTATGATTTCCATAAATTAAAACCACATATATTTTTAATTAATTTTAATTTTAATTTATGTAATTTTAATTCTTCATTTGAAGCATTTAAAATTAATAATTTTTTTTTTTTTGATTTTTTACATAAAAATTTTAACTGGTTATCAAAAACATTATTTTTTTCTTTTAAAAAATCTAATTTAAATGAATTTTGTTTTGTAGTCATAAATAAAAAAACTTTAGCTAATAATTTTGCATCTAATAAAGCTCCATGTAAATTACGTTTATTTATGTTAATATTAAATCTTGAACATAAAGAATTTAATGAATTTCTTTTCCCAGGAAATATATTTCTAGCCATTTTAAGTGTATCTGTGATAATACAAATATCTTCAATTTTGGGTAATTTTTTATTTAATAATGATAATTCATAATTTAAAAAATTAATATCAAATTGAGCATTATGTATAATAAGTTCTGAATCTTTTATAAAATTAAGAAAATTATCAAGAATATCAGAAAAAATAGGTTTTTTATATAAAAATTTATTAGAAATACCATGGATATTAAATGCTTCTTTACTTATAATTTTTTGTGGATTTATATATGTATGAAAATAGTTTTTAGTAATATTACGATTAATAATTTCTATTACTCCTATTTCTATAATGCGATGTCCTATATAATAGGGATATGATAAATTCATCCCAGTTGTTTCTGTATCTAAAACTACTTGACGTATATTAATTTTTTTCATATTTGTTATATAAATAATATAAATTTTATTAAAATAATATGTATAAAAATATAAATATTTTTACTGATGGTTCTTGTATACATAATCCTGGTCCTGGAGGATGTGCTGCTATATTACAATATCATAAATATGAAAAAATTTTGACTAAAAGTTTTTTTTTAACTACTAATAATAGAATGGAATTAATGGCTTCTATTATTGCTTTAGAATCTTTAAAAGAAAATTGTAATATTTATCTATTTACTGATAGTAATTATTTAAAAAAAGGAATTACAATATGGTTATATAATTGGAAAAAATGTAATTGGTTCCGTAATAATAAAAAAAAAGTTAAAAATATTGATTTATGGAAAAGATTAGATTTATCATTATCTAATCATAATATTTATTGGAAATGGATTAAAGGTCATTCATATAATAAAATGAATAATAAATGTGATAAATTAGCTCGTATTTCAGCTAATAATCCTATAAATAAAGATTTTGGATACATAAAAAAATAGGTATTTTCCATTTTAATAAAATTTTTAATAAAAATAGTTGTTATTTTTTTATAACTTATTTAAGTTTAAAGAAATTAATTAATTTTTAAAATTAAATTTAATTGTAAAAAATAAAAAAAAGGATAAAAGTATGCTAGATAACAATCGTTTACGCATAGCTATGCAAAAATCTGGTCGTTTAAGTAATGAATCTAGTAAACTCTTAAAAAGTTGTGGTCTTAAAATTAATTTACAACAACAAAAGTTAATAGCTTTTGCAGAAAATATGCCGATTGATATCTTAAAAGTACGTGATGATGATATACCTGGATTAATTATGGAAGGTGTAGTTGATTTAGGAATAATTGGTAAAAATGTTTTAGAAGAAGAAGTTTTAAATAGATTATCAAGAGGTAATAATGCAAATTATTTAACATTACGAAAATTAAATTTTGGTGTATGTAGATTATCTATAGCAATACCTATTAATAAACATTATTCAGGTTTACAATCTTTACAAAATACTTGTATTGCAACTTCTTATCCTAATTTATTAAAAAAATATCTTGATCAACATCATATTAAATTTAAATATTGTATGTTAAATGGTTCAGTAGAATTAGCACCTAGATTAGGTTTATCAGATGCTATTTGTGATTTAGTGTCAACAGGAGCAACTTTAGAAGCGCATGGAATTAAGGAAGTTGAAATTATATATACTTCGCAGGCATGTTTAATTCAACGTTATGATAAAATAACAAATTTTAAGCAACAATTAATAAATAAATTATTAACAAGAATTAAAGGAGTTATTAAAGCTAGAGAATCTAAATATATAATGTTACACGTTCCTAATAAAAAATTAAAACATGTTATGTCTTTATTGTCATATATAAAAAATATTACTATTTTTCCATTAATAGGAGAAACTAAAAAAGTAGCCATCCATATGGTATGTAGTGAAACACTATTTTTAGAAAAAATGGAAAAATTAAAATTATTAGGAGTCAGTTCTATTTTAGTTTTACCTATTGAAAAGATAATGGAGTAAATAAAATGACAATTATAAATAATTTAATTTATTGGAATAATTATAATAAAGAACAAAAAAAAAAGATATTGTCTAGACCTATATTTTTAATAGATAAAAAAATTAAAGATAATGTAACTGATATTTTAGATCAAGTAAAAAAAAAAGGAGATAATGCATTAAAAAAATATAATTTTTTATTTGATAAAATTAAAATTAATAATTTAAAAATAGATAAAGAAAAAATATATAATTCAAAAATTTATGTAGATAAAAAAGTTAAAAATGCTATAAAAAATGCTTATGATAATATATATAAATTTCATAAATATCAAATTTTAAAAAATAAAATTATAGAAATTATACCTGGAGTATTTTGTAAACAAATTTTTCGTCCTATATCTAGAATAGGATTATATATTCCTGGCGGTACATCTTCATTATTTTCTACTGTTTTAATGTTAGGAATACCAGCTAAATTAGCATTATGTCCTAATATTATATTATGTTCTCCTCCACCAATATCTAATGAAATTTTATTTTCTGCATATTTATGCAATATAAAAAATATTTTCCAAGTAGGAGGAGCTCATGCTATTGCAGCAATGGCTTTTGGAACAGAATCTATTAATCGAGTAAATAAAATTTTTGGGCCAGGGAATGTTTTTGTTACAGAAGCTAAAAGGCAAGTAAGTAATCAAAATATAAATTATAAAAATATTTCTATAGATATGCCAGCAGGACCATCAGAATTAATGATATTAGCTGATAAATCGGCAAATTATAATTTTATTATAGCTGATTTATTATCACAAGCAGAACATGGAATAGATTCACAAGTATTTTTAATTACTATTGAAGAAAAAATAGCAAAATTAGTTAGAGAAAAACTTTCTAAACAATTAGAAAAATTACCTAAAAAACATATAGTAAAAAAGTCTCTGAAAAAGAGTTATATTATAATAACAAAAAATATTGAAGAATGTATAGATATAATAAATAAATATGCTCCTGAACATCTTATTATTCAATGTCATAATTATGATAAAATTTTACCTAAAATTATGAATGCAGGATCAATTTTTTTAGGTAATTGGTCTCCAGAATCAGTTGGAGATTATGCTTCAGGAACTAATCATGTTTTACCTACTTATGGTTATGCCTCAACATATTCATGTTTAGGAATATCAGATTTTCAAAAAAGAATGTCTGTACAAAAATTAACTAAAAGAGGATTATTAAATATTTCTAGTACAGTAGAAATTATGGCAAAAAAAGAAAATTTATTAGGTCATAGTCATTCTGTTACAATAAGAAAAAAATATATCAATAAAAATTATTTAAATCAAGAAAAAAATAAAACAATAGATACTATTAATAAAATAATTAAAAAAAATATTATTAATTTAATTCCATATAAATCTGCAAGATTATTGTATAAAGATAATAATAATAATAATTTAATTGCATTAAATGCAAATGAATGTCCTATAATTTCTTGTTTTTCTTTAAATAAAAAAATATTTAATAAATATCCAGAACCACAACCAAAAGAATTAATTACTTTATATAGTAAATATGTAAATTTAAATATTAAAAATATTTTAGTTACAAGAGGAGCAGATGAGGGAATTGATTTAGTGATGCGTACATTCTGTAATCAAGAAAATGATAAAATTTTATTTTGTCCCCCAACATATGATATGTATCGTGTTACTGCTCAAATATTAGATGTAAAATATATAACTATTAATAGTAATAAAAATTGGGAATTAAATTTAAATAAAATTAAAAATAATCTTAATAATGTTAAAATTATTTATATTTGTAATCCTAATAATCCTACTGGTAATTATTTAAATAAAAATATTATAATAGAATTATTAGAATTAACAAAAAATACATCAATTATTGTTATTGATGAAGCATATATCGACTTTTGTATAAATCAAACTTTAACTTATTTTATAAATAAATATCATAATTTAATTATACTAAGAACTTTATCAAAAGCATTTGCATTAGCAGGATTACGTTGTGGTTTTATTTTAGCAAATGAATATATTATAAATATTTTACTTAAAGTTATTGCACCATATCCAATATCTGGACCTTCAATAGATATTGCAATACAAGCTTTAAATTCAAAAAATTTAGTTATTATGCAAAATAATGTAAAAACAATCATTAATAATAAAAAATGGTTAATAAAACATTTAAATAATTGTCGTTGTGTTAAATATATATTTAATAGTTCAACTAATTTTATTTTAGTAAAATTTTATAATTCTGATTTTATATTTAAAAAATTAAATAAAAAAAAAATTATTGTAAGAAATCAAAATAATCAAAAAAATTTAAATAATTGTTTAAGAATTACAATAGGAACAATATTTGAATGTAAAAAATTATTTTTTGAATTACAAAAATTATCTTAATAAAATTTTAGAAAAAAGAAATTATTATATGCTAAAAAAAATACTTTTTATAGATAGAGATGGAACTTTAATATCTGAACCTAAAAATAATCATCAAGTTGATAATATCAATAAATTATTTTTTGAAAAATATGTTATTATTGCATTATCAGAATTAAAAAAATTTTCATATTTATTTGTTATAATTACAAACCAGGATGGTTTAGGAAGTACAGATTTTCCTTATGAATCTTTTAATATTCCTCATAATTTTATGATTAATGTTTTTAAATCTCAAAATATAAAATTTGAAAATATTTTTATTTGTCCTCATCATTCTTATGATAATTGTATTTGTAGAAAACCAAATATAACATTATTAAGTTCATATATAAATAATAATTTAGATAAAAAGAATAGTTATGTTATAGGAGATCGTTTAACTGATATTAAATTAGCTAAAAATATCGGAATTAATGGTATTTTATATAATAAAAAAACATACAATTGGTTAAATATATTAACTGATTTAACACCAATAAAAAGATATGCTATAATAAAAAGGAAAACCAAAGAAACTTCAATACATATTGAACTATTTTTAAATAAAGAAGGTAAAAGTAATATTAGTACAGGAATTAATTTTTTAAACCATATGTTAGAACAAATAGCAGTACATGGAGGATTTATTTTAAATATTTATAGTAAAGGAGATCTATATATTGATGATCATCATACAATAGAAGATATTGCAATATTACTAGGACAAGCTTTTACGAAGGCTATTGGTGATAAAAAAGGAATTAATAGATTTGGTTTTTTATTACCAATGGATGATTCTTTAGCTCAATGTTCATTGGATTTATCAGGAAGACCATATTTACAATATTATGTAAAATTTAAATACAAAAAAGTTGGTGATTTAAGTACAGAAATGGTCAAACATTTTTTTTATTCTTTATCATATTCTATGGCATGTAATATATATTTAAAGGTTACAGGAGAAAATGATCATCATAAAATAGAAAGTTTATTTAAAGCATTTGGATGTTCTTTAAAACAAGCTATAAAAATAGTTAATAATACTATTCCTAGTTCAAAAGGAGTTTTAATTTGAAAATTGTTATTATAGATACCTCATGCGGTAATTTTTACTCTTTAAAATCTACTATAAAAAAAATAGGATTTAATTCTGAAATTACAAATAATAAAGATTTAATTTTAAATGCTGAAAAAATTTTTTTACCAGGTGTAGGTTCTGCTAATTCTATAATAAAAAAATTAAAAAGTGATAATTTAATAAAATTACTTCAAAAGTGTAAGACAGATGTTTTAGGAATATGT
The DNA here is from genome assembly GCF_012568645.1 of Enterobacteriaceae endosymbiont of Donacia simplex. NCBI lineage: Bacteria > Pseudomonadati > Pseudomonadota > Gammaproteobacteria > Enterobacterales > Enterobacteriaceae > Enterobacteriaceae endosymbiont of Donacia simplex. Next base: position 113,374 of record NZ_CP046192.1, on the reverse strand, counting down.
TTAGGTATGCAAATATTAGGAAAATATAGTGAAGAAAATGGTGGAATTTCTACATTAAATATTTTAAATTATTCTGTAAAATTAATGAATAATAAATATACACCTATTCCTCATATGGGCTGGAATAAAGTAAATAATATAATATCATCGCCATTATTTCATAATATTAATCAAAATGCTTATTTTTATTTTTCACATAGTTATAATATTAATATTAATAAATATACAATAGCTACTACTAATTATGAAAAAATTTTTAGTTCTGCTATTCAAAAAAAAAATTTTTTTGGAGTACAATTTCATCCAGAAAGATCAGGAATTAATGGTATTCAATTAATTAAAAATTTTTTAAATATATAAAATAAAATATGATTATTCCCGCAATTGATTTAATAAAAGGACAGGTAGTTAGATTACATCAAGGAAAATTTAATTTAAAAAGAAAATATTCACATGAACCTTTATTCTATATACAAAAATATATTAAACAAGGAGCTCAAAAAATCCATATTATAGATTTAGATGGAGCAAAAAATCCAGATAAAAAACAAATAGTTTTATTAAAAAATATTTTTAAACATAAATTACCTTTAATACAACTAGGAGGAGGTATTAGATCTAAAAAAGATATAGATTTAATTTTTAGTTTAACAACTAAAGTTCAAATTATATTAGGATCTTCAATTATACAAGATTTTGAAAATGTTAAAAAATGGTTTAAATTATATAATCCTTATTCTATAATTTTAGCATTAGATATTAAAATTAATAAAAATAATAAAAAAATAGTATTTATTAATGGATGGAAAAATAAAAGTAATATAATTTTTGAAGATATTATTGAAAAATTTTTATATCTAGGATTAAAAAATGTTTTATGTACAGATATTTCCAGAGACGGAACTTTTTTAGGACCAAATATAAATTTATATACTGAAATTGTAAAAAAATATCCAGAAATATTTTTTCAAGCATCAGGAGGTATTTCTTCATTACAAGATATTATTAATTTAAAAAATATTGGAGTAAAACATATAATTATAGGAAGAGCTTTTTTAGAAAAAAAATTTACTATTCAAGAGGCTAATTTATGTTGGCAAAAAGAATAATTCCTTGTTTAGATGTTTATAAAAATGTAGTAGTTAAAGGGAAAAAATTTAAAAATCATAAAATTATAGGAGATATTTTATCATTAGCTCATAAATATGATCAAGAAGGTGCTGATGAATTAGTATTTTATGATATTACAGCATCTATTGATAAACGTTTAGTAAATAAAAAATGGATATCTCAAATTGCAAAAATAATTAGTATACCTATTTGTGTAGCAGGGGGGATACAATCTATAGAAGATGCTGCAAAAATATTATATTTAGGTGCTGAAAAAATATCTATAAATACACCTGCATTAAATAATCCTTCTTTAATTACAAAATTATCTAAATATTTTGGAAAACAATGTATTGTTGTTGGAATAGATTCTTGGTATAACAAAATAAATGGAAAGTATTATGTATATAAATACACTGGTAATCAAAAAAATATACAAATAACTAAATGGGAAACAATTGAATGGATTAAAATGGTACAAAAATTAGGTGCTGGAGAAATAGTATTAAATATGATGAATCAAGATGGATTATGTACAGGATATGATTTAAAACAATTAGAAAAAGTAAGAAAAATTTGTAAAATTCCCTTAATAGCTTCTGGTGGAGCAGGTTCTTTAAATAGTTTTTATAAAGTTTTCCATAAAAAAATAAATGTTGATGGGGCTTTAGCTGCATCAGTATTTCATAAGAATATTATTAATATTCATACATTAAAAAAATTTTTACATAAAAAAAATATTGAGGTAAGAATATGTTAATACAAAATAATTTAAATAATTTAGATTGGCTTAAAACAAATGGATTAATTCCTGTTATTATTCAACATAAAATTTCAGGTCAAATACTTATGCATGCTTACATGAATCAAAAATCACTTAAAATTACTTTAGAAACTAAAAAAGTTACGTTTTTTTCTAGAACTAAAAATAAAATATGGACAAAAGGAGAAACAACAGGTAATTTTTTATATGTAAAAAAAATTACAACAGATTGTGATAAAGATACATTACTTATTTTAGTTAAACCTGTAAATAAAACATGTCATTTAAATGAATATAGTTGTTTTAAAAAAACTATATCAGATTTTACTTTTTTATATTTATTAGAAAATATTTTAAATAAAAAAAAAAAATCTATAGAATCTTCATATACTTATAATTTATATAAAAGTGGACTAAAAAGAATTACACAAAAAGTAGGAGAAGAAGCTATAGAAACTATTATAGCTGCAAATGATAATAATAAAAAAGAAACTATGCAAGAAACAGCTGACTTAATTTATCATTTAATAGTTTTATTAAAAATAAAAAATATTAATTTATATGATATAATAAAAATTTTAAGAGAAAGAAATTCTTAATTTTAAAAATTTTTTTAAAAATTATGAATTACAAAATTCTTTATTATAAAAAATATACTACAATATATATCTACTAATATCTTCATTAATTATTAATGTATCAAGATGTTTACTTACATAATTTTTATCAATAATAATAGATTTATTATTATATTCATTAGCATTATAGGAAATATCGGACATTAAATGTTCGAGAACAGTATGTAATCTTCTAGCTCCTATGTTTTCTGTAGTTTCATTAACTTTCCAAGCAGATTCTGCAATTCTTTTAATCCCATCTTTAGTAAAAGAGATATTTACTTTTTCAGTTGCTAATAATGCTTTATATTGTATTGTTATAGATGTATCAGGTTCTGTAAGAATTCTTTCAAAATCATTACTAGTTAATGCTTTTAATTCAACTCTAATAGGTAATCTTCCCTGTAGTTCAGGAATTAAATCAGAAGGTTTAGATATTTGAAATGATCCTGATGCAATAAATAAAATATGATCTGTTTTAACCATCCCATGTTTTGTTGATACTGTACATCCTTCTACTAATGGTAGTAAATCTCTTTGAACTCCTTCTCTAGAAATATCAGAAGATACATTATTACTTCTTCTACAAATTTTATCTATTTCATCTAAAAAAACAATACCATTTTGTTCTACTGCTTCTATAGCTTTTTGTTTAATATCTTCATTGTTAATTAATTTACCTGCTTCTTCTTCCATTAATAATTTAAAAGCATCTTTAATTTTTAATTTACGTTTTTTTTGTTTATTACCTCCTAAATTTTGAAATAATGATTGTAATTGACTAGTCATTTCTTCCATTCCTGGAGGTGCCATAATTTCTATACCCATAGGGGTACTAGATACATTTATTTCAATTTCTTGATTATCTAATAATCTATTTTTAAGTTTAGTTTTTAATTTTTTCCTAATAGATTCAATACTATCATCTTGATTCCAATTATTTTTATTTGGAATTAAAACATTTAAAATTCTTTCTTCTGCCATTTCTCTAGCTCTATTACAATTTTTATTAAATGCTTGTATCCTTATCATTTTTATAGCAACATCAGTTAAATCACGAATAATAGAATCTACTTCTTTACCAACATAACCAATTTCAGTAAATTTAGTTGCTTCTACTTTAATAAAAGGTGCATTAGCTAGTTTTGCTAATCTGCGTGCAATTTCTGTTTTTCCGACACCAGTAGGACCTATCATTAGTATATTTTTAGGTGTTACTTCTTGTCTTAAATTTTCATTTAATTGCATACGACGCCAACGATTTCTTAATGCTATAGCTACAGCTTTTTTTGCACTTTCTTGTCCAATAATAAATTTATCTAATTCTTTAACAATTTCTTTTGGGGTCATTTCAGACATAATTAGCATTTTCCTCATGCTTATTTATTTACATTGTAATTTTTCAATAGTAAAATTATGATTAGTATAAATACAAATATCTCCTGCTATATTTAAAGATTTTTTTACTATTTCATATGCATTTAAATCAGTATTTTCAAATAAAGCACGAGCTGACGCTTGCGCATATGGTCCTCCAGAACCAATAGTTACTATATTATTTTCAGGTTGTATAACGTCTCCACTACCTGTAATTATTAAAGAAGTAACTTTATCTGCAATTATTAGTAAAGCTTCTAATTTACGTAAAATACGGTCTGTTCTCCAATCTTTAGCTAATTCTACCGCTGATTTGGTTAAATTTCCTTGATATACTTCTAATTTTTGTTCAAATAGTTCAAAAAGAGTAAATGCATCTGCAGTTCCACCGGCAAAACCTGCTATTACTGTATCATGATATAATTTACGAATTTTTTTTACATTCCCTTTCATTATAATATGACCTAGAGTTGCTTGTCCATCACCACCGATAACTACATTACCATTTTTTCTCACACAAACTATTGTTGTCATGAGTTTATTCCTCACTTCAATTATTATTATTTAATACCTCATAACAATACATGAATAATATTATATTCAAACTATCTTAATATAGTTATTATTAAATTTATTCTAATTTTAAATATTTGATATATTATTTTATAAAATAATATATTATAATTATTAAAATAATAGTTGAATTTTATTAAAACAATAAAATTATAACATAATTTTAATTTTAAACAATAAATTTATTATTAAATAAAAATCACATGTATAAAAATATTTTAACTATTGATACATCAACAGAATATTGTTCGATTATTTTAAAAAAAAGTGGGATTATTTATAAAAAAATTAAATATTGTCCTTGTTCTCATATGAAATATATACTTTTTTTAATTAATAATATTTTAAAAAAAACAAATATGTCATTATCTCAAATAAATTTATTAGGATATAATTTAGGACCTGGTAATTTTACAAGTATAAGAATAGGAATAGCAACAATAGAAAGTATTTCTTACGTTTTTAATATTCCTAAAATAGGATTATCACATTTAATGATTTTAGCAGAAAAATCTTGGAGAATGACAGGAATTAAAAATATAATAACAATTATTAAATGCAATAAAGAATTTTTATATTTTTCTTTATATAAAAGAAATAAAAAAGGTTTATGGTTTGGAAAAAATAATGAATGTTTATTAAATTATACAAATTTTATAAAAAAAATTTTATTATTAAAAGGAATATGGTCATTAATATCTAATACTGATCAATATTTAGAATATGATATAAAAAAAATATTAAATAAAAATTTAAAAATATATTTTATTAAAAATAATATTTTTTTTTCAGAAGAAATTATTAATATTATTAATAATATTTTATTAAATAAAAAAAAAATAAAAAAAGACTATAAAATTAATTATATTAAAAATATATTTTAAAAATAACTTTTATTTAATATTTTTTTTAATATATTTTTTTGTTTTAGGTAATGTAATATTTAGTTCTAGTTTTGATATATTTTTTTTTTTATCATCTAATTCTATATTAATCATATTTGGATTAATTTTAACATATTTGGAAATTACTTTTAATATTTCTTGTTTTAATTGTGTTATGTAACAAGGATATATATATCCTGTTTTTGATTCTTCTGATATAATAATTTGTAATCTTTTTTTCGCAATATTAGCTGTTTTTTTTTTTTTTGATAAAAAAAAATTAATAAAATTCATATTATCTCCAAAACCAACGTTGTAAAAAATTTTTTCTTTTAATTTTTATAAAGCGTAAAGGAATTTTTTCTCCTAATAAACGTTTTACAGTATCATTATATGCTAGTGAAGCATTAGAATTATTATTTAAAATTATACTTTTACCTTGATTTGATGCTCTTAAAACTAAAGGATCTTCGGGAATAACACCTATTATTTTAATTCCTAAAATTTCCACAATATCATCAATACTTAACATATCTCCACAATCTACTCTAATAGGATTATAACGTGTTAATAATAAATATTCTTTTATAGGTTCTTCACTATATTTAGCTCTTTTTGATTGTGAAGAAATAATACCTAATATTCTATCGGAATCTCTAATAGAAGAAATTTCAGGATTAGTAGTAATAATAGCTTCATCTGCAAAATATAATGCAGTTAAAGCTCCAGTTTCAATTCCTGCTGGTGAATCACAAATTATAAAATCAAAATTCATAGTATATAAATTTTTAAAAATTATTTCTACTCCTTTATAAGTTAAGGCATCTTTATTTTTTGTTTGTGAAGCAGGTAAAATATATAAATTTTTATTTTGTTTATCTTTTATTAGTGCTTGATTTAATGTTGCTTCTCCTTGTAAAACATTAATAAAATCATAAACAACTCTTCTTTCACATCCCATGATTAAATCAAGATTACGTAATCCAATATCAAAATCAATAACAGCTGTTTTTTTACCATTTTTAGCTAATCCTGTAGCTATAGCAGCACTCGAAGTAGTTTTACCTACTCCCCCTTTACCTGAAGTAACAACAATTATACGCATTAGAATTTCCTTTAATATTAAATGTAAATAAAAGTTAATTACATGATTTTATTGTTAATACTTTATTTTTTAAATATATTCTTGATGATTTTCCTAAAAATTTATCAGGAATTTGATCCTGAAGTAAATATTCACCAGCAATAGATAACATTTCAGCAAATAATTGATTACAAAAAATTTGACAATTTTTATCTCCATTAGCTCCAGATAAAGCTTTCCCTCTCATAAAACCATAAATATGAATATTACCATCTGCTATTAATTCAGCTCCTGTACTAACATTATTTACAATAATTAAATCACTATTATAAGCATAAATTTGTTGTCCAGATCTAATAGGATTTAAAATAATTTTACTTTTATTAAAAGTAATATTTTTATTTGATGATAATGATCTTTTTTCTTTTATTATTTTAATAATAGATTTTGGTATTTTATTATTAGTAATATGGTTTTGATTTTTAATATCAATATTATTAATTTTTTTATTATCTTTATTATTTGTAAATAAAATAGGTAAACCAGTATTATTTATATTTTTAATTATATTTTTATTATTGCACCCACTTACTCCTATAATATTAATTCCTGTAGCAATAATAGCATTATAAACTTTTTCCCAATTTATTTCATTTTTTATATGATAAATATTAATAATAACTGATATTTTTTTAAAAAATATAGGAGAATGATTTATTTTTTTTTTAATTTCATTAAATATAAGTTCAGGTTCATTATTATATAAATAAATTACATAAAATGAAAAATTATTTTTTTTAAATTTAATTATTTTTTTTAACATTTTATCGCCTTTAATTCACTAAAATTATTTTTATTTAAAATAATTTTATTAAAAATATTAATATCTTTTAAAATATGAATATATATAAAATATTTTATACTTGTATTTTTTTTTATAAAAGTATAACTTATTTATGTATATAATATTAATATGAAATATTTTTAAATAAAATTTTAAAGAATAAAAATGAATAATTTATCAAAATTAGACCTTTTATCTTATAGATTTAGAGGATTTTATCCTGTTGTAATTGATATAGAAACTTCAGGATTTAATTCTAAATATAATGCTATATTAGAAATAAGTCTAATAACATTAAAAATGCATAATGGTTGGTTAAAGAAAAATAAAACATTACATTTTCATATTTTACCATTTAAGGGTTCTAATATTTCTCCAGAAGCATTAGCATTCAATGGTATTAATATTAACACCTCTTTAAGAGGTGCTATAACTGAAAAAGAAGCTTTAAAAATTATTTTTAAAAAAATTTCTCAAGATATAAAAATAAATAAATGTAAAAAAGCAGTTATAGTAGCACATAATGCTAGTTTTGATCATAGTTTTATTATGGAATCTATTAAAAGAACAAAAATGGAAAAATATAATCCATTTCATTCTTTTGTAATATTTGACACAGCTTCAATGTGTGGCTTAATTTTAGGTCAAACTGTTTTAGCTAAATCCTGTCTTGCACTAAATATATCTTTTGATAGTACTCAAGCACATTCAGCTTTATATGATACAAATCGTACTGCTGAATTATTTTGTAAATTAGTTAATAAATGGAAAAAAAAAGGTGGATGGCCTCCTATTCGTTCCTAATTTGAATTAAATATATAAACTAATCTTTTTCAAAATTTAAAATATTTTTTAATTTACCATTATTATGTAATGTATATAAAATATCATAACCTCCTATTAATTTATTATTAATCCATAGTTGAGGAAATGTTGGCCAATTAGCATATTTTGGTAAATATTTTCTAATATCAGGATTTTTTAAAACATCAATATAAGTAAATTTAATTTTATAAAATAAAATAATTTTAACAGCTCTATCAGAAAAACCACATTGAGGATTTTCAGGATCTCCTTTCATATATAAAATTATATGATTATTATTAATTTGTTTTTTAATTTTATCAAAAATTTGCATAAAATTTTCTACTTTATTTATAATAATAAAAAAATTAAAATAATTATATATAATAATTTAAATTTTTTTAAAAGTAAAATTTTTTTAATAAATATTAACATCTAAAAGAGGAGATATGTGCAAAAATATTTAATTGAAATAAAAAAATTATTGAATATTGCTATACCAATAATTTTAACACAAATAGCTTATCTTTTAATAAGTATGATAAATCTTATCATGTCTAATTCTTTTGATAAAACTGATATTGCCATATTATCAATAGGAACGTCAATTTGGTTACCAATAATATTATTTGGACATGGTATCTTTTTATCTTTAATACCTATTATTACAAAATTATATATATCTAATAATCAAAAAAAAATAATAAATTATATTAAACAATCATATTTATTAGCAATAATTTTATCATGTATAATGATGTTTATTTTATATAAAATAAATTTTTTAATATTTTTATTATTTCATAATATATTATTTATTTTTAAAATAAAAAGATTTTTAAATATAATTATTTGGAGTATTCCGGGATATTTATTTTTACAAATATTACGTTGTTTATGTGTATCATTAAAATTAATTATACCTGATATGATTATTAGTTGGATTGGAGTAATTATATATATACCAGTTAATTATATTTTTATTTATGGTTTCTTTTATATACCTCCATTAGGTATTTTAGGGTGTAGTATATCTATAGTATTAATATATTGGATATTATTTTTTATAACCATAATATGGATGTTTAAATCTACTTATTTTAAAAAAATAAGATGTTTTAGTTTATTTAATAAACCTAATTTTAAAATTTTAAAAAAAATATTTAAATTAGGCTTACCTATTGGATTATCTATTTTTTTTGAAATTACATTATTTAGTATTGTATCTTTATTAATATCATCTAAAATGGGGATAGATGATATTATTAGTCATCAAATAGCTTTAAATTTTAGTTCTTTAGTTTTTATTATTCCTTTATCTTTAAGTATTGCAACTACTATATTAGTAGGATTTTATTTAGGTTTAGGTAATAAAGATAGTGCAAAAACTATTAGTTGGATTTCACAAATTATAGGTATAATAATATCTATTATTATTATTTTATTAAGTTTTTTTTTTAAAAATAAAATTGCTTCACTATATAATAGTAATAAAAATATTATACATTTATCATCAAATTTAATATTATTAGTATCTATTTATCAATTTTTAGATTCTATTCAAGTAATTGGTTCAGGTATTTTAAAAGGATATAAAGATACTGAATTTATTTTTTTAATTACATTTATATCTTATTGGATTATTAGTTTACCTATTGGTTATATTTTATCTATTACTAATTTAATTACCCATCATATGGGTCCTTCTGGTTTTTGGATTGGATTTATTATTGGTTTGATTATTGCAGTAATATTAATTATATTACGTATTTTAAAAATACAAAAAATTGATTATTAAATATAGATGATATATAATAAGCTTTAATCTTTATATGCGTTCTTAACTCAGTGGTTAGAGTGTCACTATGACATGGTGAAAGTCAGAGGTTCAAATCCTCTAGAACGCATAGAGATTTTATAATTAAAAACATAAAATTTTTTCTTATTTCCAATAAATTAAACAAAAATTTTTTTTACCTTTACGTAAAAGAGAAAAATGATTAAATTTTTTGTGATATTTTGTAAATAAAAATGTAACATGAGATATATTTTCATTATTGATATATATAGATTTTGATTGAATTAAAATAGATGCTTTATTTTTAGAAGACGCAAATTTACTTAAAATTAATATTGATATTAAATCAATATTTTTATTTTCTAAACAAATATTTTTAATATTTTTAAGTAATATTAAAAAATCATTTTCTGAAAAATTATTTATATTTTTATAAAAAAGTAAATTAGTTATTTTTTTTGATATAATTAAATTATTTTCTCCATGTACTATTTTAGTCATATATTCTGCAAGAAGATATTGAGGACTATTTTTTTTAATATTGTTTTTTTTTTTATTAAAAATATTAATAATTTCTGATTCATAATTAGTAAACATATTTAAGAAATTAAATACAATAGAATCTGGTATATTTAACCAAAATTGAAAAAATTTATATGGGTTAGTTTTTTGAGAATCTAACCAAATAGTTTTTTTTTCAGTTTTTCCAAATTTTGTTCCATCATTTTTAATAATTAAATTAGTAGTTAATCCAAAAACTTTTTTTTTATTTATTTTTTTGATTAAATCTATTCCTGATACAATATGTCCCCATTGATCTGAACCTCCAATTTGGAGTATAACATTAAAATTTTGATTTAAGTAAGCAAAATCATATGATTGTAATAAATTATAAGAAAATTCAGTAAAAGAAATTCCTTCAATATCATTACTCATCATTCTCTTTTTTATAGCATCTTTATTTATCATATGGTTTACACTAAAATATTTTGCGATCTTTTCTAAAAAGAATAAAATATTCATTTTATGAAACCATTTATAATTATTAATTATAATTGCGCTATTTTTACCGCAATTAAAATCTAAAAAATTATTTAATTGGGAACTAATTTTCCGAAACCACATATTTATATGATCTATTGGATTAATTTTTCTTTTTTTTAATTTAAAACTAGGATCTCCAATTAAACTTGTAGCACCTCCTAATAAAATTATTGGTTTATGTCCTAATTCTTGAAAATATTTAAGTACAATTAATTGTATTAAATGACCTATATGTAAACTATCTGCAGTTAAATCAAAACCACAATAAAGATTAATCTTTGTTTCATTTAAAATTTTAGATAAAATAATTTTATTAGTTACTTGATATAAAATATTACGATTTTCTAACTTTTCTATAATATTTATTTTATTTTTTTTTAACATTCATATTCCTTTTATTATTTTTTTTTAAATATTTTATATTATTAAATAATCTTTCTACAGTTTTCATAATAATTCTAGTATGTATATCAGTTTCAATATTTACATAATTATAAATATTTTTTGTAGATAATGTAGTTTTAGATAATGTTTTTGGTATTATATTTACACTAAATTTATTTTTTAATTTTTTATCTATTGTTAAACTTACACCATCTATACAAACAGATCCTTTTTTTAAAATATATTTCATATGTAAACTATTCTTCAGTTTTATCCATAAAATTTTAAAAGAAGTATAGTTTTTAATATTAGTAATAATAGCTATACTAGTAATATGTCCAGAAACTATATGTCCTCCTATAAAATTATTAATTTTTATAGGTTTTTCAAGATTTACATGATCTCCAATTTTTACTTTTTTAAAAGTTGTATTATTAAATGTTTGTTTAATTATATTAAAAATCATTATATTATTATATAATTTAATAATTGTTAAACAACATCCATTATTAGAAATAGATTCTCCTATTTTTAAATTTTTTATAAAATTTTTATTTGTTTTTATATATAGAAAATACAAATTGTTTTTAAAAATAATATTTTGAATTATACCTATAGATTGAATGATACCTGTAAACATATTTTTATAAAGAAAATTTATTTATTATAATAGTAATATATATTATTTATAATAAAAAAACTTTGATTAATAAAATTAATTTATATATAAATTAAAAATTTTTATTATATATATAAATTTTATCTCTTAATAAAATTTGAAATTTATTTTTTAATTCTAAAATACATTTATTTAAGATGTTGTTAATTTCTTGTTCTTTTAATGTATGATCTTTATTTTGTATAAATAAACTTAAAGTAATATTTTTGTATCCTCTAGGAATATTATTCCCTTGGTATATATCAATTAAATCTATTTTTATTATTTCTTTTAATTTCAGTTTTTTTAAAAAAGATAAAATTTCTATAAAATATATATTTTTTTTTATAGAAAAAGATATATCTCTTTTATTTATTGGAAGATTAATAATTTTTTTAAAATTGAAATTATTATTAATAATAATTTTATTAAAAAAAATTTCAAATAAAAAAGTATCATATTTTATATTAAAAAAATTAATTAATTTAGGATGTAACATTCCTAAATAACCAATATATATATTATTAAAATATATTGATGAACTTATATATGGATGTAATATTTTGATGTCATACTGTGGACGAAATTCTATGATATTAGATTTATTAAAAAAGTTAAAAATATGTTCTATATCACCTTTAATATCATAAAAATTGATTAATTTTTTTTTTTCACTCCAATAATTGGAATATAAATTTCCATTTGTTATTCCAGATAACATTAATTTTTGAGAAATGCCGATTTTTTCATTTAAATTTTTTAAAAAACATAATCCATATTCAAAAAAACGTAAATTTTTTTGTTGTCTATTTTGATTATAAATAATATTATTTATCAGTCCATATGATAAAGAATTACGCATAACTGATGTTTCAGTTGTAAGAGGATTATTAATTTTTATATGTTTTATATTAGGATATAATATTGATTGTATTTTAGGATCAATAAAACTGTAATTAATTACTTCATGATATCCTTTATTAATTAAAATATTTTTAATCTTTTTAAAATTAATATTGGTATATTTTAATTTTACATTTTTTTTATTTAAAATATTTTTTTTAATTAAATATATTTTTATTTTGTTAGGAATTTTATTATATCCATATACACGTATAATTTCTTCTATTAAATCTTCTTCAATTTTTATATCATTGCGCCAACTAGGTATTTTAATTAAACAGTTATTAACTGTTTTTTTTATTATTAAAAAACCTAATTTATTTAAAATATCAATTATATCTTTTTTTAAGATATTAAAACCTAAAATTTTATATATATGTTGAAATGATAATTTAATTTTTTTTTTTATATAATTAATATTGTTAATATTTATTGTATGAATTTTACTTCTATTTCCACCAAATATTTTTAAAATTAAATTTACTGTTCTTATTATAACTTCTTGTTGAAGATATGGATCTAGAAATCTATAATAAATATTATTTTTATTATTAAAATAAGAATTTTTATTAAGTAAAAAATCAAAATATTCTTTTTTTATAAATAAACATTCTATAAAAATATCTTTTGTTTTTAAGTTAACAATTACTTCTTTATTTTGTATTATTCCTGGTATAGAAATTATTTTATGATTATCTTTTATTAATAATAGATAATTATCATTTATTAAATTTATTTTTTGATTTTCAAAATTTAAAAAATTATTTTTATTTTGTTTGTTACTTTCTATATAAATATTTCCTTGAATTTTATTAAAATCATAAAATTGAATTGGATATCCTAATTCTAAAATTATGTAATTATAAATATTTAATAATGGATTTTCTGATATAATATTAATTCCAGATTGTAATAATTTATTTTTAATATAAAATGGGATTTCTTTGTTTAAATTAATATTTTTAATTATACAATAGTTATATTGATATAATATATCATCGATATTTTTATTAAAATTAATATTAATTTTATATATTTTTGATTTTTTACCTAAATTATTAATATATGGTTTTTTAAAAGAAAAATTTTTTTTTAAAACAGATAAGTCTCTTGTAAATCCTAATATACTTAAACAATCTGGTCTATTAGTCGGTATATTAATATGTAAAATATTATCAGTTATATACAAATACTTATTTGCATCTTCTCCATTAAGACTATTATTAGGTAATTTAATAATATTTTTTTTAAAAAAATTATTTTCATATAAATTAAAAATTTTGTTAGAACATAATAAACCTTCTGATTTTAATAAAAAAGAATACTCTAGGGTATTAATATATTTTTTATATAAAGATGAATTTTTAGTTGCTAAAATAATTTTAGTTTTATTTTTAAGATTATTTATATTAGAAAATATCTTTAATATTTTCCCATTATTAACTAAAATTTTTAATTTATAAATTTTAGGATCTGTTTTATATAAATAGCATTCAACTATTTCTCCTACATAAATATTATTAAAATTTATATTTTTTTTTAAATATTCAATTTTTTCTACTTCAAATCCTAACATTGTTATTTTTTCTGATAAATAATCAATGTCTTTATCATAATTTAACCATTCATTTAACCATGATTCACTAAATTTTATCATATAAAATTATTAAATTTAAATTGTTTAAGAAAACGTATATCGTTTTCATAAAATAAACGAATATCATTAATATTATAACGTAACATAGCTAATCGTTCTATTCCTAAACCAAATGCAAATCCATAATATTTAGAAAAATTTATTTTAATATTTTTTAATACATTAGGATGTACCATTCCTGCTCCTAAAACTTCTATCCATTGTTTATTTTTATTTAAAATATCTACTTCTAAAGAAGGTTCTGTAAAAGGAAAATAAGAAGGTCGAAAACGTATTTTATATTTTTTATTAAAAAAAAAATTTAGAAATAAGCTTAAAGTCCCTTTAAGATTAGTAAAAGTTACCTTTTTATCAATAAATAATCCTTCTATTTGATGAAACATAGGTGTATGATTACTATCGTAATCATTACGATATACTTTACCAGAAGTTAATATACGTATAGGAGGTTTTTCTTTTTTCATTGTCCTAATTTGTATATTAGAAGTTTGAGTACGTAATAAAATATTTTTATCTAACCAGAATGTATCTTGTTCTTTTCTTATTGGATGATTTTTTGAAATGTTTAATGCATCGAAATTATGATAAACATCTTCTATTTCTGGTCCTGTCACTATCTTAAAACCAATATTTATAAAAAAGTCTTCAATTTCATTAATTATACTTTTTATAGGATGTTCAGAACCAATTTTAATATATTTTCCTGGTAATGTAATATCAATTTTTTGATTTAAAAATTTTTTATCATTTTTTTCTAATTCTATTTCTTTTTTACGATTTATTATTATTGTTTGTATTTGTTTTTTTTGTTTGTTAAATATAATACTTTTTTTAATTTTTTCTTTTTTATTTAAATTTTTTATTGATAAAAATTGTACTGTAATATATCCTTTTTTACCTAAATATTTAATTTTTAATTTATTTAAATCATTAATATTTTTTACTGCATAAATTTCTTTTTTTGCAATAACAACTATATTATCAAATAACATATAAATATGCTCATTAATATAATATAATATAAATATTTATATATAAGAAAAAGTATATTTAATTTAATACATTATATTTATTAAATTAATTACTTTTAAAATTCATTAATTTTTCAAAAGATAAATAATCAAATGTAGCCATATCAGCTAAAATTTTTCTATTTATATTAATATTATTTTTTTTTAATTTAAAAATTAAATGATTATAAGATATGTTTTTTTTACGTGCTGCTGCATTAATTCTCATAATCCATAATTGACGAAATTTTCTTTTTTTTTGTTTTCTATCTCTGTATGAATATTGTCCAGATTTAATTACTGCTTGAAAAGCAGATCTATAAGTTCTAGATCTTGATCCATAATATCCTTTTGCTTGTTTAATTATTTTTTTATGTCTTGCTTTTGCAGTAACTCCACGTTTAATTCTTACCATATAATTTGAATTCCTGTAATTATTATATTTTTTATATGTTTACTTTTTTTATAAATAAGGTAAACAAATTTTTAATGAATATGAATCTCCTTTGGTCACTATTTTTTTCTGTCTTAAAGATCTTTTTTTTTTTGTACTTTTTTTTGTTAACAAATGTCTTAAGTTAGCTTGTTTATGTTTAAAAAAACCATTACCTGTTTTTTTAAAACGTTTAGCAACACTACGTACTGTCTTTAATTTATTCATATTATTAAAATCCAAATTTATTCATTAATAATTATTTTTTTGGTATTAGAATCATTATAATTTGTCTACTTTCAACTTTAGATGGAAATGATTCTACTATAGCTAAATTTTGTAAATCATTTTTAATACGATTTAACATAGAAAATCCAAGTTTTGTATGAACCATTTCTCTTCCTCTAAATCTTAAAGTAACTTTTATTTTATCTCCTTTTTTTAAAAAACGAATTAAATTACGTAATTTAACTTTATAATCTCCTGTATCTGTTCCTGGGCGAAATTTAATTTCTTTTAAATGTATTATTTTTTGATTTTTTTTTTGTTCTTTAGATGCTTTATTTTTCGTATATAAAAATTTACCATAATTCATTATTCGACAAACAGGAGGTACAGAAATAGGACTAATTTCAACTAGATCAAATCCGGTGTTTTTTGCTTTTATCAAAGCTTCTTTTATATTAATTATACCAATTTGTTCACCATTTAATCCTATTAATCTTACAATTTTACTTCTAATATTTTCATTAATTTTATTAGGTCGTAATAATTGTATATTTCTTTTTCCAATTTTAATATTTTACCTCTCTTAATTTCTTTTATTAATATAATAATCATTAATTTCTTTTTTTATTTTATTAATAATATCATGAATTTTCATAAATCCCAAACTTTTACCAAAACAATCTCTTACAGAAATATTATTATTTTTAATTTCTTGATCTCCACAAATTAAAATATATGGAATATGTTGTATAGTATATTTCCTAATTTTAAATGAAATTTTTTGATTTTTTATGTTATATTTTACGCGAAAATTATTTTTTTTAAGAATTTCAAATATTTTTATAACATATTTATTATGTTTTTCACTGATATTTAAAATTATTATTTGTACTGGAGCTAACCAAATAGGTAAATATCCAGAAAATTCTTCAATGAGAATACCTATAAATCTTTCTAATGAACCTAAAATAGCACGATGAATTATTACTGGAATACTATGTTTATTTTTAGTATTGATATAAAATAAATTTAAACATTTAGGTAATACAAAATCTAATTGAATTGTACCACATTGCCATTCTCTATTTAAACAATCAAAAAAAGAAAATTCTATTTTAGGACCATAAAAAGCACCTTCTCCTTTTTGATATTCAAATTTAATATTTAGTTTTTTTAAAATATAAGATAAATCTTGTTCTGCTTTATCCCAAATTATATTATTACCAATTTTATTTGTTGGTCTGGTAGATAATTTTACAAGAAATTTTTTAAATCCAAAAATATGATATATATCATACATCATATTAATGCAATTTTCTATTTCTTTTGTAACTTGTTTTTTTGTACAAAAAATATGAGCATCATCCTGTGTAAAATTTCTTAATCTCATTAAACCATGTAAAGAACCAGATGGTTCATTTCTATGACAAATTCCAAATTCTGCAATTCTTAAAGGTAAATCCCTATATGATTTTAATTTTTGTTGAAAAATTTGAATATGTCCAGGACAATTCATTGGTTTTATACAATAATTTCTATTTTCTGAAAAAGTAGTAAAGATAGCTTCTTTATAAATTTTCCAATGACCTGTTTTTTCCCAAATAGAAAAATCAGTTATCAAAGGAGTTTTTACTTCTAAATAATTATATTTATTTAGTTTTAACCGTAAAAGTTTTTCTAATTCTTTAAAAATAACATAACCATTATTATGCCAAAAAACCATTCCTGGAGATTCATTTTGAAAATGATATAGATTTAATTTTTTTCCTATAATTCTATGATCTATTTTTAATAATTTAATCTTATTAGATAAATTTACTTTTTTAGATTTATCATTTTGTTCCATTTTTTACTTTCATAATAGTAAATATATTATTATAATAACAAAAATTTTCTTTTAAATATATTAAAAATATTAATTTAAATTTCTTTTTAAAGAAAATATTTTTTATAAAAAATTATATTTAATAAATTAATATTTTATATAATTTAATATAATATTTTTTGTCCACAAATAACTCTGTAATGTTGTTGTATATCATGATATTGCATAATATTTTTAAATTGATTATTTTTAAATATTTTTTTTAAAATATATCCTTGTGTATATCCATGTTCTAATATTAACCAACCATAATTATTTAAATATTTAAAAGAATGTAAAATAATATGATATAAATCAGCTAATCCATTATTAAAAGATATTAATGACTTAATTGGTTCAAATTTTAGTGTCTTTTTTAAAAGTAAATATTCAAAACAACTTATATAAGGAGGATTACTCATTATAATATCAAACTTATTATTTTTTAAATTACTAAACCAATTACTTATTAAGAAATTAATATTATTAATATGTAATTTATTGGCATTATATTTAGCTAAACTAATAATTTTTTTAGAAATATCTGTAGCAGTAATATTAATAAAATTATATTTAGAAGCAATTGCTAATGATATAGCACCACTTCCAGTACCTAAATCTAATATTTTTTTTGTATTAATATTAATTTTTTTTAAAACAATATCTACTAATATTTCTGTATCTTTACGAGGTATTAAAACATAAGGAGATATTTTAATTTTTAATGACCAAAATTCACAAAAACCTAATAAATATGCTATAGGTTCTCCTTTAATTCTTCTTTTTAAAAAATTTTGTAATGTTTTTAATTGTTTATTATTTATTTTTGTTTCACTAAAACCATAAATCCATGATTTAGTTTTTTTTAAAACAAAAGATAATATTATAACTGATTCTAATTGATATGCTAAAATTTTATTTTTTTTTAAAATATTGTAAGAATATTCTAAATATTGACTAATAATCATTAGTTATGTTTATAATAAATTATAATTTATTGTTAATATATTGATGAATTATTGGTTTGATTAAAATATCTAAGTCACCATCCATAATTTCATTTAATTTATAAATTGTTAAATTAATACGATGATCTGTTATTCTTTTTTGAATAAAATTATATGTTCTATTTCTATCAGAACGATCTCCACTACCTAATAAGATTTTTTTTTTTATTGCATTATCTTTATTTTTTTTTTCTATTTCTAATTTATTTATTCTTGCAGCTAAAACAGATAAAGCTCTTGATTTATTTTTATGTTGAGATCTTTCATCTTGACATTCTACTACAATTCCAGTAGGAATATGAGTAATTCTTATAGCAGAATCTGTTGTATTAACATGTTGTCCTCCAGCTCCTGAAGATCTAAACGTATCAATTTTTAAATCTTGATTGTTTATTTTTAAAATTTCTGTTTTTAATAATTCAGGCATAACAGCAATAATACAGGTAGAAGTATGTATTCTTCCTTGTGATTCTGTTTCAGGAATTCTTTGTACTCTATGACCTCCTGATTCAAATTTTAATTTTCCATACACTCCTATTCCTGTAATTTTTAAAATAATTTCTTTAAAACCATTATTATTTTCACTATAATGGACATGAATAATATCTGTTTTCCATTTTTTTTTTTCTGCATATCTAATATACATTCTTGAAATATTTTTTACAAATATTGCTGCTTCATTTCCTCCAGAACCAGCTTTAATTTCTAAAAAACAATTACGATCATCTTCTTTATTTTTAGGAGTAAGTAAATTATATAGTATTTTTTCTATTTTTTTTTTTTTATTTTTAATATTTTCTATATCTTCTAATACCATTAGATGTATTTCTTTATCTTTTTCTTTTAATAAAATTTTATTATTAATTAAATTAAATTGTAATTTTTTCCATTTTTTAAATAATTTAATTATATTAGATAATTGGGAATATTCCTTTGATAAATTACGTAAACAATTATTATTATTATATGTTTTACAATCACTTAATTTTTTTGATATATCATAATATCTATTATATAAAATATTAAGTTTTTTAAGAAAATAAGAATTCATAATTATGATTTTAATATTTAAAAATTTATAAATAAAATATTTCTTATTATAAACATAATAATATTGTTATGTAAGAATAATATTCTTATTAACGATAATATTAACATTGCATAATAATATATTATAATATTTTATATAAATTATTAAATTTTATTAATTTTTAAATATTTTAAATATATATATTTTGAGTATAATTACAAATATAATTATAAGGAATTTTATGACTAATATGAAATTATTTTCTGGAAACGCTATTCCTAAATTAGCAACAAAAATTGCTAATCACTTATATATTAATTTAGGAAAAATATTTGTAGGTAAATTTAGTGATGGAGAAATATCTGTAAAAATAAATGAAAATATAAGAGGAAGTGATGTTTTTATTATTCAATCTACTTGTAATCCTACAAATGATAATTTAATTGAATTAATTATAATGATTGATGCTTTTAAAAGAGCTTCCGCAGGAAGAATAACTGCAGTTATTCCTTATTTTGGTTATGCTAGACAAGACAGAAGAATACGTTCTGCAAGAGTGCCTATTACTGCAAAAGTAATAGCTGATTTTTTATCTCGAGTAGGTATTAATCGGATATTAACAGTAGATTTACATGCAGAACAAATTCAAGGATTTTTTAATGTTCCTGTTGATAATGTTTTTGCAAGTTCTATTTTTTTAAGAGATATATCAAAAAATACATATAATAATCCTATTATAGTTTCACCTGATATTGGAGGTGTAATAAGGGCAAGATCTATAGCAAAACAATTATTTAATGGTACAGATATGGCTATAATAGATAAAAGAAGACCTAATGTTAATAGTAGTGAAATTATGCATATTATTGGAGATGTTAATCAAAGAGATTGTATTTTAATAGATGATATTATTGATACAGCAGGAACATTATGTCAGGCTGCAAAAGCATTAAAAAATCATGGAGCTACAAAAGTTTTTGCTTATGTTACTCATGCTATTTTTTCTGGAGATGCAATTAAAAATATTTATAATTCTGTAATAGATGAAATTATTGTCTGTGACAGTATCCCATTAACAAAAAAGATAAAAAAATTAAATAATGTTAGAGTATTAACTTTGTCTTATATGCTTGCAGAAGCTATAAGAAGAATCAGTAATGAAGAATCAATTTCTATAATGTTTAAATAAATTATACTTAATAAGGTAATAACTTGAATAATATTAAAATGATAGTAGGATTAGGTAATAATTTTAATAATAAATTTATTAAAACTCGTCATAATATAGGTTCTAATTATGTTTTAAAATTATCTAATAAATTTAATATAAAATTTGAAAAAATAAAAAAATTAAATGAATATATTGGTTATCTTAATATTTTTAATAAAAAAATAATTTTATTAATACCTAATTCGTTTATGAATAATTCAGGAAAATCAATATTTATTGTATCTAAATTTTATAAAATTTTTTTAAAAAACATTTTAATTATTCATGATGAATTAGATTATTTACCTGGAATTATAAAATTTAAATATGGAGGGAGTAGTGGTGGTCATAATGGAATTAATAGTGTTATTAAATTTTTTAATGATACATTATTTTATAGATTAAGAATAGGTATAGGTCACCCAGGAAATAAAATGCAAGTAAATAATTTTGTATTAAATTACCCGACTAATATTGAACAAAAAAATATCAATTTTGCAATTAAAAAAAGTATAAAAGCTTTATTAATATTAATTAAAACAAGTAATTATAATACAGCAATTAATTATTTACATTCTAAAAAATAATAAGGATAATATAATGGAATTAAAATGTGGTATTATAGGTTTACCAAATGTGGGAAAATCAACATTATTTAATGCATTAACTAAATCTAATGTAGATGCATTAAATTATCCTTTTTGTACAATAAAACCAAATACTAGTATAGTAAGTGTTCCTGATGATAGATTATTTTATTTATCTAAAATTGTAAAATCTAAAAAAACTATACAATCAACAGTAACTTTTGTAGATATTGCTGGTTTAATAAAAGGAGCTTCAAAAGGAGAAGGGTTAGGAAATCAATTTTTACATAATATATCGGAAGTTAATGCTATAATTCATGTAGTACGTTGTTTCAAAAATGAAAATATATTAAATTTATCATATAATCCATTAAAAGATGTTTATATTATAAATAATGAAATTATTCAATTTGATATAAATTTATTATATAAATTACAACATAATATTTCTCAAAAAAATAATAAAAAATATTTCAATCAATGGGAATATTTATTTAAAATTTGTTTAATTCATTTAAAAAAAGGTAAATTATTAAATTTATTAAAGTTAAATGTAGAAGAAATAAAATTTTTAAACAATTTAAAATTATTAACAATTAAACCAATAATTATTATTGCTAATATAGACAAAAATAATCTTTATACTAAAGATTATTTTTTTTCAGAAGAAATAAATATTCTTAATCAAAATTACTTAATTTTAAAAATATCTATTAAAAATCTTTACAAAAAACAAAAATTATTATCAATAAATGATAATTATGATTTAAAAAAAATAATAATTTGTAGTTTTAAGTTATTAAATTTACATACTTTTTATACAGTTGGGATCAAAGAAACAAGATCATGGAGTATTTCAAAAGGCACAACAACATTTTTAGCTGCTAAAAAAATTCATAGTGATATTCAAAAAGGTTTTATCAGAGCACAAATAATTCATTATAAAGATTTTATTCTTTATAAAAGTAAAATAAAAGCAAAATTATTCGGTAAAATGAAAATAGAAGGTAAAAATTATATAATACAAGATGGTGATATTATTCATTTTCTTTTCAAAATTTAAAATTTTAATATTTTAAAATAAATAAAATTTATATTTTTAAAATATTATATTTAATTAGTATGATTAATTTTTTAAATTTAATTTTATTAAATATTAATATTATAATAAAAATTTATATTATAATTAGAATTTTTCTTAAACATAAAGATATAAAATCTTATGTACTATGGTACCTTATTCTGTATATTTTTCCTAAAATAGGAATTATCATTTATTTTATTTTTGGTGAAATCTATGCAAAAACACAGTATAAATCTGAAAAAGCGAAGAAAATATGGTCTCATTATAGTATTTTGTTAAAAAAATTACAAGAATATTATGGATTATATACGAAAAATATCTATATAAATAAAAAAATACAAACATTATTTCTCTTATGTGAAAATAAACAAAATTTATCTAGTATGACTAATAATTCTATAAAATTATTAGAATCATCATTAAAATTGTTTACATCTTTAATTAAAGATATAAAGTTAGCAAAACATAGTATACATATTGTATTTTATATCTGGATTCCTGAAGGATTAGTAAATAAAATTGCAAAATATATTATATTAGCAGCTAAAAGAGGTGTAAAATGTTATATTATGTTAGATTATATTGGAAGTAAAAAATTTTTTTATAGTTATTGGTATCAACTTATGATCCAAGTTGGTATTTATATTATTAAATCATTAAAAATTACAATTTTTAATTGTTTTCTTTCTCGTATCGATTTAAGACAACATAAAAAAATAATATTAATTGATAATAAAATAGCTTATGTTGGTAGTATGAATATGATTGATTCAACATGTTTAAAAAAAAATATTAAAGTAATAAAATACATTGATTTAATGGTACGTATAACAGGACCTATTGTCAATACAATAAGTATTATTTATTCATATGATTGGGAGATTGAAACAGGAAAATATATTTTATCCATTAATCAATTAAAAAATAATTTAGTTAAATATAAAAATAAAAATAAAAATGATATAAATAGAATACAAGTAGTATTTTCAGGATTACAATTATCTAAAAAAATAATATATAATTCTTTAATTACAGCGATATTTTTATCTAAAAAAAGTTTAATTATTACAACTCCTTATTTAATACCAAGTAATAATTTATTATCTGCTATTTGTATTGCCTCTGAAAGAGGAGTAAATGTAAAAATTATTATTTCTAAGTATAATGATTCAATTTTTATTTATTGGGCAAGTAAATTTCTTTTTTATAAATTATTAAAATCAGGAGTAAAAATTTATCAATTAAAAAAAGGTTTTCTACATACAAAAAGTATTATCATAGATAAAAAAATTAGTTTTATAGGTACTGTAAATTTGGATATAAGAAGTATTTATTTAAATTTTGAAATTAATTTAATTATAGATGATATTATTTTTAATAAATCACTTTTATGTTTACAAAATAAATATATTTTAAAATCGCAAAAATTAAAATATAATTTATGGATAAAAAGACCATATTGGAAAAAAATAATAGAAAAACTATTTTTTTTATTTAAATTTATTTTATAAAAAAAATTTTATAAATCCTTATTTTATAATAAAATATTGTTATTTTAATTAAAATTTAAATTTTATGAAAATTTTTTCATTTAATATTAATGGTGTAAGAGCACATATACATCAATTAAAATTAATTATAAAAATATATAAACCTGATATAATCGGACTACAAGAAATAAAAGTAAATAATGAAAATTTTCCTAAAGAAAAAATACATAAGTTAGGATATAATGTTTATATATGTGGACAATCAAAATATTATGGAGTAGCTTTATTAAGTAAAAAAATACCTTTTCATATCGAAAAAAATTTTTTAAAAAATTTTAAAAATCAAAAAAGATTAATAATGATTGATTTAAATAGTTCTATTGGTAATATAAAAATTATAAATTGTTATTGTCCGCAAGGAGATAATCAAAATAATAATATAAAATTTCATTATAAAATTAACTTTTTTAAAAGTTTATATTTTTATATTAAAAAAAATCTAAATCCTAAAAATCACATTATAATTATGGGAGATACTAATATTAGTATTTCTGATTTTGATATTGGCATAGGAGAAAAAAATCGTAAAAGATGGCTAAAGCAAGGAAAATGTTCTTTCTTACCAAAAGAAAGATTTTATATTAATAAATTACTTAATTGGGGTTTATTTGATATTTGGAGATTAATGAATCCTTTAATAAATAATAAATTTTCTTGGTTTGATTATAGGTCGAAAGGATTTCTTATGAATAAAGGTTTAAGAATTGATAATATTTTAATTACTCATTCATTAATAAAATATTATTTTAATTCAGATATAGAATATTCTATTCGTAATTTAATTAGACCTTCAGATCACGCTCCTATTTGGGTAAAATTTAAAAATATTTAATAAATTTTTGTTTAAAAAAAAATAGGTGAAAAATGATTAAGTTATTGAATTTAGTAAAATTTTTTTGTTGTTATGTATGGTCCTTAATTAATTTTACTAGAACATTAATAATGAATATTATTTTTATATTATTAATATCTTTATTATGTTATTACATATATAATATTCATCATAAAAACAATATAGATAATAGAATATTAAAAAAGAATCATCAAGTATTAGAAATTAATTTTGATGAAAATTTTAATAATGAACCTTTTTATAAAAAAAATTTAATATTCAAATTATTTGATAAGTTTATAAATAAAAAAAGATATGATGCTACTATAAATATAGCTTATGCTATAAATTATGCAAAACAAGATAAAAATATAAATGGAATTATACTAAAACTTAATAATTTAAATATTGATGATATGCCATCTTTAAGATATATAGGTAAATATTTAAATGAGTTTAAAAAAACTGGAAAAAAGATATATGCAATTTCAGATATATATCATCATAATCAATATTATTTAGCTAGTTTTGCTAATAAAATTTTTTTATTACCATATGGTAGTGTAAAATTATATGGTTTCAATATTAAAAAAAATTTTTATAAAAAATTTTTGCAAAATCTAAAAATAGAAACTCATATATTTAGAGTAGGAAAATATAAATCTGCTGTAGAACCTTTTTTCAGAAACAACATGTCTAATTGTAATAAAGTTGTTATGAATAAGTTAATTAATAATTTATGGGATGATTATTTAACCACTGTCTCAATTAATAGAAAATTAACTAAAGAAGAAATTTTTCCTACAGATCAAAATTTTTTAATTTCTTTAGAAGAATCTCATGGTGATTTAACTAAATTTGCATTAAAAAATAAATTAGTAGATAAAATATCGGATCATAATGATTTTGAAGAAGAGATGATTCAAAATTTTGGTTTGGATAAAAATAAAAATACATATAATAAAATTAATATCAATGATTATATAAAATTTTATATAGATGATGGTATCCCTCCAAATAATGGTAATATTTCAGTTATAAAAATAGATGGACTTATAACATATGGTGATAATGGAAGTGACATTATTATAAAAGCAATACATCAAGTTTATAAAAATCCACAAATTAAAGGATTAATATTAAAAATAAATAGTCCAGGAGGAGATATCATAGCATCACAAGCAATTTATAATGAATTAGCTTTATTAAAAAAAGTACATAAACCAATAGTAGTTATAATGGGTAAAGTAGCTGCATCAGGAGCATATTGGATTTCCACAATAGCTGATTTTATAATTGCTGATCCAGTTAGTTTAACTGGTTCTATTGGTATTTTTGGTGTTGTAAATAATTTTAATAATATTTTAAATTTAATTGGTATTAATAGGGATGGTGTTAGTATATCAGAAAGATTTAATCTTGCACTAAATGAAAAATTATCTCCTATAGAAAAGAAAATAATAGAATTAAATATAAAAAATGGTTATGACAAATTTATTAATTTAATTTCTAAACAAAGACATTTATCTATTGAACAAGTTAAAAAATTAGCTAATGGTATGATTTTTTTAGGTAAAGATGCTAAAAAATATGGTTTAATTGATGATATAGGTGATTTTGATAGTGCAATGATGAAAATTTCACAATTAACTAAAATCAAAAGAATAAACCTACAATGGGAAGATACGAATACTTTTTCTATATTAGATCTTTTAATGAATTCAAATAGATTTATTTTATTCAATTTAATGCAAAATTATATGAATACCATTTTTAATAATGAAGAATCTTTAAATTCTCAAAAAATATATTCTTTATATGTTGTATAAATTTATAAATAAATTAAAAAATTTTATTTTAAATAATTTTTTTGTATTAGTAAATAGGAGATAATTATATGTCTATTAGAGTTGCTATTAATGGATTTGGAAGAATAGGACGTATTTTTTTTCGTGCTGCTCAAAAAAATACAAAAATTAAAATTATAGCTATTAATGATTTATTAGAAATAAATTATATGGCGTATATGATAAAATATGATTCAACACATGGTCCTTTTAAAAAAAAAATTAAAATTCATAATAATAGCTTTATTATAAATAAAAATATAATACATATTTTTTCCGAATCAGATCCTAGTAAGTTAAAATGGAATGATTTAAAAATTGATGTTGTTGTAGAATCTACAGGTATTTTTTTAACAAAAGAACTAGCAAAAAAACATATTATTGCTGGAGCTAAAAAAGTTATTATTACAGCTCCTCCTAAAGATAATTCTATTCCTATGTTTGTAAGAGGAGTAAATTTTAATAGTTATAATGGAGAAGATATTATTTCTAATGCTTCATGTACTACTAATTGTTTAGCTCCCTTAGCTAAAATTATTAATGATAATTATAATATCGAAAATGGTCTTATGACTACTATACATGCAGTAACTTCAACACAAAAAACAGTAGATAGCCCTTCTAGTAAGGATTGGAGAGGGGGTAGAGGTGCATATCAAAATATTATTCCTTCAAGTACTGGAGCTGCAAAAGCAGTAGGAGTTGTTTTACCAGAATTAAATAATAAATTAACAGGAATATCTTTAAGAGTACCTATCGCTAATGTTTCAGTAGTTGATTTTACAGTAAAAGTTATAAAAAGAACTACATTATCAGATATTTATGAAGTAATTAAATTTGCTTCTCATAATTATATGAAAGATATTATTGGATATACAAAAGATGATGTTGTATCAAGTGATTTTAATGGATCAACATTAATATCTATTTTTGATAAAAAAGCAAGTATAGCTATTAATAATAATTTTTTTAAGTTAATTTCTTGGTATGATAATGAAACTGGATATTCTTCTAAAGTATTAGATTTAATACTACATATTTTTAAATAAAATTAAAATATGATCTTGCTATGTATTTTATTAAATACATAGCAATAAAAAATATGTTTAAAATTTAAAAAAAAATTTTTATACCTTGTCTTCCTCCTAATAAATGAATGTGTAAATAAAATATTGTTTGATTTCCATGATTATTACAATTAATAACAATTCTATATCCAGATTTATTAATCTGTTTTTTTTTAGCTATTTTTGATGCAACTAGTAACATTCTACCTAAAATTAATTCATGATTGTGATTAACATCATTAAGTGTTTTTATAAAAATATTAGGTATTATTAAAATATGTATTGGACTTTGAGGTTTAATATCATTAAAAGCTGTTACTAAATCATCTTTATAAATAATATCAGTAATTATTTTTTTAGATAAAATTTGTTGAAATATATTTTCTTTATTATTCATAATAGTTTTGTATTTATTTATAATTATTTTTTTTTATAAAATCATCCATTTTTGTTTTTAAATTATCAGATTTAGTACCAAATATAGCTTGAACACCATTTCCAGCGATAATAACAGCAGAAGCTCCTAATAATTTTAATTCTTTTATATCAACTTTTTTGATATTTATCACACTTATACGTAATCTGGTAATACATGCATCTAAATTAGTAATATTATTTCCTCCTCCAAAAGCTTCAACTAATTTTTTAATATAATTTGATGTTATATAATTATCTTTATATATACTACTTTGTATTTTTTCACGTCCAGGAGTTTGTAAATTTAATTTAATAATTATTATTTTAAATATATAATAATAAAGAATTAAATAAACAAAACCTATTATTGGAAATAACCATATTTTAGAACCATTACCACTTAAAATAATAAAATCAATAAGCCCATGAGAAAAACTTGTTCCATTTCTCATTCCTAATACTATACAAATAGGAAAAGATAAACCAGATAAAATAATATGTATTATATATAATAATGGTGCAACATACATAAATGAAAATTCTATTGGTTCTGTAATTCCTGTAAAAAAAGATGTTAATGCAGCTGATAACATTAAACTACCAATTTTTTTTTTATTTTCTTTTTTTGATGTTTGCCATATAGCAAAAGCTGCTCCAGGTAATCCGTACATTTTAAATAAAAATCCTCCTGCCAATTTTCCTGCAGATGGATCTCCAGCTATATATCTAGCAATATCACCATGATATATTTGTTTAGTAACTATATTCATAAATGAACCTATTTCCATTTGAAATGGAACATTCCAAATATGATGTAATCCAAAAGGTAATAAAGTTCTTTCTATAATTCCATAAATACTAAATGCAAAAATAGGATTTTGATACGCAGCCCAATATGAAAAAGATTGTATAAATTTTCCTACAGGAATCCATATAAAAGATAATAATAAACCAATAAAGATTGATGTTAATCCAGAAATAATAGGAATAAAACGTTTACCAGAAAAAAAACCAAGATATTCTACTAATTCTATATTATGGAAACGATTAAACATATATGCTGCAATTGAACCAGACACAATACCACCTAATACTCCTGTATCTGCAAGATGTTTTTGAATTACCATTTCTTGTGTTAAGTTATTATTTAATAAAATAGGTATCATAACTTCAATAGTTTTTGTTAAAATACCATAAGAGACAACAGATGCCAATGCAGATACACCATTATTTTGAGTAAATCCTAGAGAAATTCCAATAGAAAATATTAATGGCATATTAGCAAAAACAGAACTACCTGTTTTTTCCATAATATTAGAAACAATATGAGGTAACCAATAAAAATTAGCTGATCCTATACCTAATAATATTCCTGCTATTGGTAAAACGGATACTGGTAACATTAAAGATTTACCTATTTTTTGCATATTAGCGAATGTATTATTAAACATTATAAATATCCTAATTTTATTATGAAATTTAATAAGTATTATTATTTATTATATTTATATATTTTTTCTAAAGAAAATAATAAATTAATTAATACTAGTTCATGATTAATTGCATTAATTTTTATTAAAATATTATTAAAAAATAATATTTTTTTTGTCATTAATAAGATTTTATCCATTAAAATTAAATTAGATATTTTATGTATAAAATATATTTGATCTAAATTATAAAAAAATTTTTTATCTACATTTAAATGCATTTTAATAACATCTAATAAAATTAAATAAATCCAATTTAAATATAACAAAATATTTTTATTATTTAATATAGATAATAAATTCATAATATCTTCTTCTAAAGAAGAAACTAAAATATTATACAAAATACTTCTTTTTTCCCATATTATATTATTTAATAATTTATATGCATAAATTGGTGCATTATTACATATACGTAATGCAGTTTTTATAGATTCTTTTTTAAAAAATTTATAATTTTTAATTTTTTTTTTTAACCATAATATACCTATTTTTTCATTTGGAGGATATATATACCAAAATTGACATCTACTATATATTGTCGGTGATAAATCATTTTTATTTTTACATTGTATAAAAAACCAAGTATTATTAATAGGTTCTTCTAAAATTTTTAAGATAGCATTACTAGATGAAATATTTAATTTACTAGCATTTGGAAACCATATAATTTTACCATCATCCTTATAAGATGATTTATATATAATATTAGTTATATTTCTAATTAATTCTATACTAATGCTAATTTTTTCTTTATTATTTTCAATAATATGTAAATCAGGATGAATATTTTTTTCGATTAAAATACAATTTTTACATTTAGAACAACTATATATTTTTTTTTTATTTATACAAAAAATCCATTTAATTAAAGAAAAAATTAAAGTACTTGTACCTAATCCATTTAAAGAACAAAAAATATAAGCTTTATAATTTTTTTTATTTAAAAACTGATAAATTATTTTTTTATAAAAATAATCTAACCATGGATAACATGATAGTATAGGATATTTTTTCATTTTATGATGATATTAATTTATATATAATTTTTTTAACTGATAATTTTACATTTTTTAAATTATTATTTGCATTAACTATTTTAATATTTTTATTTTTATTAGCTATTTTTAAATAATAACTTCTAACTTTAGAAAAGAAATTTATAGATTCTTTCTCAATTCTATCATATATTTTAAATTTTATTCTTTGTAAAGCAATGATAGGATTTACATCTAAATAAATAACTATATCTGGTTTTATATTATTATTAATAAAATTTTGTAAAAATAATATAATTTTTTTATTTATATTTCTTCCTCCTATTTGATAGGCAAATGTAGATAAATCATATCTATCTGATAAAATCCAATTAATATGAATATTTTTTCTTATAACATTATCTAATAATTGTAATCTAGCTGCGTATATTAATAATAATTCTGTTTTATAAGAAAATATTTCTCCTTTAGAAAATTTAATGATATTTCTTAATTTTTCTGCAATTGGAGTACCTCCTGGTTCATGTGTTTTAACGATATTTTTAATATTAGAATTATTTAATAATTTAATTATATAATTACAAATAGTAGATTTCCCAGCACCATCTATACCTTCTACTACAATAAACTTTTTATTATTCATTTTTATTTTTTAAAAAAATATATTTATTATTAGATTATATATAATATTTATTTTTATAAATAAACAATATTTTAATAATTGAATATATATTTAATTATTTAAAATTTATATTTTATAAATAAATTTTATATTAATTTAAAAAAAAATAAAAATTTTAAATATTAAAAATTATATTTTTTTAAAAATTAATGATGCATTAGTTCCTCCAAAACCAAAAGAATTACATAATACATATTTCATATTATGAACATCTCTTGAAATTTTCGGAACAAAATCTAAATCTAAATTTTTATCAGGATTATCTAAATTAATTGTAGGAGGTACTATCTGATTTTTTAAAGATAAAATAGAATAAATAGATTCAATTGCACCAGCAGCACCTAACAAATGTCCGGTAATTGATTTAGTAGAACTCACAAATAATTTATAACAATTATGTTTAAAAATTTTTTTAATGGCATTTACTTCAGCTATATCTCCTAAAATAGTTGATGTACTATGTGCATTTATATATTTAATTTTTTCAGGATTAAGATTAGCATCCTTAAGTGCATTTAACATTGCTAATTGCGCTCCTTCTCCATTTATAGGAGGAGAAGTTATATGAAATGAATCATTACTCATTCCAAAACCGACTAATTCAGCAAGAATATTCGCATTTCTTTTTTTTGCATGATTATATTCTTCTAAAATTATGATACCAGCACCATCGCTCAGTACAAATCCATCTCTATCTTTATCCCACGGTCTACTTGCTTTTTGTGGTTCATTATTTCTTTTTGACAAAGCATTCATTGCACAAAAACCACTTAAAATTAAAGGAGTAATAGCTTTTTCTGAAGCTCCTGTTATCATTACATCAGCATCATTATATGAGATAATTTTAAAAGCAATTCCAATATTATGTATTCCAGAACTACAAGCAGTACTAATTGTTAAACTTGGTCCTGTTATTTTATAATTTATTGCAATATTTCCAGTTAACATATTCATAAGAGTTGATGTTATAAAAAATGGAGTTATTTTTTTAGGACCTTTTTGATATAAAATATCGGTATTTTTTTCTATTAAATTCATACCTCCTAACCCAGAACCTATAGAAATTCCAAATCTAGGGTGATAAGATTTATGAAATATTAAACCAGAATTTTTAATAGCTTCTTTACATGCTACTAAACCATATTGAATAAATAAATCAATATTTTTTTTTTTTTTATCAGAAATATAATTATGATATTTAAAATTTTTTATTAATCCAGCAATTTTCGTTTTATATTTACTAGTATCAAAAGTATTAATAAAATTAATACCACTATTACCATTAATAAGATTAAACCAATTAGATTCTATTGAATTTCCTATGGGAGTAATCATACCAATACCAGTAATTACTACACGTCTACGTTTAAACATTATATATCTTCTATATAAATTATATTTTATAATATTTATTTTATGGAAAAGAGTAAAATATATTTTACTCTAAATTCCATAATACTAATTAAATTTTATTTTTATGACTATTAATATAATTAATTGCTTCTTGAAGAGAAGTAATTTGTTCAGCATCTTCATCTAAAATTTCAATATTAAATTCTTCTTCCAAAGCCATTATAATTTCTATAGTATCAAGAGAATCTGCACCTAAATCTTTTTTAAAAGAAGAATAATGAAAAATATTTTTTTTTGTTCCTAATTGATTAATAATGATTTTTTTAATACGTTTAGTAATGGAATTACTCATGATTGTTGTATTTTCCTATAAAATTATTTGAGATAATTTATTACAAAAAAATAAAATAATATAATTATCCCATATATAAACCACCATTAATATTAAGTATTTCTCCTGTTATGTAAGATGCTTTTTCAGAAGATAAAAAAATTACAGCATCAGCTATTTCTTGAGGATAACCAAAACGTTTAGATGGAATTTGTGCTATGATACTATCATGATTTTTTTTTTGAAAATTTAATGTCATATTAGTTTTGATATAACCAGGAGATATAACATTTACGGTAATACCTTTAGAAGCTACTTCTTTAGCTAAAGATTTACTAAATCCTATAATCCCTGCTTTTGATGCTGCATAATTAGCTTGTCCTATATTACCAATACTTCCGATAGTAGATCCAATATTAATTATACGACCAAATGATTCTTTTAGCATATAATAAATGACTTCTCTACAAATTCTAAAAATAGAAGTTAAATTAATTTGTAATACATCATTCCATTGACAGTCTGTCATATTTAATACAAGTCTATCATATATAATTCCAGCATTATTAATAAGTATATCTATTCTTTTAAAATTATTAATAATATATCTAATTAAATTGTTAATAATATATGGTAATCTATTTTTTAAATCAAGAATTAAACCAATTCCATTTTTACCTAAATAATTATTAATTTTTTTTACTCCATTAATATTAGTTGATGTACCTATTACATAGGCACCATAATTAGCTAATGTATAAGCAATATTATAACCTATTCCTTTACTTGCACCTGTAACTAAAGCTATTTTATTTTTGAAATTAATGTTTTTTAACATATATTTTATTTTAAACTTTATATTTTTTTGATATTGAAAGAAATGTTTTTACATCATAAATTGAATCTATATTAATATTTTTTGTAATTTGTTGTGATATTTTTTTAAGCATATTTTTAGGAGTAAATTCTATTATATTAAATATGTTTTTTTTTTCGATAAAATTTATACATCCAACCCAATTAATTGTAGAATATAATTGTTTTACTAAATTTTTTTTAATTTTTTTAGATGATTTTTCATGTTTACAATTAACACTATTAATAAACTGAATTTTTGGTTTATTTATTATAATATTATCTAAAAAAATTTTAAATTTATATGCTATTGGTTTCATTAATAGAGAATGAGAAGGTATATTAATATTAATAGGGATTATATGTGCACCTAAAGATTTAAATATTTTAATAGCTTTAATTATTGCTAATTTATTTCCACTAACTGTTATATTATTAGGTGAATTGTAATTTGATATTGATATAATATTATTACTTATAGATATTTTTTTACAAATATTTTCTATTTTTTTTTTTTTAATCCAATAATAGTTTGCATATAATATCCATTAATTTTAAAATCATTTAAATTAGATGCTATTTTATACATTAATTTCCCTCTAAATTCTACTATTCTAATAGCATCTATAAAACTAATAAGATTACTACATACCATAGCTGTATATTCTCCTAAACTATAACCAGTAACTATACTTGGTAATATATTATTTTTTTGTATCCATAGTTTATATATAGCTATAGATGTAACTAAAATTGCAGGTTGTGTATAATATGTTGTATTTAATTTTTTTAATGGTCCATTTTGAATAAGTTTCCACAGATCATATCCTAGTATTTCTGAAGCAGAATAAAAAGTTTCTCTTATAATTTTATATTTAATATATAAGCAAGATATCATCTCAGTAAATTGAGTTCCTTGGCCAGGAAAAATAGCAGCAAATTTTTTCATATTTTATATTAAATATTTATTTTAACTTATTAATGATATGTTTTCCTCTATAAAAACCATCATCAGTCATATGATGATATAAATATTTTTTCCCTGTTTTTTTATTAATTAATAAAATTTTATTATTAGATAATTTATCATGAGAACGTCTCATATTTCGTTTAGATCTTGATTTTTTATGTTTTTGTACAGCCATATTATTTATTTATATACCTTTTGTATTATAAAATAATATTTTATATTATATCGTTAAAATAAATTTTATTATAAATATGTTTATTTATATTTGCAATATTATTTATTATATTTTAGTTTTAATAAACAATTATTTAATTCTTTACTTAATGGAGCAAAAATTTTAATTTTTTTATTATTTTTTGGATGTATAAATGTAATACTTTTAGCATGTAAAAATAATCTCTCTAAATGATAATATTTTTTAAATTGAAAATTTAAATTATCATCACCATATCTTTGGTCGTTAACTATAGGAAAATTTAAATGAGACATATGAACTCTAATTTGATGTGTTCTACCTGTTATAGGATTAATTTTTATTAACATAATATTTTTATAATTTTTAACTATTTTAAACTTAGTTTCTGCATATTTACCTTTATTATCTATTTTTACTTTAATTTTTTTATTTGAAAAATCTTTTAATAAAAAATTTTTAATATAAATATATTTTTTTTCAAAACAATTACCTTTAACTAAAGCTATATATTCTTTAATTATTTTTTTTTCCATTAACTGTTTTTGTAACATTTTTAATGATGATCTTTTTTTAGCTAGTAATAAAATACCAGAGGTTTCTTTATCAATTCTATGTACAAGTTCTAAAAATTTTTTTTGTTTAAATAAACATCTAAAATTTTCAATAATACCATAGTTAATTCCACTACCGCCATGTACTGCTATACCAGAAGGTTTATTTATAACTAAAATATATTTATCTTCAAAAATAATTGTTTTTTTTAAAAAATTTATTTTATTTAAAGTTAATTTATATTTAATTGGTTTTATTTTATTTATATATATATTAGGAATTTTTATTATATCCTGAGATTTAATTTTAAAATTAGGTAGTATTTTTTTTTTATTAACTGTTATTTTTCCTTTTCTTAACATTCTATATAACATACTTTTAGGTACATTTTTAAATTTATTTATTAAAAAATTATCAATTCGCTGTATATCAATAATAGATGAAACAATTATTATTTTGTACATAATATCAAAAAAATATTTATAAAAATAAATTAATAATTATATTAATATAATTAAAAATTATCAAAAAATATAATAATATTTAATTTTTTTTAATATTCTTTCATATAAAATCATTATTTGAAAATAAAAATTTATGTTAATATTATTTTAGTAAATAATTTTTTATAAAATTTTTATAAAATATACATAATTATAAAGTATATTTTATTATAAAATAATTGATATTTTAGTTTTTAACCTATTCAATTCATTAAATATTAAATATAATTTTCTTATTATATAATTTTATATGTTTATATAAAATATTAATTAATTTATAAAAAAATACATGAGTAAGTCATTATGAAAAGAATGTTAATAAATGCTACTCAACATGAAGAACTACGTGTTGCTTTAGTTGATGGACAAAGGTTATATGATTTAGATATAGAAAATTCCAATAATATACAAAAAAAATCTAATATATATAAAGGTAAAATTACACGTATTGAACCAAGTTTAGAAGCTGTT
This sequence comes from Enterobacteriaceae endosymbiont of Donacia simplex, assembly GCF_012568645.1. Taxonomy (NCBI): domain Bacteria; kingdom Pseudomonadati; phylum Pseudomonadota; class Gammaproteobacteria; order Enterobacterales; family Enterobacteriaceae; species Enterobacteriaceae endosymbiont of Donacia simplex. The sequence continues at coordinate 76,307 of NZ_CP046192.1, read as the reverse complement.
TTTGTAGATTACGGAGTAGATAAACATGGTTTTTTACCAATTAAAGAAATTACAGAAGAATATTTATCTAATCAAATTTTATATAATAAATTAAATTTTAAAAATTCTTTATTAATTGGTAAAGAAATTATTGTACAAATAAATAAAGAAGAACGGGGTAATAAAGGAGCATCATTAACAACATTTATTAGTTTAGCTGGAAGCTATTTAGTTTTAATGCCTAATAATCCTAATTCAAGTGGAATATCAAGAAAAATAGAAGGTGATGATAGAAAATATTTAAAAAAAATTTTATCATTATTATACTTACCCAGTAATATGAGTTTAATTATTCGTACAGCTGGATTAGGAAAAAATATAGAAACATTTAAATTAGATTTAAAATTTAGATTAAAACATTGGGAAATAATAAAAAAAATAGCTAAAAATAAATCTGCCCCATTTTTAATATATCAGGAAAGTAATATAATTATAAGAGCATTACGTGATTATTTATGTCAAGATATTAATGAAATTTTAATTGATAATCCTAAAATATTAAAATTAGCTAAGAAACATATTAATATTTTAGGAAGATCAGATTTAAAACATAAAATTAAGTTATATAAAGGAACTATTCCTTTATTTAGTCATTATCAAATAGAATCACAAATTGAAACTGCTTTTCAAAGAAAAGTTGAATTATCTTCAGGTGGATCAATTATAATTGATACTACAGAAGCATTAACATCAGTTGATGTTAATTCTTCTAAAGCGACTAAAGGTATAGATATTGAAGAAACAGCATTAAATATTAATTTAGAAGCTGCAGATGAAATTATTAGACAATTAAGATTACGAGATGTAGGCGGATTAATTGTTATAGATTTTATTGATATGTCTCTTTTAAAAAATAAACAAACTATTGAAAAAAGATTATTATATAATATACGTCAAGATAGAGCTAAAATTCAAATAAATAATATTTCAAAATTTGGATTATTAGAAATGTCACGTCAGAGATTAAAATCATCTTTAAAAGAATCTAGTTATTATTTATGTCCTAGATGTTTAGGTAATGGTAATTTAAGAAATAGTAAATCTTTATCTTTATCTATTTTAAGATTAATAGAAGAAGAATCTTTTAAAGAAAATACAAAAGAAGTATATGCTATAGTTCCTGTGAAAATAGCATCTTATTTATTAAATGAAAAAAGAAATGTAGTAAATGCAATTGAAAATAGAAAAATTAGAACATTTATCATTCCTAATGATAAATTAAATACACCTAATTATTCTATTTTAAGAATTAAACATGGAGAAGATAAAAAAAATGTTTATTTTTTTATAAAAAAAATTAATAAATTAAATTTAAATATTAATAATTATCGTTATTTTAAAAATAAATTTTCAAATAAAATTTTAATTAATAAAGATATTAGACTTAAAACATTAAAAGTATATAATCAGTCAATAATAGATAAAAAAAATCATTCTTTTTTTAAAAAATATAAATTATTTAATTTTTCAAAAAAAAAAAAGATTTATTTAAAGAAGTTTAAAAATTTTTTTATCAAAAAAATAATATTTATAAATAAAATTATTTTAAATATATTTAATAAATATTTATTTTATAATAAAAAAAATAATTTAACTCAAAATATTAATAATTCTTTAAATAAAATAAATTTAAATAAAGAAAAAGAAATTTTAAATTTTTATAAAAAAAAAACTGTGCCAATTTATAATTTAAAAATAATAAAAAATACATTAAAACCAGTAAAATTAGATGCTAAATTAATCTATAAAAATGAAAAAAATAATCAAAATAATTTTAATAATTTAAAATTAAAAAAATTTTTAAAAATACAAATAAATAAAAACTCTTATTTTAATAAAAAAAAATATATCAAAAATATTTTTAAAAAAAGTAATATTTTTACTGATAATAAAAAAAACAATATATCTAAATTTTCTATAGAAAATAAAATAGAATTTAATAAATTTAAAAATCCTGTTAAAATTAATAAAATAATATTAGATAAAGTAAAATTACATTGTAAAAAAAATTTAATATCTAAAACAAATATAATTATTCCTGATTTTGTTAATAAAAATCATTTTAAAATTAAAAATAATCATTTTTTGACAAAAAAAAAAATATATAAAAATTATATTTTACCAAATGGTAAAAAAATACACAATAATTTTACAAATTATTTTAATAATAAATTAATCAATTCATCATTTAATTCGAAAAATAAAAAAGGTGCAGGAGGACATGCAGCTAAAAGATATGCTACATCTCCAGTAAAAAGACCATAATTTTTTTTATATAAAAAATATATTATTTTAATAAATTATAAAGTTTACTCTAGTATTTTATTTATATACAATGAGTAAACTTTACTATTAGATAATTTTTAAAATTTTATTTATTATATCTTTAGCATCACCAAATAACATATAACTATTATCTTTATAAAATAAAGGATTACTAATTCCTGAATATCCTTGATTCATACTTCTTTTAAGAATGATAATATTATTAGCTTTCCAAACTTCTAATACAGGCATACCTGATATAGGACTTTCAATATCTTCTTGAGCTAATGGATTAACTGTATCATTAGCACCTATGACTAATACGGTATCTGTATTAATAAAATCTTTATTAATTTCATCCATTTCTAATACTATATCATATGGTATATTAGCTTCGGCTAATAATACATTCATATGTCCAGGTAACCGTCCTGCTACTGGATGAATTGCAAATTTTACGATAATATCTAATAAACGTAATTTTTTTACTATTTCTGAAAGTGGATATTGTGCTTGAGATACAGCTAATCCATATCCAGGAACAATAATAATTCTATTAGAATTTTTCAACATTTCTACTGTATTTTCAATAGATATTTTTTTAAAATTTTGTATATTTTTTTTTGTTGTAATAACATTTTTATGAGAAAATTTATTATTTCCTCCAAGAAGTACATTAATAAATGATCTATTCATACCTTTACACATTAAATATGAAAGTATAGCACCAGAAGAACCAACTAATGCTCCAGTTATAATTAATAAATCATTAGTTAACATAAATCCTGAAGATGCAGCTGCCCATCCTGAATAAGAATTTAACATTGAAATTACTACAGGCATATCTGCTCCACCAATACTCATTATTAAATGAAAACCAAATATTAGTGAAACTAAAAAGACTAATCCTAATGATATAATTTGTAATATTATATTATGGGTTTTTAAAAATATCATCATAAAAATAAATGATATGATTAAAGTACAAATATGTATATAATTTTTATATTTTAAGTTTAAAGTTTTTGATTTAATAAATCCTGATAATTTACTAAAAGCAACAATAGAACCTATTAAAGTTATTGAACCAATAAAAATACTAATAAATATTTCTATTAATTGAATATGAATATTTTTATAAAATAAAATTTTATTATAAATTAATAATAAATAATTATTAAATCCAACAAGAATGGCAGTTAATCCTACAAAACTATGTAATATTGCAATTAATTGAGGCATTTTAGTCATATCAATTTTTTTTGAAATAATAATACCTATAATTGAACCTAAAAAAATTGCTCCTAATACAAAACCTATATTATTTATTGATGATTTTAATATAGTAATAATAATAGCAATAAGCATTCCATAAATAGCAAGTAAATTACCTCTTTTAGAGGTTTTTTTTTTTGAAAGACTAGCAATACTTAATATGAATAATATTGCAGATATAGTATATATAAATATTAATGACCTATCAAACATTTATAGATTCTCCTTAATTTTTACGAAACATTTGTAACATACGTTGAGTAATAGTTAAACCACCAAAAATATTAATACTAGATAATAAAGTTCCTAAAAATGAAAACATAATTATAGTATAATAATCACTATTTACTTGTAATATAGATCCAATAATAATAATACCAGAAATTGCATTAGTCACAGACATTAAAGGTGTGTGTAATTTATGATCAACATTCCATACAACATAGTATCCTATAATACAAGATAATAAAAAAATAATAAAATGTGGTATTATCTCATGTGGAACAGATTGTGTTATGTAATAAATACAAAATAGTCCTATAATATATGAAAAATATTTACTTCTAAAAAAACATGTTTTTTTTTCTGTAATATTTTTTTTATTTTTAAAATCATTATTTTTTTCTATGTTTTTTTTTGTTTTTTTTAATTTAATTTCTGGTGCAGGCCAAATAATTTTACTATTATAAACAATAGTCATATTTCTAATAATTTCATTTTTTAAATCAATATTAATTTTACCTAAATTATTTTTAGATAATAAATTTATTAAATTAACAATATTTGTACTATATAATTGAGAAGCTTGTGGAGCTAGTTTACTAGGTAAATTAGTAAATCCTAATATTTTAATATTATTATCTGTAATAATCATTTTATTAATTTTTGTTAATTCACAATTACCCCCACTTTCAATTGCAAGATCAAAAATAATACTACCTGGTTTCATTAATTTAACTATTTCTTTCGTGATTAAAATAGGTGCTTTTTTATTCAAAATGACGGCTGTTGTAATTATAATATCTGTTGTTTTTACAATATTATTAAAAAAATTTTGTTCTAATTGTATTTTTTTTTTTGAAGATAATGTTTGATACTCATTATCATTATCTTCTTGATAATATTTTAATTCTAAAAATTCAGCACCCATACTATGAATCTGTTCTTTTACTTCTTTTCTTTTATCAAAAGCAATTACTTTTGCTCCTAAACTTTTAGCGGTTCCTATTGCTGATAATCCTGCTACTCCTGCTCCAATAACCATTATTTTTGCTGGTAATATTTTACCTGCAGCTGTTATTTGTCCATTTGGAGTTCTTTGTAATAAATTTATAGATTCTATAATACTTCTATAACCTGATAAATTATTCATTGAACTTAATGCATCTAAAGATTGAGCTTTAGAAATTCTAGGTACTGTATCCATTGCAATAGTAGTTATATTTTTTTTTGCTAAAGTTTCTAATAATAAATTATTTTTATTTGGCCAAATAAAACTAATTAATATACTATTATTTTTTATTAATTTAATTTCTTCTATATCAAGAGGATGAATTTTTATTATTATATTTGATTCCCAAATTTTTTTATTTTCTACTATTTTTGCACCTTCATTTATAAAATCTTGATTTTTAAAATAAGAAAGATTACCTGCATCTTTTTCAACATATACTTTAAATCCTAATTTTATTAATTTTTTAATATTTAAAGGAGTCATTGCTATTCTAGTTTCTTTTAAATATTTTTCTTTTAGTATTCCAATTATCATATTTATTCCTTGAATATAAGAAAATTTATTTATTTAATAAAATTAAATAAAATAAAAAATATTTATTTAAAATTAAAAACTATCATTTATTAATTTATTTTTCAAATTTTTATTTTAATATAAAAATAAATGATTAATAATTTATTTTTATGTTAAATCCTGAATCTAAGTTGATTATTTCTCCTGTAATACCTAAAGATAAATCAGAAGCTAAAAAAGTAGCTACATTACCTATATGATTTATAGAAATTTTTTCTGATAAAGGACTATTCTTTTTATATAATTTTATTAATTGGTAAATATTTTTTATTTCTGAAGATGCAATTGTTCTGATTGGTGCTGGAGAAATACCGTTAATTCTAATATTTTTATTACCAATATTACAGGCTATATAACGGATGTTAGCTTCTAATGAAGCTTTTGCTAATCCCATTATATTATAATCTTGTATAACACGTCTTGATCCTAAATAAGTTAATACTATAATTGAAGATTTATTATTTAATATATTAACACATTCTTTTACCATACCTAATAAACTATATGAACTAATTTCATGAGAAATTTGAAATACTAAACGAGATGTATTTTGAATAAAATTTTTTTTTAAAGTATTATTAGGAGTAAATGCAATAGAATGAACAAAACCATCAAATTTATTCCATATTTTAGATATTTTTAAGAATAGAGATTTTATATCTTTATCTTTAGATACATCACATTTTATAATAGGATTTTTTGTCATTTTTTTTACTAATTTTTCTATTTTATCTTTATTTTTTTTTTTTTGATATGTAAAAATTAAATTTGCTTTATGCTTATGCATAACACGAGCTATACCATATGCAATAGATAATTTATTTAAAATACCAGTAATTAATATTTTTTTTCCTAATAATAAACACATAATTTTAATCCTAAAATAATCAAAATTTTATCAATAAATTTAACAAAATTATTAATAATAATAAAAAAATTAAATATTTTTTTAAAAAAATATTTAAAAACTCGATATCTCTCACTTTTTTGATTTGTTTCACTAGACAAATGTATTATTAATTGATGTACTTTTAAATGACACAAATTTAGTGTCTATTTTTATGTAAAGGTAATAATTGATGTCCAAGATTAAAGGTAACGTTAAGTGGTTTAATGAATCTAAAGGTTTTGGTTTCATTACTCCTGAAGATGGTAGTAAAGATGTTTTTGTACATTTTTCTGCAATTCAAAGTAGTGGTTTTAAAACATTAACCGAAGGCCAAAGAGTAGAATTTGAGATTACTAACGGAGCCAAAGGACCTTCTGCTGCTAATGTTGTTGCTCTTTAAATTTCGTTAGTTAGTAAGAAAAGGTTAAATAAAATATGCCTCTGAAAAAAATTTATTTTATTAAAATTATTTTAAATATTTATTATTTTAACAAATAAATAAAAAATTTTAATTACTTTATTAATTTTAAATAATTAAACATAAAATTTTTAAATTTTATCAGAGGCATATTTATTATATAAAATTTAAAAAGAAAATTTTTCTGCATTATATGAAGAACGAATAAATGGACCACATATGACTTTTTTAAAACCAAGTTTTTTTGCTTCTTTTTGAATTTGTGCAAATTCATTTAAACTAATATATTTATAAACAGGTATATGATTTTTACTAGGTTGTAAATATTGTCCTATAGTTAAAATATCAACTTGACTATATTTTAAATCTTTTATAGTATTAAATAATTCTTTTCTTGTTTCTCCTAAACCTACCATTAAACCTGATTTAGTTAAAATATTAGGAAATAAATTTTTAAATTTTTTTAATAACATTAAAGATTTTTTATATTTACCAGAAGGACGTATTTTATAATATAAACGTTGCACTGTTTCTATATTATGATTAAAAACATCAGGTAATGAATAACTAAATATATTTAAAGCTTTTTCCATACAATTTTTAAAATCAGGTACTAAAATCTCTATTTTAATATTAGAATTTTTTTTACGTATTTTTTTTATACATTCAATAAATTGATTTGCACCTCCATCATGTAAATCATCTCTATTAACTGAAGTAATAACAACATATTTTAATTTCATTTTAAAAATAATATTAGCTAAATTAGAAGCTTCATTTTTATTATATTTAATTTTTGGTCTGCCATGAATTACATCACAATATGGACAATTTCTTGTACATATATTACCTAAAATCATAAAAGTTAATTGTCCTTTACCAAAACATTCTATTAAATTAGGACAAGATGCTTCTTCACAAACTGAATATAATTTATTTTTTTTTAAAATAGATTTAATTTTTTTTATTTTATTAACATGTTTTATTGAAAATTTAATTTTAATCCAATTAGGTTTTTTTAAAATTTTTTGTTTCATATTATATAAATTTCATAAATTATATATTTAAAAAATATATTTAATATTATAAAAGAAAAATTTTAAAAAAAAAATAAATTTAATTAATCTTGAATATCATTTATTAATGATAATAATTCTTTTATTAATAATTTTTTAATTATATTTTTTTTTATATATGGAATAAAATTTTTTAATTGAGTCATTTTTAATTTATAAAAACCACATGGATTAATATATTTAAAAGGTAACATATTCATGTCAATATTAAATGACATTCCATGTGAAGTAAATCCTTTTGAGATTTTAATTCCGATAGATGCGATTTTTTTATTATTAATATATACACCAGGAGTATGATTAAAAGAATAATCAGGTGTAATATTAAAATATAATAATATATTAATAATAGTTTGTTCTAAAATAGTAATTAATGATTTAATTTGTATTTTTCTTTTTTTTAAATTAATTAAAATGTATATAATTTGTTGTCCTGGAGCATGATAAGTAATTTTTCCTCCTCTATCAGTATTAAATATTGGTATCTTATGATTATAAGATAGAATATCTTTTCCTTTTGATAATTTTCCTTGAGTAAAAACAGGATTATGTTCAACTAACCATATTTCATCTAATGTATTAAGAGATCTTATATAATTAAAATAATACATTTTTTTACAAGTTGTATTCCATGATTCTATTCCTAAATCTCTTATAATAAATTTTTTTTTATACATTTATATTTTACTGAAATGTTGTATTTTATTTAAAATATAAATAATTATTGATGAATCCATTTACTTAATAATAATCTTATATAATCTAAAAAACAAACAAAAACATTACCTTTTGGTATATTTTCTAAAGCAATTAATGGATAATTACCAATTATGTGATTATTAATCATGAAAGTTAAATGACCTAATATTTGATTTCTATAAATTGGAGCAAAAATTTTATTATTTTTAATATGATATAAAATTTTAATTTTCTTTTCTTGATTTTTAAGAATTGTTAAAAAAACATTATTTTTAATACCAATTCTTACGTAACTATGTTTACCATATAAAATTGGAATAGAAGCTATTTTCTGATATTTTTTTATTGGATTAATTGTACGAAATGTTTCAAAACCCCAATTTAATAGTTTTTTACTATTTTTTTTACGGTCTTGTTCTGTTTTATCTCCTAAAATAACAACAATTAATCTCATATTATTTTTTATTGCAGAAGCAATTATATTATAACCAGCATTTTCAGTATGACCTGTTTTAATTCCATCTACATTTAATGTTTTATCCCATAATAATAAATTACGGTTTTTTTGAGAAATATGATTAAAAGTAAAATATTTTTCTTTATAAATAGAATATTCGTAAGGAAAATCACGTATTAGACATTTTCCCATAATAGCAATATCTTTTGCAGACGTATATTGTCCTATTTCATCTAATCCATGTACATTTTTAAAATGAGTATTTTTTAATCCTATTTTTTTAGCATAGAAATTCATTAAATTTACAAAATTATGTTGATTACCAGATATGTATTCTGCAATGGCAACACATGCATCATTTCCTGACTGTAATATAATTCCTTTTATTAAATTTTTTACAGAAATACGATCTCCTATTTTTAAAAACATTAGTGATGAACCATTAAATTCATCATTACCTGCTGCCCAAGCATTTTTACCCACAATAACTATATCATTTCTATGTAATTTTCCTTTTACTAATGCTTTTCCTATTACATAACTAGTCATAATTTTTACTAAACTAGCTGGTTTTTGAATTTCATTCGAATTTTTTTCAGTTAAAATAATACCTGTATTGTAATCTATTAAAATATATGATTGAACATCAATATTTGGTTGAGATGTAATATTAAATATATTTTCATTTGCATGTATAACTGTTGAATATACTAAAAATACAATAATAATTAATTTTAATATATTATTAATAGATTTATTATTTTTTTTATATATTTTCATTATATTTTTACTCACACATAAATATGTATTTTTTTATTAAAATTATTAAAATTTTTTTTATTAAAATATTATTTTATATAATTTTTTTAAAAATGTAACTAATTTTTAGTAAAATATAATATTATAAAAAATATAAATTAATTAAAATATAATATGGTAAATTTTAAATTTATAAAAAAATATAGATTTGCATTAGGAGTAGAATATAATGGTTCTAATTATCATGGATGGCAAAAACAAAAACAACATTACAAAAATACTATACAAGGATGTTTAGAAAATGCTATTTCTAAAATAGCAAATCATAATATAGTAGTTTTTTGTGCTGGTAGAACTGATATTGGTGTACATAGTTTAGGACAAGTTGTTCATTTTGAAACATATAGTTTTAGAAAAAAAAAATCTTGGATTTTAGGTATAAATAGTTTATTACCTAAAGATATAGTTATTAATTGGATAATACCTGTAAATAAAGAATTTCATGCTCGATTTAGTGCTTTATCACGTAGATATTTTTATATTATTTATAATAATAAGTATAGACCTGCTGTATTAAATAATTTAGTTACTTTATATAATTATAATTTAAATATAAAAAAAATAAAAAATGCAATGAAATATCTTTTAGGAGAACAAGATTTTTCATCTTTTAGATCTGGTAGTAAATTAATTGGTTCTTCTTATAGAAGAATTTTACATTGTAATATTAAAAAATATGGAAGTTATATTTTAATTGATATTAAAGCTAATGCTTTTTTATATCATATGGTTAGAAATATTGTCGGAAATTTATTAGAAATAGGTATTGGTAATAAAAAAGAAGATTGGTTATTAAAATTAATAAAAATGAAAGATAGGACTAAAGCGGCAGCTACTGTTAAACCAAATGGTTTATTTTTAGTAGAAGTTGAATATCCAAAACATTTTTATATTCCCAGTATAAATTATAATTTACATTTTTTTTTAAAAAATTTAATTTAGTAAAAATTTTTATTAAAAGAAAATTTTATTTTAAATAAATTGTATAATTCATTTTATTTTAATTATTTTAAAATTATTTAAAATTTTTTAAATTTCAAATAATTTCATATAAACAAAAAATTTATGTAAAAAATATGTTTATTATTAATTATTAATTTATATTAATATTATTATTTTATATAATATTTAGTTATTTTAGAGAATTTATAAAATAAATTTTTACAATATTTACTTAGTTTATATCATTTTATTTATATAAAAAATATTATAATTATATTATCTTTATGAAACATAAAGAAATAATTAATTTTAATTTTAATTTTAAAAAAATTTTTTTATTATCTATTTATTTTATATTAATTTTAATATCAAGAAATATTATTAAAAAATATTTAAATCAAAAAATTACTAATTAGTATCATATAAAAAATACTAATAATATATTAGAATTATTTTTCGGAATATTTAAAGGATGTTTAATAATTTCATTTTTTTTATATTCATAAAATAATATAGACAGAAATTTATATAATTATTTTTTAATTTTAAAAAATGATTTTTTTTACTTATTTTAATAATATTTTATAAAAATATAAACATATTTTATAAGAATTTAATACCCAGAGCGGGAATTGAACCCGCATAGCAGTATAAATGCCGAGGGATTTTAAGTCCCTTGTGTCTACCAATTCCACCATCTGGGCAAAATAAAAAAAAATAAACTTTTTTAAATGAGGCGCATCCCGGAATTGAACCGAAATAAAAGGATTTGCAATCCTCTGCATAAACCATTCTGCCAATGCGCCATTTTCATATAATATATTAAATTATTAATTCTGTATATATTATATTTTATTTTAAAAAAAAATTTATAATTTATCTTATATATAATTTTATAATTTTTTTATATATAATTAAATTCTACTTACTTAATAATATTTTATTTTAGGACAATATATGATAAATAAGTTAATACTTGTTATTAATTGTGGTAGTTCTTCTTTAAAATTTTCAGTTATAAATGTTTTAAAAAAAAAAATTTTATTATCTGGTTTATCAGAAAATTTTAAAAACACAAATTCTTATATTAAATGGAATTTTAATAATCAAAAGAAAAAAAAAAATTTTTATTTAAAAATTAATCATAAAATAATATTAAATTATTTAATAGAAAATATTTTAAAAAAAACTTTATTATATAATAATATAATTGCAGTAGGTCATCGTATAGTTCATGGAGGAGAAAAATTTACAGAATCTGTTATTATTACAAAAAAAGTTATAGAAGCAATAAAAAAAGCATCTATTTTTGCACCTTTACATAATCCTATTCAACTAATAGGTATTAGCGAAATTATAAAAATATTGCCTCATTTACAAAATAAACAAGTTGCTGTATTTGATACTTCTTTTCATCAAACAATGCCTGAAACATCATATTTATATGCTTTACCAATAAAATTTTATGAAAAATATAAAATACGCCGTTATGGTGCTCATGGTACCAGTCATAAATATGTTAGTAGAAAAGCTGCAAAAATATTAAATATCCCATTAAATTCATTAAATTGTATTTCATGTCATTTAGGTAATGGTTCATCTATTACTGCTATTAAAAATGGTAAAAGTGTTGATACTTCGATGGGATTAACTCCTTTAGAAGGTTTAGTTATGGGTACTAGATGTGGAAATATTGATCCTGCAATTATTTTTTATATGTTTAACAAATTAAATTTTAAAATAGATAAGATATATAAAATTCTAACTGAAAAATCAGGTATGTTAGGACTAACAAATATAACTAGTGATTTTAGATATATTGAAAATAATTATTTAAATAATTTTAAAATAAAAAGAGCTACAGATATTTTTATACATTCTTTAGTTAAATATATTGCTTCTTATAGTGTCTTAATGGAAAATAAAATAAATGCAATTATTTTTACAGGAGGTATTGGAGAAAATAGTGTTTTAATTAGAGAAAAAACAATAGAAAAGTTAAAAATTTTAAATTTTTTTATTAATCATAAATTAAATAATAAAATAAAATTTGGTAAAGTTGGTTTGATAAATAAGGATAATAGTATTCCAATATTAGTTATTCCTACAAATGAAGAATTAATGATAGCAAAAGATACATTTAATATTATAATTAATGAATAATATTATAAAAATTATTTATTTTAAAAGGTGAATAATAATGTTAAAAGTAATTATGTCCATACCTGTTAATGTTGATATGCATTTTTTTACTAGTATAAATATTGGATTATTAAATAATATAAAAAATAAAAAATTAAAATGTAAATTTTTTAAACCTATTTCTCAAATAGAAAATTATGATATTAATTATACTAATAATATTTTAAATAAATATAAATTAAATATTAAATCTATCAATTCGTTAAAAATTAATGATTTTAATTTACTAAATAATAAAACTGAATATAATAATATTATTGAAAAAATAATAGAAAAATATTTTAAAAACATAAATAATACAGAAATTATTTTTATAGAAGGAATAATTCCATTTTGTTTTGAACAAATAATATTTAAATTAAATTGTGATATAGCAAATATATTTAATTCAGAAATTATTTTTGTTACATCTAAATTTTCAAAAAATGAAACTTTAGAAAAAACAAAATCTATTATTAATAATTTTTTTAAAGAAAAATTACATAATTTAACAGTAAATAATACCTTTTTTTTTATTAAAGATAAATATATTAATAATAATCCTTTTTTTTATAAAATAAACATATTTAAAAATATTTTTTTAAAAAAAGATATCATAAATTGTAATTTATTATCTTTAAATACAAATAATTATATTTTTGTTCCATGGTTAACAAATTTTGTATTTGGAATAGATTTAAAAATTATATGTAAATATTTAAATTGTAATATATCTGATAATTTTAAATATACAAATATTAAATATATTATTTTTTTAAATATACAAATGTTTATAAATAAATTTTTTTTTACTGAATCTTTAATTATTATTTCTATAAAAGATAATAAAAATTTAAAAAAAATAAATAATATGTTATCTAAAAACATTTTTTTTAAAGCTATATTATTTACAAATTGTATACAAAAAAATTTTAATTTATTTATAAAAAAAATTATTAAAATTATTAAAAATTATGGTATATATATTTTATATACAAAAAACAATTTTTATGAAATTAATTTAAAATTAAAAAGTATTTATAAAAATAATTTCCCTACTCATGATTCGAAATTAATATTAAATATAATTAATTATATTAATTTATATATTCCTACTCATATTTTTAATAAAAAATTTAAAAATTATAAATTTTATATTTCACCATTTTTATTCAAATATAATTTAATTAATAAAGCAAATAAACTTCATAAAACAATTTTATTACCAGAGGGTAATGAATTACGTATACTTAAAGCAGCATCAATATGTTCTCAAAAAAATATAGCTAAATGTATATTATTAGGTGAAATAAAAGAAATTATTAACATAGCTAAAATTAATAATATAAATTTAAAAAATATTGATATTATCAATCCTAATTCTATTAGAAATAATTATATAGAACAATTAATGTATATAAGAAAAGATAAATTATTAAACAAAAATAATGCAATAAAATTATTAAAAGATAATATGTTTTTAGCAACTATGATGTTAAAAAATAATGAAGTTGATGGTATAGTATCTGGAGCTAATACAACAACAGCAAAAACTATAAGACCAGCATTACAAATAATTAAAACTCTACCAGAATATTCTATAATTTCATCAATATTTATAATGTTATTACATAAAAATGTATTAATATATGGAGATTGTGCAATTAATCCTAATCCTAATTACAAACAATTATCTGAAATAGCAATACAATCAGCTAATACTAGTAAATTATTTGATTTAATACCTAAAATTGCAATGATTTCTTATTCAACAGGTAATTCTAGTAAAGGAATTGAAGTTGAAAAAGTTTACAAAGCAACTAAATTAGTACAAAATAAATTACCAAATTTAATAATAGATGGACCATTGCAATATGATGCTGCTGTTGTAAAAAAAATTGGTAAATATAAAGCACCAAAATCTTTAGTTGCTGGAAAAGCTAATATTATTATATTTCCTGATCTTAATACAGGTAATACTACTTATAAAGCAGTACAAAGAACATCTAAAATAATTTCTATAGGACCTATTTTACAGGGTATAAAAAAACCTATTAATGATCTTTCAAGAGGTGCATCAATTGAAGATATAATCTATACAATTGCAGTAACAGTTATTCAATCTCAGTATACAAAAAAATAAAATATTATTTCATATATTAATTATTTAAATAATATTTTTTTTTATAATTTAAATTACTATCAAATTCATAAACTATAGGCATACCAGTAGCAATATTTAAATTAACAATATCATTATCATTAATATTTTCAATATGTTTAATTAAAGCTCTTAGTGAATTACCATGTGCAACAATAAGAATTCGTTCTCCATTTATAATTTTAGTTGATATATTATTTTTCCATAAATACATTACTCGTTCTAATGTTTTACATAAACTTTCTGATAAAGGTAATTGATAATCTTCTAATTTAGAATATTTTTCATCAAATCTAGACCATCTAATATCATTAGTAGATAATGCTGGTGGTTCAATTTTAAAACTACGACGCCATTCTTGTACTTTTTTTTTACCAAATTTATGAGTAATTTGATTTTTATTCATTCCTTGTAATTTTCCATAATGTCTTTCATTTAATCTCCATGTTTTTTTAATAGGAATCCAAAGTTGATTTAATTCTTTTAAAGTTAACCATAAAGTGTGGATTGCTCTTTTTAAAACAGAAGTATATGCATAATCAAATTTAAAATTATTTATTTTTAATATTTTTCCTGCTTGTATTGCTTCAATTTTTCCTTCTGGAGATAATTTAACGTCATGCCAACCAGTAAATAAATTTTTTTTATTCCATTCACTTTGTCCATGACGTAGTAATACTAATTTTGTATAAGACATAATTTTTTTTCCTTATATAAAAATATTTTTTTATATTAAATATCAAAAGAAGAACCACAACTGCATGTATTTTTCATGTATGGATTTTTAATAATAAATTTAGATTCTTCAATACTTTCTATATAATCAACAATACTTCCATTTAAATATTGCATACTTATTTTATCTATTATAATATTTATACCTGATAAATTTATAAGAATATCATTCTTTTTTATTTTTTTATCTAAAATAAAATCATATTTAAATCCACTACATCCTCCACCTAAAATAAATATTCTAAAATTTCTATTTTTAAAATATAATTTTTTTATTTTATTTACAGCTCTCTTTGTTAAAGAGATAGAAATATTTTTTGAGTTAATATCCATTATTTTAATTTTAACAATTATTATTAAATTAATTTTAATTAAGTAAGATTAATAATTTTATTATATAATCTAGATTTATAACGTGATGCTTTATTTTTATGAATTAATTTTTTTTGTACTTGTTTATCAATAATAGATTGCATTATTTGAAAATTTTTTTTTGATAATTTTATATTTTTATGTAAAATAGCATTATTAACTTTCTTAATAAATGTTTTTAACATTGAACGATAGTTAATATTATGTTTTCTTTGTTTTTCTGATTTTAAAATTCTTTTTTTAGCTGATTTTATATTCGCCATATAACAACCTTTTTAATTGTATGAATAATTTTTATTTTTTATAAAATTATTTATTTACATAAAATATTATTATATATAATATCTATGTATAAATAAAATTTATATTTATTAATTTTTATTAACATAGTAATGAATTAAAGATAATTAGTATGAAAAATAAATTTAGTTTAAATTTACCAAAAACAAAATTTCCAATGAAAGCATGTTTAACGGAAAATGAATTAATTACATTAAAACAATGGGAAAAAGATAATGTATATAAAAAAATACTAAATATAAAAAAAAATAAAAAAATATTTATTTTACATGATGGACCACCATATGCCAATGGTAATATTCATATTGGGCATGCTTTTAATAAAATTTTAAAAGATATTATTATAAAATTTAAAAATATGGATGGATATTATACTTCTTTTATTCCTGGATGGGATTGTCATGGTTTACCTATAGAACAAAAAGTAGAAGAAATTTTAAAAAAACAAAATAAAAAAATTTCTAAAAAAAAATTTAGAATTAAATGTAGAGAATATGCTTTTAAACAAATTGAAAAACAAAAAAAAGATTTTATAAGATTAGGAATATTTGCCGATTGGATAAATCCTTATTTAACAATGGATTTTAAAACAGAAGCAAATATTGTTCGTACTTTAGGGAAAGTTATTAAAAATAATTATATATATAAAGGTAAAAAACCAGTATATTGGTGTACAAAATGTCTTTCTTCTTTAGCAGAAGCTGAAGTTAATTATGTTAAAAAAAAAACATTAACATGTTATGTTATGTTTAACATAATAAATATTAATTTTTTTAAAAAAATTTTAAATATAGAAATAAAAAATTATAATATTTCATTTTTAATATGGACTACAACACCATGGACTATACCAGCAAATAGAGCAATTGCAGTAAATTATACAACATCTTATCAATTAATTAAAATTAATAAGAAAAATATTATTATAATAGCCAAAAATTTGGTTAATATAATTATGAATAAAGCAAAAATTATAACATGGAAAATTTTATTAGAAATAAAAGGTAAATATTTAAAAAATATATTAATAAAAAACCCGATTAATAATAAAATTTCTTCTGTAATTATAAGTGATTATGTTTCTGAAAAATCAGGTACTGGAATTGTTCATATGGCTCCTAATCATGGATTAGAAGATTATAAGATATGTTATCAAAATAATATAAAATGTTTAGAAAATATTATAGATGAAAAAGGATTTTTTATAAAAGGTGTACATCCTAATTTAGATAAAATTAGCATCTTTTCTTCTAAAGAAATAATTATAAAAATTTTAACAAAAACAAACACATTATTCTTATTAGAAAATTATATACATAATTATCCATATTGTTGGCGCCATAAAACACAAATCATATATATATCTACACCACAATGGTTTATTAGTATAGATAAGAAAAATCTTAGAAATTTAGCAAAAAAAGTAATAAAAAAAGTAAATTGGATACCTGATTGGGGTTATAAAAGAATGTTTTTAATGTTAGATAAAAGACCTGATTGGTGTATTTCTAGACAAAGAATTTGGGGAATCCCGATTCCTTTATTTATTCATAAAAAAACACAAAAAATACATATTAATTCTTTAAAATTTATTGAAAAAGTAGCTTGTATGATTGAAAAAAAAGGTATACAAGCATGGTGGGATTTAAATATTAATGAATTTTTAGGTAAAGATGCTATTTTATATGAAAAAGTTATAGACGTATTAGATGTTTGGTTTGATTCTGGATCTACTTATAATTCAATTATTAAACAAATTAAAAAATTTAAAAAAAATAAAATTGATGTATATTTAGAAGGTAATGATCAATATAGAGGTTGGTTTATTTCTTCATTAATTATTTCAACAGCAATACATAATGATGCTCCATATAAAACAGTAATAAGTCATGGATTTACTGTTGATGAAAAGGGAAAAAAAATGTCTAAATCTTTAGGTAATATTATTAAACCTCAGAGTATAGTAAATACTTTAGGTAGTGATATTTTAAGATTATGGGTAGCTTCTACAGATTATACTAATGAAATAAATATTTCCTCGAATATTTTAAAAAGAATTACAGAAATTTATAGACGTATTCGAAATACAGTTAGATTTTTATTATCTAATCTAAATAATTTTATACCAGAAAAAAATACAATTAAAATAGAACAAATGTTAGTTTTAGATAAATGGATTATACATAAGACAAAAATCACACAAAATAAAATTATAAAATATTATAATGAATATAATATACAAAATGTAGTTCAAGAAATTATGCAATTTTGTTCTATAGATTTAGGTTCAATTTATTTTGATATTATAAAAGATAGACAATATACATTTAAAAAATTGAGTATAGAAAGATTAAGTTGTCAAATATCTTTATATATGATTCTTGAATCTTTAGTAAGATGGATAACACCAATATTATCTTTTACAGCACATGAAATTTGGAATTATATTCCTGGAACAAGATCTAAATATATTTTTACAGAAGAATGGTATTCTAAATTATTTTATTTACCATTAAATTGTATAATGAATAATGAATATTGGAATGAAATTTTTATTTTTAAAAATAAAATAAATAAAATTATTGAATATGCAAGAAATAAAAAAATTATAGGTAGTTCTTTAGAAGCTAATATTACTGTTTTTGTAAATAAAAACATTTATAAAAAATTGATAATGTTAGGTTCAGAATTACGTTTTTTATTATTAGTATCTAATATTTCTATTTATGAAGAACTACAAATGTCTACAAATAAATTAATAAAAAGTTTTAAAATTACTAAATCAAAATATTTTAAATGTAAACGTTGTTGGTATTATTATAAAAATATAATTAATGATATTTGTGATCGTTGTAGATTAAATACAATAGGTAATGGTGAAACTCGTTTATTTATTTAACATTTTTCTTAAAATAATTAAAAAAAAAATAAAAATATTAAATATATATTTTTTATTATTAATTTTAATAGATTTTTTTAGTAAAAATTTAATAATAAAAAAAATAAAACTATATAAATTTTATTATATTTGTTCTTATTTAAATTTTATTTATTTACGAAATTATGGTATTATTTTTGGTTTTTTAAAAAATTTTAAAAATATTAATTATTTTTTAATAACAATTAATATTATTATATTAATAATATTAATGATATTAATTTTTATTAAAAAAAATTGTAATCAATTATCTTATACTATTATATTTAGTGGAATATTAAGTAATTTAATTAATAGAATTAAATATGGTTTTGTGATAGATTTTATAGATATACATATATTAAATCATCATTTTCCTATTTTTAATATTGCAGATATTTTAATTTTTATTGGTATAATATTAATTATAAAAGATAATTTTAAAATATTAAAATAATATATAGGTTTTTATATGAAAAATAATCAAATTCGGTTAGCTGTATCAGGCATTAATGGTCGTATGGGTCAAAATATTTTAAGAGTACTAAATAAAGAAAAAACAAATAATATTTTATTAAATGGAGTTACAGAAAGTGAAACATCTCTAAAAAATGTAAATAAAATTTTATATAAATCTAATTTTTTAGATATTAAATCTAATATAATAGATATTATAGATAGATTTGATATTTTAATAGATTTTACAAATCCACAAACAACATTAAAAAATATAAATATTTGTGAAAAATATAATAAAAAAATTGTTATTGGAACCACAGGTTTTACTCAAAAACAAAAACTAATAATTAGAAAAATATCAAAAAATATAGCTGTTATTTTATCTTCTAATTTTAGTCAAGGTATAAATATTTTATCAAAAATAATAGAAAATATAATTACAATTTTATGTAAAAATAAACAAATAAATAATTTAGATATAGATATAATAGAAAAACATCATAAAAAAAAAATAGATTTACCATCAGGAACTGCTTTATCATTACAAAATACTATTATTCAAACTTACAAAAAATTTAATATTTTAAAAAAAATTACATGTCACTCTATTAGAGCTGCTGATTTATATGGAGAACATAATATTTTATTTTCTTTTATTGGAGAACAAATAGAATTAATTCATAAAGCATCTAACAGAATTCCTTTTGCAAAAGGCGCGATTAAGGCAGCTATTTGGCTTAATAACAAAAAATCAGGTATATATAATATGAATGACGTATTAGAAATATAATATTAAAATTAATATACTTGATTAGGTATTTTAGAAAAAATATTTTATAAATAAAAAATTATTATATAAATAAAAAATCTATATGGTATATTTTAGTATTTTTAAAAGGATGATATTGAATATCAATAATATTCACTTTATAAATTTTTTCTTTTTCATCTATCAAATTAATTATATCACATTTTTTTTTCAAAATTTTTTTAAAATTAATGTTAACTACATCATTATTATTTAAAATTATAGGTACTTCTTTTTTTTTTTTCCCATAAATTATGGCTGGAAATTGATTATTTATTCTTAAACGTCTACTAAACTTTTTACCTGTTTGTACTCTTTTTAAAAATTTTATGTTATACATATTCTATCTCTTTTTAGATAATTAATATAATTTTTTAGCAATATCTAATAAATCTTTTTTAAAAATTTTTTTCATATTTAAAATAGCATCAATAATATCATGATGAATCATTTGATTATTTTGAATACCTATACACCTTCCACCATATCCTTTATATAATAATTCAACTGCAAAAGAACCCATTTGAGAACCTAAAATACGATCATATGCAACAGGAGAACCTCCTCTTTGGATATATCCTAAAACTGTAGTTCTAGTTTCACGTTTAATTTTAGTTTGGATAAATTTAGCTAGTTTATTAATATCACAAATAAATTCTGTAATCAATACTATTGCATGTTTTTTACCTTTTTTTATACCTAATTTTATTTCTTTTACCAAATCTTCTTGATTATAATTAATTTCTGGTAAAACTATAAATTCACAACCTCCAGCAATAGCTGCTGATAATGTTAAATCACCACAATGTCTACCCATAATTTCAACAATAGATATTCTTTGATGAGAAGTAGAAGTATCTCGTAATTTATCTATAGCTTGAACAACAGTTTCTAAAGCGGTAGAATAACCTATACTATAATCAGTACCTGCAACATCATTATCAATTGTTCCTGGAATTCCTATACATGGAAAACCCATTTCTGTTAATAATTTAGCTCCCATGTATGTACCATCTCCTCCTATTACAACTAATGCATTAATACCATGTTTTTTCATGTTATTTATAGCGACAGAACGTACTTTTTTATTTTTAAATTGAGTAAAACGAGCAGATCCTAAAAAGGTACCTCCTTTATTAATAATATCAGATACACTAAATCTATTTAATTGAATAATATTATTATTATATAATCCTAAATAACCATTATATATTCCAAAAACTTCAATATTATAACCTATTGCTGTTCTCACAACACCTCTAATAGCAGCATTCATTCCCGGAGCATCTCCACCACTTGTAAGTACACCAATTTTTTTAATCATATGATACCTCATTAAAATATATGATATTTTATTAATAAAATTAATTTTTAAAAAAACCTTTATATTTTTTAGAAACTATAGAATATGGATCTTGATGTATAATTATATCTGAATAAGGAAATTTTTTATTTAGAGCGTTTTCTATTTTTTTTGCAATTGAATGTGATTCTAATAAAGGTAAATTATCTTCTAATACTAAATGAAGTTGTATAAAACGTGTAGGACCAGATTGTCTGGTTTTTAATTGATGTGCTCCTTTTACTTTAGGCCAAGAAGTAATTAAATCTATTATAATTTTTTTTTCATTTTCTGGTAAAGATCTATCTAATAGAGATTGTATTGCTTTATATCCTACTTTAAAAGCATTATAAAAAATAAATATACTTATAATTAATGCTATTAAAGAATCTGCTTGTTTTATATTAAAATAATTTAAAATTAAAGCTAATAAAATTGCACTATTAATTAAAATATCTGATTCATAATGCATCATGTCAGCATGAGTAGCTTGACTATTCGTTTTAGCTATTACTTTTTTTTGAAAAAGAACTAATATTAAAGTTAAAAAAAATGAAATTATTATAACTAATATGCCTATTACTGGATAATATATTTTTGTAGGATGAGATATATATTTTAAACTATTTAAAAAAAGAAATATTGCTGTAATACAAATAAATATACTTTGTGTTAAAGCAGATAATGCTTCAGCTTTACCATGACCAAATGTATGTTCTACATCAGCAGGTTGTAAAGAATAATATATAATTAATAAATTAATTGATGAAGAAGTAATATCTACTAAGGAATCTACACAAGCAGCAAGCATACTTATTGATTTTGTTTGCCACCAAGCTAATAGTTTTAGTGTTAATAATGTTAAAGATAATAAAATTGCTAAATTTGTAGCTTTTTTTATTAATTTATTATATTCATTTTTCTTTTCTTTAAAATAAATTTGTTTAGATATATTATTCATGTTTATATTTAATCCATATTAAAATTTTATAATATAGTATAAAATTTTTTATATTTTAAAATAATTTATTATTTTAACATTAATTTTTATTCTATTAAAAATATGTTAAATTTTAATTTATATTTTTATGAAAAATTATATAAAATAATTATATTTAAATACTAAATATAAAAAAATGAAAAAATTTAACGAAAAAACATTTCAAGGAATGATCTTTATTTTACAAAATTATTGGGCAAAACAAGGTTGTAGTATTATTCAACCGATTGATATTGAAGTTGGAGCAGCAACATCTCATCCTATGACATGTTTATATGCAATAGGGGAAAAACCTATTAAATTAGCTTATATACAATTATCAAGAAGACCATCTGATGGAAGATATGGTAATAATCCTAATAGGTTACAACAATATTATCAATTTCAAGTAATAATAAAACCACCTCCTTATAATATTCAAATATTATATTTAAAATCTTTAGAAAAATTAAAATTAAATTTAAGACAAAATGATCTTCGTTTTATTGATGATAATTGGGAAAATCCTACATTAGGTGCCTATGGAATAGGTTGGGAAATATGGTTAAATGGTATGGAAATAACTCAATTTACATATTTTCAACAAATGGGTGGTATAATATGTAATCCAATAACAGGAGAAATTACTTATGGTTTAGAAAGATTAGCAATGAACATACAAGGTGAAAAAAATATATTTAATTTAATTTGGAATAAAGATAAACATAGTTGTATTACTTATGGAGATATTTTTTATAGAAATGAAATAGAACAATCTATGTATAATTTTCAATATACAAATATTAATTTTCTTATATATTGTTTTAAAAATTATGAATCTGAAATAAATTATTTATTAAAATTAGAAAAACCATTAATTTTCCCTGCATATGAAAAACTTTTAAAAGCATCTCATTGTTTTAATTTATTAGAAGCACGTAGATTTTTATCACATACTGAAAGACAAAGGTATGTTTTAAAATTACGTAATATGACAAAATTAATAGTTACAAAATATTATAATTATATAAAATAAAAATTATTTAGTTAGGTAATATAATGTTATGTGTAATAATATATTATTATTAGAAATTAGTATAGAAGAAATACCTTCTAATTATTTATTAAAATTATCTAAAATAATTTTAATAAATTTTAAAAACGAATTAAAAAAAAATTCTTTTAAATATAAAAAAATAAAATGTTTTTTTACTGCTAGACGTATTGCATTACAAATATATTTAATAAACATTAAACAAAATGATTATTTTTATACTATTAAAGGACCTTTTATATCTAATGAAAAAAATATTTTTTTAAACAAAATAGTAAAATTATGGATAAAAAAATATAATATTAAAAATAAAAAAGATATTTTTTTTAAAAATAAATATCTTTTTTATAAAAAAATAATTAAAGGATTACGTATTGAAGATTTATTATCAAATATGATAATTAATTCTTTAAAAAATATTATTTCTATTCCAAATTTTATGTTCTGGGATAAAACTTTTTTTAAATTTATTAGACCTATAAGAAATATAGTATTAGTTTTAGGTAAAAAAAATATTAAAAAAAATTTATTAAATCTTCAATCTAATAATATTATTCAAGGACATCGTTTTATGTGTTCAAAAAAAATAATTTTAAAAAATGCGGAAGAATATAATAAATTATTATTTAAAAAAGGAAAAGTTATTGTTGATTATAATGAAAGAAAAAATTTTATTTTTAATAAAATACAAAAAATAGCAAATAATTTAAATCTTATTTCTAAAATAAATAAAAATTTTTTAGAAGAATTATCTTCTATGGTTGAATGGCCTATATTATTAATAGGTAAATTTCATAAAAAATTTTTGACATTACCATCAGAAATCTTAGAATATATTATGATTAATTATCAAAAATATATTCCTTTATATGATAAGGAAAAAAATTTATCATTTTATTTTATTATATTAATAAATATAGAAACTAATAATAATAAAATAATTATTTATAATCATGAACAAGTAATTAAATCAAGATTTAAAGATATTCAATTTTTTTTTAAAAATGATTTAAAAATAAAATTTGATAAATATTTAGATAAATTAAAAAATATTATTTTCCAAAATAAATTAGGTAATTTATTTGAAAAAACTATGCGTATAAATAATATATCTCAATATATAGGAAAAAATATTAAAACAGTTAATATTCAAGATTGTATTAGAGCTAGTAAATTATCTAAATGTGATTTAGCAACACAAATGGTTTATGAATTTCCTGATTTACAAGGAATTATTGGAATGTATTATGCAAAATATAATAAAGAAAATAAAAATGTAATACAAGCTATTAAAGAACAGTATCAATATAAAAAAGATAATTCAATACCTAAAAATATAGTTTCTTGTATTTTATTTATTGCTGATAAAATAGACTCTATAACAGGAATTTTTAGCATATCATTAATACCCACTGGAGATAAAGATCCTTTTGCTTTAAAATATGTAACATTAATTATTATACGTATTATTATCGAAAAAAAAATAAAGATTAATTTAACTAAATTAATTATTTTTAGTTTATCTTTATATAAAGAAAATATAATTGATAAAAAAAAAATATTAAAGCAAATTTTATTTTTTATAAAAAAGAGATGTAAAAATTGGTATATATCTTTAGGTTATAAAAAAAATATTATTTCTTCTATTTTAGATAATGAGATTAATAATTTATTAATTTTAGATTATAAAATAAAAGCTTTAGATTTATTTTTTAAAAATGAAATAAAACAAAGTAATTTTTTAATTTTTACTTATAAAAGAATAAATAAAATTTTATTAAAAAATATAAAATATATCGATAATCTTAATAAGATAGATATCTCTTTATTAAAAGATAAAGAAGAAATTATATTATTTAAACATATTCTTAAATTATCTAAAATATTTATTTTAAAAATTAAAAATAATGAATATTACAATATATTATTAATATTATCAGAATTATATTATCCAATAAATAATTTTTTTAAAAAGGTAATAATTAATCATAAAGATAAAAAAATTAAAAAAAATAGAATTTTAATCCTATATCATATAAAAAAATATTTTTTAAAAGTAATTAACATTAGTAATTTATATTAATTTTAATTTTTTTAATGTATTTTCTATAACTTTCTGATTATATTTTGTAAGTTGTGTCATAGGAAGTCTCATTTTATCATTATTGATAAGTCCTAATCTTTTTGCTACCCATTTTACTGGTATTGGATTAGACTCAATAAATAATTGATTATGTAATAAAATTAAATCTTTATTAATTTTTTTTGCTTTATTTATTTTTTTTTCTTTCATATAATTACAAAATTTACTCATTTTTAATGCAGCAATATTAGCTGTAACAGATATAATACCATCACCACCTAGTAACATGAATTCAAAGGAAGTTTTATCGTCACCACTAATCAAAAAAAATTTTTTTTTAACTAAATTTTTAATTTTATTTATACGAGATAAATCTCCAGTTGCTTCTTTTATTCCCATTATGTTATTTATTTTTGATAATTTATAAATTGTTTCTGGTAACAAATCACATCCTGTCCTTGAAGGAACATTATATAAAATTTGTGGTAATTTAGTATTATTCGCAATTTCTTTAAAATGTTGATATAAACCTTCTTGTGTAGGACGGTTATAATAAGGAGTAACATTTAAACAACCGATAATTCCCGAATTCTCAAGAATAGATATTATTGCTATACTTTTAGATGTAGAATTAAATCCTGTTCCAGCTATAATAGGTATTTTATTTTCTGAAAAATCTAATGCATACATTATAATATCTATATGTTCGTTATATGTTAATGTAGCAGATTCTCCTGTTGTACCCATAATAACAATAGCCTTGGTGCCATTATTAATATGATACTTAATTAATTTTTGTAAACTTTTTTTACAAATATTTCCTTTAATATCCATTGGAGTTATGAGTGCTACAATACTTCCAGTAAACATTAGACTATAATCCATACTAATTAATGTTAATTATTAAATAATCATAACAAATTTAAAGTAAATAAACAAATTATTATAATTTTATTCATTTAAAATTTTAATAAAAAAAATAAAAATTATTTTTTTTTTATATTAAATTTTTTTAAAAAATTATTTATTTTTTTTTTTACATCTAAAATAGATAATGTGTTGTTAATTTTTTTATAAATAACTTTTTTATTTATATAATCTTCGTAATAATATTTAATTAATGGTTTAGTTTGTTTTAAATATTCTTTTAAACGATTTTTAATAGTAATAAGGTTATCATCTGTTCTAGTTATTAATGTTTCTCCTGTTATATCATCTTTATCTTTTATTTTTGGAGGATTAAAAATTATATGATAGGTTCTACCTGAAGATAGATGTATTTTCCTACCTATAATTCTTTTAATAATTTGTTTTTTTGGTATATAAAATTCTAAAATTATATCTATTTTTATATTTTCTTTTTTTAGAATATTAGCTTGTACAATATTTCTAGGATATCCATCTAATAAAAAACCTTTTTTACAGTCTATATTGTATAATCTATTTTTAATAATTTTAATTGTTATATTGTCAGGAACCATTATTCCTTTTTTAATAAAATTTTTTATTTTATTAGTTAAAAGAGAGTTTTTATTATTTAAAATATAATTTCTTAATATATTTCCTATAGAAATATTAGGTAAATTATATTTTTCAGATATAAACCTAGCATAAGTTCCCTTTCCTACTCCTGGAGGACCTAATAATATTATACGCATTTAATAATATTCTCATTTTAAAAAAACTTAAAATATGTCTTTTCAAAGATATTAATTTCTTTAGAATATTTCATTGTTAAATCTATTTGATCTAAATCATTTGTAATAAAATTAATTGTATCTTCACTAATTTTAAAATTAAAAAATTGATTATTTATCATAATTTTTTTATGAAATAAATTTATATAACATAAAATACCAGGAAATTTTTCTACTATAAAAAATAATTGATCAATTATTTTTTTATTTAAAATAATTAATAATAATTTGTTATTTATAGCATTAT
This sequence comes from Enterobacteriaceae endosymbiont of Donacia simplex, assembly GCF_012568645.1. NCBI lineage: Bacteria > Pseudomonadati > Pseudomonadota > Gammaproteobacteria > Enterobacterales > Enterobacteriaceae > Enterobacteriaceae endosymbiont of Donacia simplex. The sequence goes on along the minus strand of NZ_CP046192.1, from coordinate 48,286 downwards.
TATAAAATATATCTGCATAACTAGAAGCAATAATAGTATGAAAACCAAAATCTAATAATGCCCACGGAGCATGTTCTCTAGACGAACCACAACCAAAATTTTCTCTAGTTAATAAAATTTTTGAATTTTGAAATTTTTTTTTATTTAAAATAAAATTAGGATTAATTATTTTATTTTTATCATCTAAGTATCTCCAATCATTAAATAAATTTTTTCCAAATCCTGTTTTATTATTTCTTTGTAAAAATTGTTTTGGTATAATGACATCTGTATCAATATTTGATATATTAAAAGGAGCTATAATACCATTATATTGTAATTTTTTTTTTTTCATATATATCTCAATTTATATTAGTAAAATAACCATATAAAGCTGTTATTGCGGCAATAATAGGACTTACTAAATGTGTTCTACTATCACGACCTTGACGACCTTCAAAATTTCTATTACTAGTAGAAGCACATCTTTCTCCTGGTTGTAATTTATCATTATTCATTGCTAAACACATAGAACATCCTGCATATCTCCATTCAAAACCTGCATTCTTAAAAATTTTATCTAATTCTTCTTTTTCTGCTTGTTGTTTTACTATATTAGATCCTGGAACAACTATTGCTGTAACATGAGGAGCAATTTTTTTTCCTACAACTATTTTTGCAGCTAATCTTAAATCTTCAATTCTAGAATTTGTACAAGAACCAATAAAGACTTTATTAATTTTTAAATTAATTAATTTAATACCTTCATGTAAATCCATATATTTTAAAGCTTTTATAGCTAATTTTTTTTTATTATGATTTTTATAGGAATTTATTAACGGAATATTTTCATTTATACCAATTATTTGTTCAGGATTAGTACCCCAAGAAATTTGAGGAGTTAATTTTGTAATATTAATATTTATAATTTTATCAAATTTAGCATCATCATCACTATATAATGTTTTCCAAAATTTTAAAGCTTTTCTCCATAAATCTTTTTTAGGAGTAAATTTTTTATTTTTTAAATATGATAAAGTTATATTATCAGGTGCAATTAATCCAGCTTTAGCTCCCATTTCAATAGACATATTACAAATTGTCATTCTAGATTCCATACTTAATTTTTTTATAACTTCACCATTAAATTCAATAATATATCCATTTCCTCCACTAATACCAACTTTTCTAATTATTGATAATATTATATCTTTTGCTGTAATATTTTTAGATATATTACCATTAATATTAATTAACATATTTTTAGCACGATCTTGTTTTAATGTTTGAGTTGCTAAAACATGTTCAACTTCTGAAGTACCTATCCCAAAAGCTAATGATCCAAATGCTCCATGAGTAGAAGTATGTGAATCTCCACATACAATAGTCATTCCTGGTAATGTTATTCCTTGTTCTGGTCCTATAACATGTACTATCCCATTTTTGGGATGATAAATATCATATAATTTAATATTAAAATCATTACAATTTTTTATAAGTGTTTCCATTTGTTTTTTAGCTATATAACCAGATGCATTTATATCTTTTATTTTAGTAGATACATTATGATCCATAGTTGCAAAAGTTTTATTTGATTTATAAACTTTTCTATTTTTATTTTTCAAAGCTTTAAATGCTTGAGGTGAAGTTACTTCATGAATAAAATGTCTATCAATATATAATAAATTAATATTATTTTTTATATTACAAATAATATGTCTATTATATATTTTTTCATATAATGTTTTTCCCATAAATTTTACCTATATTCTTTATATAATAGATTGCATAATTAATGTTCCCATATCATCAGTTGTAACAATTTTTTCATTTTTACTATTTGTAAATAAATCTTTAGTTCTATAACCTAAATCTAATACTTTTTGAATAGCATTTTTTATTTTTTGAGCTATATTTCTTTCTTTTAAAGAATATTCAATTAACATTGCTAGTGATAATATTTGTGCAATAGGATTAGCTATATTTTTTCCTGCAATATTAGGAGCAGAACCTCCTGACGGTTCATATAAACCAAAATAATCATGATTAAAACTAGCTGAAGGTAAATTACCTACTGATCCGGTAATCATTGCACATTGATCAGATATTATGTCTCCAAATAAATTTGAACATAATATAATATCAAATTGAGAAGGATTTTTCATTAATTGCATAACAGCATTATCAATATACATATGTTCTAATTTTACTGATGTATATTGTTTAGATATATCTGTTACAACTTCACGCCATAATATTGATGTATTTAAAACATTTGCTTTATCAATAGAACATATTTTTTTTTTTCTTTTTAATGCTAAATTAAAAGCAATATGTGCAATTCTTTCTATTTCTAATCTTGAATAAATTTCAGTATCAAATGCATATTCATCTATACCTTTTTTTTTTCTACCATTAGGTACTCCAAAATATATACCTCCTGTTAATTCTCTAATACAAATAATATCAAAACCTTTATTTAAAATTTTTTCTTTTAATGGGCTTAAAATACTTAAATTTTTATAAAAAAAAGCAGGACGTATATTTGCAAATAAATTAAAATGTTTTCTTAATTTTAATAATGATCCTTTTTCTGGTCGTTTATTTAAAGGTAAATAATCCCATTCAGGACCTCCAACAGATCCAAATAATATGGCATTAGAATTTTCACAACCATATAGTGTTTTTTTAGGTAAAGGATTACCATATTTATTGATAGCTATTCCACCTACAACATAATTATCAATAAATATTTTTTTATTTATATATTTTTTAATTTTTTCTAATATTTTTAATGCTTGTTTCATTACTTCCGGACCAATACCATCTCCAGGTAAAATAGCTATTTTAAATATATCTGACATAAATTATTCCTTAAAATTTTAAAATTTTAAAATTTATTAATTTTTAATATATTTTGTTGTACTCTATCAGATTTCCAAATACTGTTAAGACAATTAATAATTGAAATAACTGAAGCTTTAATAATATCTTTAGATAAACCAATTCCATAAAAAAATTTTTTTTTATATTTTATTTTAATATTAACTTGACCTATTGATTCTTCAGTATGATTTTTAGCTTTTAGTATATATTTTATAAGTTTTATATCATAATTTGTTATTCTAATTATTGTTTTATATATTGCATCAACGGGTCCTAATCCTGTTGCTGCTTCTAACTTTATTATTTTCCCACATTTTAATTTTATTGTTGCAATAGAAATATTAGAATTAGATTGTACATTAAAATATATTAATGAATAATATTCTGTTTTATTTTCTATTTCATTATTAAAAGCTAATGATTCTAAATCATAGTTAAAAATCTGTCCTTTTTTATCAGCTAATTTAATAAATTTATTATATAATATGTTAATATCATATGTATTTTTTTTGTATCCCATTAAATTCATATGATATTTAACTGCAGCTCTTCCTGATTTAGAAGTAAGATTAATTTTTGTTTTATTTAAACCTATATTTTTTGGATTTAATATTTCATAAGTTTTTTTATTTTTTATCATACCATCTTGATGAATTCCAGAAGAATGAGAAAAAGCATTACTTCCTACAATAGCTTTATGAATAGCTAATGGGATATTACAAATTCTACTTACTATTTTACTTGTATAATATATTTTTTCATAATTTATATTAGTATAAAAATTCATATTTTTTTTTCTTGTATATAAAGCCATAATTATTTCTTCTAACGCACAATTTCCTGCTCTTTCTCCTATTCCATTAATAGTTCCTTCTATTTGTCTCGCTCCTGCATTTATTGCCGTAATAGCATTACCAACAGCCATACCTAAATCATTATGTGTATGAACTGAAAGAATACATTTGTCTATATTATCTACTTTTTTTTTTAAATGAGAAATTATATTATAATATTCTTGAGGAAATGTATAACCTACTGTATCTGGAATATTAATAGTTGTAGCTCCTGCATTAATAGCTGTTTGTACAACTAAACATAAATCATTAATAGGTGTTCTACTTCCATCTTCACAAGAAAATTCAATATCATCAGTATATTTACGTGCATATTTTATCATAAAGGATATTTTTTCTATTATTTTATTCAAAGTAGTTTTTAATTTTGTAATAATATGTATAGGAGAAGTTGCTAAAAAAAGATGAATTCTAAAATTTTGAGATTTTTTTAATGCTTTATATACCATATCTATATCTTTTTCTTTGCATCTCGCTAAACCACATAATTTACTATTTTTTATAATATTTGATATTTTTTTAGAAGTTTGATAATCATTAGGAGAAGAAATAGGAAATCCAATTTCGATAATATCGATACCCATCGATTCTAATGCTAATGCTATTTTTATTTTTTCGTTAGTATTTAAATTAGATTTTAGTGATTGTTCACCATCACGTAATGTAGTATCAAAAAGAATTATTTTTTTTTTCATATAAATATTATCTCTTAAAAGAAAATTTATTAAAAATATTTTTTTATATTAAAACTATTTTAATAATTAATTAAATAATTAGAAAAATTATGTTTTATATATATATTAATATATAATTATAATAATTTATATTTATTAAATATTTAAATAAAAAATTATTTTTTATAAATATTTATCTAATTATATTAATATTAAACATTTTTTAAGGTTATTATGTATTCAATAGATAAATTTTATATGATGCATGCAATTAAATTAGCTAAATTAGGAATTTTTACTACAACTCCTAATCCAAATGTAGGATGTATTATTGTTAATAATAAAAAAATTATTGGCAAAGGATATCATTTTCAAACAGGTAAACCTCATGCAGAAATTAATGCATTAAAAATGGCAGGTCAATATGCTAAAGGAGCAACAGTTTATGTAACATTAGAACCTTGTAATTATAAAAATTTAACACCTTCCTGTTGTAAAGCATTAGTTAATGCTAAGATAAAAAGATTAGTAGTTGCTTCAAAAGATCCTAATCCAAAAGTAAATGGTAAAGGATTAAAATTTTTAAAAAATAAAGGAATTGAAATAATTAATAATATTTTATCAAAAAAAGCTAAATCTATAAATTATGGATTTTTTAAAAGAATGAACACAGGTATACCTTGGATACAACTTAAATTAGCATCATCTTTAGATGGTAAAATTGCATTGCTAAATGGGAATAGTAAATGGATATCTTCCATTATTTCGAGAAAAGATGTTCAAACATTACGTGCAAAAAGTACAGCTATCTTAAGTACAAGTAAAACTATTTTACAAGATAATTCTACTTTATTAGTTAAATGGAATGAATTATCTTATAAAATAAAAAAAATATATCCTAAAAAATCATTAAGACAACCAATTAGAATTATTTTAGATAGATTAAATAAAATTAAACCTAATAATAACATTATTTTATCTCCTGGAAAAATAATTTTAGTAAAATCAAAATATACTTTTGAAAATTGGCCTAATTATGTAGAGCAAATTATTATTCCTGAAATTAATAACTATTTTAATTTAAAAAATTTATTTAAAATATTAGGTAATAGAGGGATTAATTCTCTTCTTATAGAAGCAGGTAGTATTCTATCAGGATCTTTAATTAATTATAATTTAATAGATGAATTAATTATATATTTAGCTCCTAAATTATTAGGAAATATGTCATTAAATTTATGTAATATACATAAATTTACAAATATAATTAATGTACCTCATTTTTATTTTACAAAAATAAAGAAATTAGGATCAGATTTAAAATTAATATTAAAACCTATTAAATAATTTTATAAAAAAAAAGGATATAAATAATATATTATGAAAATTATTGATGAAAATATTATAGCACCTAATGCTTTTATAGCAATTGTTATATCAAGATATAATACATTTATAAATAAAAATTTATTATATGCTACTATTGATACTTTACAAAGAATAGGAATGGTCCAAGATAAAAATATAACTATATGTTGGGTACCAGGAAGTTATGAAATAGCATCAGTTATAAATTTATTAATACAAAAAAATATTTATGATGGTATAATAGCAATTGGAACTATTATTAAGGGAAAAACATCTCATTTTAAATATTTATCTCAAGAAGTTTGTTCTCAAATATCTAGTTTATCAGTACAAAATAATATTCCAATTTCTTTTAGTATTTTGATGACAGATAATATTGAACAAGCAATTGAAAGATCAGGAGTTAAAATAGGTAATAGAGGTACTGAAGCAGCTTTAACTTTATTAGAAATGATTAATATATTTAAATCAATACAATTATTACATATAAAAAGTAAAAAGGAAGTTAAGTGAAATTTACTGAAAGATATCAATCTAGAAAATATGCTTTACAAGCTATTTACTCTTGGCAATTATCTAAAAATAATTTTAATGAGATCCAATATTATTTTTTAAATGAATCAATAAAAAACATTAAAAATATTGATATTGATTATTTTAATGATTTAATAAATGGTGTAATAATTAATAGTTTTTATTTAGATAATGTAATGAAACCATTTTTATCTCGTAAATTATTTGAATTAGGACAAGTTGAAAAAGCAATTTTACGGCTCTCTCTATATGAATTAATTAATCGTTTAGATGTTCCATATAAAGTTGTAATAAATGAAAGTATTTGTCTTGCAAAAAAATTTGGAGGAGGAGAGAATAGTTATAAATTTATTAATGGTGTATTAGATAAAATAGCAAATAAACTCAGAAGTTAATAATTAAAATTTTTATTTTTAATAATTATTTATATAATAAAACTATAAATATTTTAAATATATTAATCTTTTATAAAATTTTTTATTTATAATTCATTTTCTATTTTTCGCGATACTTCTTTTCCTAAAATAATTTGTACTAATTTTAAATTAAATTGAATAGCATATTTTACACTTTGTCCTGTTAATAATTTATATTTATTATCCCAATAAACTGGATATTTTATCCACTGTTGATTTGGTATTAAATATTTTAATCCTAAATATCCAGTCATTTTTGCATTAGGAAATAAATTATTTGCACTAATAACCATAGCAGGTGCAGCACATATTGCACCTATTATCCGATTAGAGTTTTTAATTTTTTTTAAATATTTTAATAAAAAATAATTTTTTTGAAAATTTTCAGATGCTTGTAACCCACCAGGAAGAATCATTGCTATTACATTTTTGATATTAATATTTTCTATATTATTAAAAAAAATATCACTTATGATTTTTGTACCATGAGCACATACTATTTCTCGTTTATTATTTATACTAACTAATACAACATTTATATTACTTCTAGTTAAAATATCTATTGAAGATACTGTTTCTATATCTTCAATACCATCTGTAACACAGATAAAAACAGAATCACATTTTATCATTATAAAATTCTCCTAATTTTATTTAAAAACTAAAATTTTAAATAATATATTATTAAAAAATATATTATTTATATATAGGAAATATCCTACATAATTTAATAACATTATTTTTTATATTTTTACAATATTTATTTTTTTTATTTAAAATATTTATGATATATTTAGATAATAAATATATTTCTCGCTCTTTAAAACCTCTTCTTGTAATAGCAGGTGTCCCTATTCTTATTCCAGATGTAATAGAAGGAGGATTTACATCATTAGGTATGCTATTTTTATTTACAATAATATTATGTTTTTCTAATAATAATTCAGCTTCTATTCCTGTCATATTTTTATTTGTTAAATCTATAATAAATAGATGAGTTTCAGTACAATTAGATACTATTTTAAAATGATATTTTTTTAAAATTTTAACCATTAATTTAGCATTTTTTAATATTTGTTTTTGATATAAAATAAAATTAAGATTTAATGCTTCTTTAAATGCAGCAGCTTTAGCTGCAATTACATGCATTAACGGACCACCTTGACTACCGGGAAAAATAGATTTGTCAAATTTTTGAAATAAATATTTATTTTTTTTTAATGATAATATAATACCTCCTCTCGGTCCAGATAATGTTTTATGTGTTGTACTAGTTACGACATGAGCATAAGGTAATGGATTAGGGTATAATCCTGCAATAATTAATCCAGCAATATGTGAAATATCAACAAAAAAATATGCATTTATTATATCAGCAATATATCTCATTTTAGCCCAATCACATATTCTTGAATATGATGAAAAACCTCCAATAATCATTTTTGGTTTGTATTTTTTTGCTAATTGTAATAAATTATTATAATCAATTATTCCCTGTTCATTAATTTTATATGATATATTTTTATAAAATTTTCCTGAAAAATTTACTTTAGAACCATGTGTTAAATGACCTCCATGTGAATTTTCTAATCCCATTATAATATCTCCAGGTTTCAATAAAGCCATATAAACAGCAAAATTAGCTTGTGATCCTGAATGTGGTTGTACATTAACATAATCTGCATTAAATAATTTTTTAGCTCTTTGTATAGCAATATTTTCAATTTGATCAATATATTTACAACCTCCATAATATCTATATTTAGGATATCCTTCAGCATATTTATTAGTTAATTTAGATCCTTGGAAAAACATTACATTATATGATGTATAATTTTCAGAAGCTATTAAATTAATACTTTCTTCTTGTCTTTTTGATTCTTTATTTAAAATATTTAATAATTCTATATCATAGTTAAATATTTTTTTATTTTTTATCAAATTAATTACCTTTTAAAAAAAAATTATTTTTTTTTCTTTTAAAAAAAAAAATTTTTTTATTATATTTGTACATTCTTTTCGTAAAATTCCAGAATTTATTTTTATTTTATAGTTTATATTATAAATACCTAATAAATCTATAAAAGATCCTATATTGCTATATTTTTTATTATAAACACTAAATACTAACCGAGAAATTCTACTAAGAATTATAGCGCCGGAACACATTAAACATGGTTCTAATGTGACATACATAGTTGTATTTAATAATCTATAGTTTTTTAAATATTTCCCCGCTTTTCTTAAAGCTATTATTTCAGCATGTGCCGTAGGATCATTTCTTTTAATTGAATTATTCATGCCATAAGAAATTATTTTATTATTTTTTACAATAATTGCTCCAACTGGTATTTCTCCAGTATTTTTTGCTAATTTAGCAAAACTCAAAGCGTATTTCATCCAATAAATATCATTTTTCATTAAAATATATATTTTAAGTTTAATTATATTAATTAAAAGTTAATTTTATTATATAAAAATATATAAAGAATATATATTTTATTTTTAAAAATAATTGTTATTAGTATAATATTAATACATTTAAAATTTTATAAAAATGCTAAAAATAATTAAAATTAATATTAATATTAATAAAGAGAATTTATAGTGATAAAAAAAATTACATCAATTTATGGTATGCATGATTATTTATTTCCAAATACTTTATTATGGAAAAATATTGAAGATATTATTCAAGATATTTTAAGTAATTATGGTTATCAAGAAATTAAATTACCTATTTTAGAAAAAAGTGAATTATTTAATAAAACTATTGGTGAGAATACAGATATTATAGAAAAGGAAATGTATACTTTATTAGATAAAAATAAAAATTCTTTAACTTTACGTCCAGAAGGAACTACAGGATTTATTAGAGCAATAATAGAACATAATATTTTTTATAACAATAAACGTTTTTGGTATAATGGTCCTATGTTTCGTTATGAAAGACCTCAACAAGGAAGATATAGACAATTTAATCAAATTGGTATTGAAATACTCGGTCTAAAATCTCCTTATATTGATGCTGAAATTATTATTCTTACAAATAATATATGGAAAAAATTAAATGTTACAGAAAATATTTTTTTAGAAATTAATACTATTGGTTCTATAATAGACAGAGAAAAATATATAAAAAAATTAATATTTTTTTTAGAAAAAAATTCACATTTTTTAGATTTAAAAGATAGAAAAAAAATATATACAAATCCTTTAAGGATTTTAGATAGTAACAATAAAAATATTCAAAAATTATTAATTAATGCACCTAAACTAAAAGATTTTCTTAATGAACATAGTATACATAAATTTGAGGAATTATGTAAAATTTTAAACTTTATGAATATAAAATTTATTATAAATGATTATTTAGTTAGAGGATTAGATTACTATAATGATATAGTATTTGAATGGAAAACTAATAATATAGGAACAGGAAATCCTAAAACTATATGTGGAGGAGGAAGATATGATAAATTAATTAATAATATGAGTAATAAAAAAATTAATAGTGGAATTGGATGTGCTATAGGGATAGAACGTTTAATTTTATTAGTTGAAAATATGAAATCTATTAAATTAGATACTAAATATCTAATTGATATTTTTTTAATACCAATGGAAAATAATCATATTTTAAAAAAAATTTTAGTTATTGGAGAATTAATTAGAAAATATTTTCCTAAACTTAGAATAGTTACTAGTTATCTTTTTAAAAATTTAAAAAAACAAATTATTCAAGCAAATAAATATAAATCACATTTTATCATTATTATAGGTCAAAAAGAAATAAAAGATTCTTCAATTATTATTAAAGATTTATATTTTAAAAAACAAATAATTATACCAGAGGATAAATTAATATTACATTTAGAAAAAATATTTTAATAAATTTTTTCATTGAAAAGATTTTATCTGGTTAAATATTAAAATTACTAAAAAATAAATTTTAATTATAAAAGAGTAAAATATGAAAATAAAATTATCAAAATTTGTAATGTTAATATTTATTCTTTGTTCTATTTGTTTAACTTCATGTACATATGAAAAAAATAATAATCCATTATATAAATCTAATAAAATAAGAGTTAAATTAATATGGCAAAATAATATAGGAAACAATAATCTTTCTTTTAAAAAATTAAATCCTTTTTATAGTAAAGGATTTTTATACTTAGCTAATAAAAATGGATTTATCTATTGTATAAATATAAAAACAGGTAAAATTATTTGGTATATTAATTTAATAAATAAATATTGTTTTTTCTCATCTTGTAGATATGAGTATCTTACATCTGGACCTATAATTTCTAATAATTATTTATATGTTGGTAATAAGCAAGGAAAAATTTTTGCAATAAATATCAAGAATAAATCTATTATTTGGAAACAAAATATATTTAATGAAATATTATCTAAATTTGTTATTAGAAAAAATATATTAATAGTTCATAGTATGAATGATATTTTACAGGGATTAGATAAAAATAATGGTAAAATTTTATGGACAGTACATTTAGGACATTCAAATTTATTATCTATAAGAGGTTTATCTGACCCTGTACTTTTTTTTGATAATGTAATTATAGGTAGTGATAATGGTTTAGTTAGTTCTCACATAATTACTAACGGATTATCAGTTTGGGAACAAAATTTACTAAGAATGAATAATAAAGAAAATTTTATTGGTATAAATGATATTGATATACAACCAATTATATATAAAGGAATTGTTTATGTATCCTCTTATAATGGTAATTTTATGGCTATTAATTTAAGTACGGGTGATATTATTTGGGAAAAAATATATTTTACTCATAAAAATTTTATTATAAATCATAATATTATCTATTTAATAGATCCATTAAATAGAATTTTTGCCTTAAATGCTAAAAATGGTAATTTAATATGGATAATAGATAAATTTAAAAATAATAAAATTAATAATTTATTTATATATAATAAAAAAATTTTTTTTACAAATAATAAAGGTTTTCTTTATTGGATAGATCTTAAAAAAGGAATTCTTCTTGGAAGTAAAAAAATTGATAAATATAAAATAAATCATATTTTAGTAATAAAGAATAAATTAGTTATACAAACTATATATAATAAAATATATTTATTTAAAATTTTAACAATATAATAAATAAAAGAGAAAAAAATGACACTTCAATATCCTAATATTACTATATTAGGTGATAATAATGTAGGAAAATCTTCTTTATATAATATTTTAATTGAAAAAAATGATTCATTAGTAAATAAAATACCAAATTTTACAATAGATACCAGATATAGTAATGCTAAGATTAAAAATTTAAAATTTATTTGTATAGATACAGTTAGTTATAATAAATTTGATAAAAAAAATTCTTTAATAAAAGAACAAATTTTATTATTAATTAAAAAATCAAGTCTTATTTTATTAATAATAAAAGGAGATAAATTAAATTTTATAGATTATAAAATTATTGATAGTATTAGAAAATATGGTAAAAAAGTAATTATAATATTAAATATTAAAAAAAAAAAATTTTTAGATACTGAATTTTATTCTTTAGGTTTAGATTTTTATCAAATAAATATTATAGATAATAACGATATTTTAAAATTAAAAAAAATATTATTTTCTTATATTAAAAAAATTTCCATAAATAAACTAAATACAAGTAAATCATATAATAAATTATGTATAAAAAATAAAAATAAAAATGAAAATAAAAGTAAAAGTAAAAGTAAAAGTAATATAAAATTATCTATTATAGGTATGCCTAATGTAGGTAAATCTACTTTAATAAATAAATTAATCAATGAAAAAAGAGTAATTATTAGTGATATTCCGGGAACAACAAGAGAAAGTATTGCTATATTATTAAATAAATTTAATAAAAATATTACTATAATTGATACAGCAGGTATCAAAAAAAAAAATAAAATTAAAAATCAAATAGAAAAAATTTCTATTTTAGAATCTTATAAAATTATTAAACAATCTAATATTATTTTATATGTAATTAATGGAGAAAAAAAAATTTTTTGTAATCAAGATATAACCATAATAAATTATATTATTTCTAGAAAAAAACCAATTATTTTAGTAATAAATAAAATAGATCTTATAAAATTAAAAGATATTAATTTGATAAAAAAACTTATAAAAATAAAATTTAAATTTTTTCCTATAATTTCTATTTCTGCTAAATTTACTATAAATTTAAAAAATATTTTTAAAATAATATATAAAATATATAATATATCTACTAAAATATATAAAACTTCTAAACTTATGAAAATTTTAAATTTAGCAACTAAATCAGTTTTACCTCCCATATATAATGGTAGACGTATAAAATTAAAATATATACATCAAATAAATAATACTCCTTTAATATTTAAAATACACGGTAATCAGTTAAAAAAATTAAATAATAATTATAAACGTTATTTATTAAATTTTTTTTATAAAAAATTACAATGTATGGGTAATGTTATAAATTTAAAATTTCAAGAAAATAAAAATCCATATAATTAATTTATTAAGATGAATATTTATTTTTTTATAATATATTATTTAAATAAATAATATTTACATTTATTGATACATAAATATGAAAAAAAATATTCCATATTTCAAATTCGAAGTAGCTCCAATGTTTAAAAAAACTAATAAATATTGTAGATATTTTTATCGTAAATTAACGAAAAAATCACTTTTATATACTGAGATGATTCATTCTAATTTAATTAAAAATAATGAAATAATTTTATTAGAAAATAATAATGTAAATAATCTTGCATTACAGTTAGCTGGTAATGAACCAAAATTATTATCTTTATGTGCTAAAAAGGCAGAAAAAATAGGATATAAAGAAATAAATTTAAATTTAGGATGTCCTTCTTTAAGATCTCAAAAAGGTAATTTTGGAGCATGTTTAATATCTCAACCTACAATTGTATCAGATTGTATTAAATCTATGAGTGATAGTGTTTCCATACCTATTACTATAAAAATGCGTATTGGTATTAATAATAATGATAATTATAATTTTCTGCATAAGTTTATTGATTTAATGATAAAGAGTGGTTGTAAAAGATTTATTATTCATGCAAGAAAAGCATTACTTTATAAGAAAATTAATACAAGAAAAAATTTAATAATTCCTAAATTAAATTATAAAATTATTTATAAAATAAAAAAAAATTTTCCGAATATAAAAATATCAATTAATGGTGGTATTAAAACTTTATTAAATATAAAAGAACATTTAAAATATGTTGATGGAGTTATGATCGGTAGAGAAATTTTTAAAAATCCAATGATATTAATAGATATAGATAGACATATTTATAATATTAAACCTATTATTAAAGATCCTTTAATAATAGTAAAATCTATGTTTTCTTATATAAAAAAAGAATTAAATAAGGGGGTTCCATTAATAACCATTATTAACCCTTTATTAAATATTTTTTATGGTATTAATGGATCACATAATTTTAAAAATTTTATTTTTAATAAAAGAAATTCTTTAAAAAATAATAATTTAGATGTATTAAAAGAAGCTTTATTCTATATAAAATATAAATAATATATTTTATTTTTATTTTTTAAATAAATTAAAAATTATATTTATAAATGGTAATAAATAATTTAATGAAACAATTTAAAAAAGATTTACAAATTGAAAATATAAAAACTCCTCCTTATTCATTGGAAGCAGAACAATCAATATTAGGAGGTTTAATGTTAGATAATAATCGCTGGGATCGTATTATAGAAAAAATAATAGTAGATGATTTTTTTATTTTATCACATAAAATAATTTTTAATGAAATGAATTCTTTAATAGAATTAGGAAAACCTATAGATTTAATAACATTATCTGAATCTTTAGAAAATAAAAAAAAATTAAATCAAGTAGGAGGATTTGCATATTTAGCTGAATTATCAAAAAATATTCCTAGTATATCAAATATATATGCTTATGCCGATATTGTTCATGAACGTGCTATAATTAGAGAAATGATATCTGTTGCTAATGAAATAGCAGAAGCTGGATATTATCCAAATGGGAGAAATAGTGAAGATTTATTAAATTTAGCAGAATCTCGTGTATTTAAAATTGCCGAAAAAAGATTTCATAAAAATACTAAACCTAAAAATTTAGAAGAAATTTTAGAGGTTACAATTTCTAAAATTGAATCATTTTACAATGCTCCTAAAAAAGGAATTACCGGAATAGATACTGGTTATCATGAACTAAATAAAAAAACATCAGGATTACAAAATTCTGATTTAATAATAATTGCTGCACGTCCTGCTATGGGTAAAACTACTCTTGCAATGAATATTTGTGAATATACAGCAATCTCTCAAGATAAACCTGTATTAATCTTTAGTTTAGAAATGCCTTGTGAACAAATTATGATTCGTATGTTAGCATCTCTTTCACGCGTAAATCAAAGTAAAATTAGAACAGGGCAGTTAAATGATAATGACTGGAAAAAAATATCTAATACTATGGGAATTTTACTAAAAAAAAAAAATATATATATTGATGATTCTTCTGAATTAACTCCAACAGAAATTAGATTACGTTCTCGAAGAATATTTAGAGAACATAATGGTTTAAGTTTAATAATGGTAGATTATTTACAATTAATGAAAGTACCTTCTTTATCTTTTAATAGAACACTAGAAATATCTGAAATTTCCCGTTCTTTAAAATCATTAGCTAAAGAATTACATGTTCCTGTTGTTGCTTTATCTCAATTAAATAGATCTTTAGAACAAAGATCTGATAAAAGACCAATGAATTCTGATTTAAGAGAATCTGGTTCAATAGAACAAGATGCCGATTTGATTATGTTTATTTATAGAGATGAAGTATATAATGAAAATACTAATTTACATGGTATAGCTGAAATTATTATAGGAAAACAAAGAAATGGACCTATTGGAACTATAAAATTAATTTTTAATAATCAAATTACACGTTTTGATAATTATTCAGGTTATTATAATAATGAAAATATTTGAAATTTTCTTTAAAATAATTTAATTAATTTTTAATAAAAAATAAATTTTTATAAAAAAAATATTACATAATAAAATAATTAATATAAAATTATTTATATAAGTTAATTAAGAAAAAAGAAATGTTAAAAATTTTTAATACATTAAGTAGAAAAAAAGAAGTATTTAATTCTATTGATAAAAAAAAAGTAAAAATTTATGTATGTGGTGTGACTCCATATGATATGTGTCATATTGGGCATGGAAGAACTTTTATTGTTTTTGATATCATTATCAGATATTTAAAATTTTTAAATTATAAAGTTTATTATATAAGAAATATTACTGATATTGATGATAAAATTATACATTTAGTAAATAAAAAAAATAAAAATATATATTCTATTACAAAAAACATAATTGATAAAATATCAAAAGATTTTAATAAGTTAAATATATTATTTCCTAATTTTGAACCTAAAGTTACTGATCATATACAAGATATTATATCTGTAATAAAAAAATTGTTAATAAATAATACTGCATATGTTGCCAAGAATGGTGATATTATGTTTTCTATTAAAAAATATTCACAATATGGAATTTTATCTAAACAAAATATAAATTTATTACAATCAAATATAAGAATTAAGAATATTAATTTTAAACAAAATTATAAAGATTTTATTTTATGGAAATTAACTAATAAAATAAATATTGGTTGGAATTCTCCCTGGGGATATGGACGTCCAGGATGGCATATAGAATGTTCAACTTTAAGTCGAAAATATTTAGGAAAATGTTTTGATATACATGGTGGAGGTAATGATTTAATATTTCCTCATCATGAAAATGAACTTGCACAATCTTCTTGTATTGATCCAGAATTTTATGTTAATTATTGGATACATACAGGGATGATTATAATTAATAATAAAAAAATGTCTAAATCTTTACAAAATACTTTTAAAATAAAAGACTTATTATTAAAATATAATGAAGAAGTTATTAGATATTTTTTAACTGCCACTCATTATCGTAGTCCTATTCTATTTAATGAAACTAAATTAAAACAAGCGCAAATAACTATGAAAAAGTTATATACTTCTTTATTTTATAAAAAAAAATCTTTTAATATAAAAAATACTAAAAATAGTTTTTTTTTATTAGAACAACAATTTTATAATGCTATGAATGATGATTTTAATACTCCTAAAGCATATAGTATATTATTTAAAATATCTAAAAAAATTAATATTTATTATAGAAATAAAAAATATTTAATTGCTAATTATTATATTTTAAAATTAAAAAAGTTAGGTAATATTTTAGGAATTTTATTTCATAATCCTAAAAAATATTTACAAGATAATAAAGATTTATGTAATTTTTATAGTAAAGATAAAATTAAAAAATTAATTAAAAAACGTAATATTGCTCGTCAAAATAAATTATGGGACAAAGCTGATTTTATTAGAAATCAATTAAAAAATAAAAATATTCTTTTAGAAGATACAGATATTGGAACAATATGGAAAAGAAAAATTTAAAATTTCATATAATCAGATTAATAAAAATTTTATATAAAATTTATAAACTTTTTTATTTAAAAAAAAAAATTATAAAATTACGTAAAATAATTAATAGTTACAATTATAGATATTATATATTAAATAATTCTAATATTCTTGATTATCAATATGATAAATTATTAACTCAATTAATAAAATTAGAAAATTTATATCCTTATTTACAAGATAAATATTCTCCTACTCAATTAGTAGGTGCTAAATATAAATCATTTGTATTTTTTAAAAAAAAAAATCATAAAATACCAATGTTATCGTTAAATAATGTTTTTAATGAAAATGATTTATTTAAAAAATTTTTTTTTCCTATTAATAAAATAATAAATAAATCTAGTTTTTGTTGTGAATTAAAATTTGATGGTATAGCAATTAATTTATTATATAAAAATGGTTATTTAGTTAGTGCTATAACAAGAGGAGATGGTATTATTGGAGAAAATATTACACAAAATATATTACAAATTAAAAATATACCTCATATTTTAAAAGGAAAAAATTTACCAAAAATATTAGAAATACGGGGTGAAATATTTATAACAAAAAAAAATTTTAAATTATTAAATCAAAAAAAATTAAATCAAAATAAATTATTTAGTAATACAAGAAGTGCTGTATTAGGAATATTAAAATTAAATAAAAATATTAATAAAAAAATTTTTAATTTATTTAATTTTTTAAGTTATGGTATTGGTTTTATAAATAAAAATTTTTTTTTAAATCAACAAGAAATATTAAAAAAATTAAAATATTATGGAATTCCTACATGTAAACATACAAAAATTTATTCTTCTTATTATAAAATTGTTAATTTTTATAAATATTTTAAAAAAAATAGACATCTTTTACCTTATAATATTGATGGTATTGTTATTAAAATAAATAATATAAAAAAACAAAATATTTTTGGATATACTAATCATGCACCTAAATGGGCTATTGCCTATAAATTTCCTTCACAGGAAAAATTAACATTATTAAAAAAAGTAAATTTTCAAATTGGACGTACAGGAATTCTTACTCCAATTGCTAATTTTAATACAGTAAATATTAATGGAGTAAATATTAGTTTTGCAACATTATATAATATTAATGAAATAAAAAGATTAAATTTAAAAATTGGAGATAATATTGTAATACAAAGATGTGGTGATGTAATACCTAAAATTACTAATGTAATAATTAGTAAAAAATCTATCAAAAAAAGAAAAAATATTTTAATACCTAAAATATGTCCTAGTTGTAATTCTATTTTAAAAAAAAAAAAAAATAATATTTTATATTGTACATCAGAATTATTTTGTAAAGCTCAATTAAAAGCATATTTAAAACATTTTATCTCAAGAAATGCTATAAATATAAGTTTTATCGGAGAAAAATTAATTGATAAGTTAGTAGATAAAGATTTAATAAAAAATTCTGTAGATTTATTAAATTTAAATAATTTTACTTTATCTAAAGTAGAAAATTTAGGAAATAAATCTATTAAAAAAATTTTAAAATTTTTAAAAAAAAAACAAAAAGTAACATTTAATAAATTTTTATTTTCTTTAGGAATTCCTGAAATAGGTATAGTAACATCTAATATTATATCGTTTTTTTTTAAAACATTAGAAGATTTTTTAAATACTAATTTAATTAAATTACAAAATATTACAAGTATAGGGGAAAAAACTTCATTAAATATATTAAATTATATTAAAAAAAAACATAATATAAATATTATTCAAAATTTATTAAAAAAAATAGATATTATTTATCCTAATAATATTTCAGAAAAAAATTTTTTTTATCAAAAAAAAATAGTTATTACTGGTAAATTAAAATTTATTACAAGACATAATCTTGTAAATCAATTAATGATATTAGGAGCTATCATAAATACTAATATTAGTAAAAAAACAAATATATTAATTGTAGGTATAAACCCAAGTTCTAAATTATTAAAAGCAATTAAATTTAATATTAAAATTATTAATGAAAATAAAATAATTTATTTACTCAATCAAATAAATAATTTTGAAAAATATTAAAATTTGTTTATTTATAAAATAAATGATATTGTTATTAAATAATACGCATATTTTAATTAAAAATTTTAATAATAAAATTATATGAAATATATTAAAAATATTATAGAAAATTATTTTTCAGAATATGAAAAAAATAATAATTTATTAAAAAATAAAGAAGTTATTAATAATATTAATAAAGTAATTAAATTCTTAGATAAAGGTAAAATTAGAGTAGCTGAAAATATTAAAGAAAATTGGATAGTATACGAATGGATAAAAAAAGCAATATTATTATATTTTCGTATTAATCAAAATTTAATATTAAAAGGTACATATAACAATTTTTATGATAAAATACCTTTAAAATTTGATAATAATTTTAAAAAAAATGACTTTGAAAAAATAAAATGTCGTATTATACCTCCGACTGTAGTGAGATATGGTGCTTTTATTTCTAAAAATACAATATTAATGCCTTCATTTATTAATATTGGTGCTTTTATTGGTAAAAAAACTATGATAGATACTTGGTCTACAATTGGTTCTTGTGCTCAAATAGGCGATAATGTTCATATTTCAGGAGGAGTAGGAATAGGTGGTGTTTTAGAACCAATACAATCTAGACCTACTATTATAGAAGATAATTGTTTTATAGGAGCAAGATCAGAAATAGTAGAAGGAGTAATTGTAAAAAAAGGATCAGTAATTTCAATGGGAGTATATATAGGACAAAGTACCAAAATTTATAATAGAGAAACAGGTTTAATCCACTATGGGGTAATTCCTAGTTATTCAGTTGTAGTACCTGGTAGTTTACCATCTAAAGATGGTAAATATAATTTATATTGTGTAATAATAGTTAAAAAAGTAGACAAAAAAACTTTAAGTAAAACTGAAATTAATGATATTTTACGTGAAGAAAAAATATAACCAAAATAACTAATTAATTATTTAATATTTTAAATAAATCAATTAATTTTTACTTTAAATTAAAAATTTAAAATATTTAATTTTATTTTATCTGCATCCGGGAGGATTTGAACCCCCGACCACTCGGTTCGTAGCCGAGTGCTCTATCCCCTGAGCTACGGATGCTTCTAATATTTTTCGGTGAGAGAGAGATTCGAACCCTCGATGTAGAAAACCACATACACCCTTAGCAGGGGTGCGCCTTAAGCCACTCGGCCATCTCACCAATTATATTAACTAGATATAATATTATATCTTTTATAAAAACTTTGTCAAATTAATTATTTTTTATAAAAAAATAAATTTATTTTAACGAATTTGTTTTTTGATTTTTCTCTGCTTGTATACGTTGATATATTTCTTCGCGATGAACAGCAATTTCTCTAGGAGCATTAACACCTATTCGAACTTGATTCCCTTTTATTCCTAATACTGTTACTATAACTTCATCACCTATCATAAGTGTTTCGCCTACTCGGCGAGTAAGAATAAGCATCCTTTTCTCCTTAAAAAAATAAAATATAATAAAATATTTATTATATTAGTATTTATTTAAAATAATAATTTTAAATTTAAACTTAAATTAATTTATTTATTTTGTTTAAAATAAATAATCTTATCTTAGATAAGAAAAAATAATATTTATCTTCATTAAGATTAATATTTCCTTGTGCCATATTAACACATCCATTTATTTTACAAACATTTTTATCTAAATTTTTTTTAATGATTTCTATAACATTTATATGTTTAGAAAGATTTTTTGTAATTTTTATTACAAAAAATATTTTATTTTCCCATTTTGTAGATAAAAAAATTATTACTTTTTTAAAATTTTTTAATAATTTTTTTATAATATAATTAAATAATTTTGGATTAAAATTATATATTTTACTTATTATTAAATTAATATTATTTAATATTATATTATTTTTTAATAATAATATTTCTTCTTTTAAAATAATATATTTTTCTAATTCTTTAATATTAGATTTTAATATATTAATTTTTTTTTTGTTTAATAAAATATTTTTTATTAAATTATTTTCATCTGTTTTAAATATATTAGAAATAGATTTAATATTTGTATTTTGTTTTTGTATATATTCTAATGCTAAATTATGAGTAATAGCATGTATACGTTTTATGCCACTGGCAATATTTAAAAATTTTGTAATTATAAAAAAACCAATTTCTTGAGTATTTGATACATGTGTTCCACAACAATATTCTTTTGAAATATTTTTAATATCTACAATTCTTACAATATTATCATATTGTTTATGAAACAAAGCAATAATATTTTTGTCTTGTATTTTTTTTTTTTCTTTTAAATATGTTTTTATAGGTATATTTCTAAATATATAAGTATTAATTTTTTTTTCAATATCAAAAACATCTTTTAATTCTAGAGAATTATTATATGAAAAATCAAATCTTAAATATTTATTTGTAATTAAAGATCCTTTTTGTTGTACATCATTACCAAATTTTTTACGTAAGACAGAATGTAATAAATGTGTTGCAGAATGATTTCTACTAATTATTATACGATTTGATATATTTATTTTAGAATACAAATAATCATTAATTTTAAGTGATCCTAAAATCATTTTACCAATATGAATAATTAAATTCCCTTGTATTTTTGTATTATAAACTTGAAATATATTTTTTTTATCTTTTTCTAAGAATCCTATATCACCTATTTGTCCTCCAGATTCTCCATAAAAAGAGGTAATATCTAATATTATTTCTCCTTGATCGCCTGTAACTATTTTATTTACTAATTTTTCATTTAAATATATATCAATTATTTTACTATAAACAATAAACTTTTCATATCCATTAAATTTTGATATTTTATTTTTATAATAAAAAAAATTTTTTTTTCCAAAAAAATTTTTTTTTCTTGAATTTTGTTTTTGAATATCCATATATTTCATAAATTCTTTTTTATTAATACTAATTTTTTTATTTATACATATATTTTCTATTAAATCAGGAGATAATCCAAATGTATCATATAAATAAAATATTTTTTTTCCTGATAAATATTTTTTTTTTAATTTTTTAATTTCCCTATCTAATAATAAAATTCCTGATTTTATAATTTTATTATAATTTTCTTCTTCATTTTTAATTATATTAATAATATTATCATATTTTTTATATAAAATATTTTTTTCTTTATCATTAATATATTTAATATATATTTTTACTAATTTATAAAAAAATACTTCTTTTGTACCTAATATTATACCATGATTTATAGCTCTTCTAATAATTCTTCTTAATACATATCCTCTTTTTTCATTACTAGGTAAAATACCTTCTAAGATTAAATATATAGAAGCTCTAATATGATCAGCTATAACTTTTAATGAATTATGTTCTAAATCTTTATTTTTAATAAGATTATTTATATTTTTGATTATTTTTCTGAAAAAATATAATTGATAATTTGAATTAACTCCCTCTAAAATAGAACTAATACGTTCTAATCCCATACCTGTATCAACTGATTTTATCGATAAAGGTATTAATTCTCCTGTTAAATTTTTATTAAATTGTATAAATACAATATTCCATATTTCAATAAAACGATCGCCTAACAAGTTATTTTTAATATTTCCCTTTAAATTATAACCTAAATCATAAAAAATTTCTGTAGAAGGTCCACAAGGCCCCGTATCTGACATTTGCCAAAAATTATCAGAATTATATATTTTATTATTTTTATCTTTTATTAAAAAGATATTTTTTTTAGAAATACCAATATTTTTATGCCAAATATTATATGTTTCTATATCTGTATAATATACAGTTATATATATTTTTTCTTTTTTTAAATTGAACCATTTTGAATCAGTTAATAATTCCCATGCATAAGAAATTGCTTCTTGTTTAAAGTAATCTCCAAAACTAAAATTTCCTAACATTTCAAAAAATGTATGATGTCTATTTGTAAAACCAACATTTTCTAAATCATTATGTTTTCCTCCTACTCGCATACATTTTTGAATTGTAGTAACTCTTGAATAAGGAGATTTTTTATATCCTAAAAAATATTCTTTAAACTGATTCATACCTGCATTTGTAAATAATAATGATGGATCATTATTAGGTATTAAGGAACTTCCTTCTATTATTTTATGTTTTTTTTTATAGAAAAATTCTAAAAACATTTGACGAACTTCTTCTAATTTATTTCCCATATTATAAATTATCCTTAATTACAATTAAAATAGTATATAAATTAATTATAAAAAATAAAATATTTAATTATATTATTTTTTTTTAAAAAAAATTTCTCTTATTTTTTTTTCGATTTCTATAGATTGTTTTTTATTTTTTTTTAGGAAATTTATAGCATTAATTTTTCCCTGTCCTATTTTTTTATTATGAAAACTATACCATGATCCACATTTTTCAATTATTTTTTCTTTCACTCCTAAATCTAATAATTCTCCATAAATATTAATACCTTTACCATAAATAATTTGAAATTCTGCCTTTTTAAAAGGCACGGCAACTTTATTTTTAACAACTTTGACTCTAGTTTCATTACCAATGATATCATCTCCTTTTTTAACATTACCAATTTTTCGAATATCTAATCTTATAGAAGCATAAAATTTTAATGCATTACCTCCAGTTGTTACTTCAGGATTACCAAATAAAATTCCAATTTTCATGCGAATTTGATTAATAAAAATTAAAAGTGTATTTGATTGTTTTAAATTACTTGCTAATTTACGCATAGCTTGACTCATCATTCTTGCTGCTAGTCCTATATGAGAATCTCCTATTTCTCCTTCTATTTCTGCTTTAGGAGTTAAGGCAGCTACAGAATCTACAATAATAACATCAATTACTCCTGATTTAGCTAATGAATCACATAATTCTAATGCTTGTTCTCCAGTATCAGGTTGTGAACATAATAATTTATTGATATCAACATTTAATTTTTTAGCATATATAGGATCTAGTGCATGTTCTGCATCAATAAAAGCACAAATTTTCCCCAATTTTTGGGCTTCAGCTATAATTTGTAATGTTAAAGTAGTTTTACCAGAAGATTCTGGACCATATATTTCTACTATTCTTCCAATTGGTAAACCACCAATACCTAAAGCTATATCTAAAGATATAGATCCTGTTGATATTGATTCTATATCCATAGTTCTATTATCACCTAATCTCATAATAGAACCTTTACCAAATTGGTTTTCTATTTGAATAATAGCATCTTCAAGAGCTATTTTTTTTTTATTTAAATCCATAATATTCATTTACCTTATATTTTAAAATAATAAATTTAATTAGAAATTTTATAAAAAAAATTTTTTTATTATAATAAAATTATTCATATAAATTTATTATTAATAATATATTAAAATGTTTAAAAAAAATAATCTTTATAAAAATGCAAATTATATTTTAGATATACAAGGATTACAGTGTCCAACAACTATTATGATGATTAGAAAAAAAACACTTCGGATTAAAAAACATGAAACTTTGTTAATTATTACCGATGATTTATTAGTTAATACAGATATAAAAAACTTTTGTTATTTTATGAATTATAACATAATTTATAAAAAAATATATAATATACCACCATATTTATTTTTAATAAAAAAATTATAGTTTTTTTCATAAAATTCGTTTACATAAAAGATATGTAACAATACCAAATCTTTTTTCTCTATATTTTATCCAATTTTTTGGTAAAAAAATTTTATTACTTTTAGTTTTATATTCAATAAAAATGTTAGCATTATTTTTTAACCAATTATTTTTTTCTAATAAAATACAAGTTTTTTGTAATAAAATATTTTTTTTACAAAATGGAGGGTCTATAAAAATTAAATCATATTCTATATTTGATTTTTTTGATAAAAATTTTAGAGTATTTTTATAAATTAAAGAAATATTTTGTATTTTTAATAAAAAAATATTTTTTTTTAATTGTTGAAATATTTTTTTATTATTTTCAATTAATGTAGCAAATAAGATATTTCTAGAAAAAGCTTCAAAACTTAAAATTCCAGTACCAGCATAACAATCTAAACAATTAAACAGATGTAAATCATTTTTCATAAGCCAATTAAATAAATTTTCACGAATAAAACACATGGTAGGTTTTAATATTTTGTTATCTATAACTTTTATTTTTTTACCTTTCCATTTACCAGATGTAATATTAATAGTATTAAAATATTTTTTTTTTTTCATAATTTATGTAAAATAACTTAGTAATAATAATTACTTTAAAAGTATTTTTGATATATTATTTAAATAATTATTTAATTATATCAAGTAATTTTATTACTAGATAATTTAAAAATTTGTAAAAAAATGATAAATAAAAAAAATGAAAAAAAAATAAGTTTTTTTAGTTATTTGAAAAGAAAATTAATTAAAACAAGTAAAAATATTAGTAAAAAAATTATTAAAATTTTTAAAAAAACAAATACTATTGACAAAAAATTATTTGATAAATTACAGGAAAAATTAATTATTTCTGATATAGGTATACATACTACAAAAAAAATTATTAATTCAATAAAAAAATATATACAATTAAATAAATTAGAAGATTCTTCTCAATTATATAAATATTTAAAAATAGAATTGTTAAATATTTTATTATCAGTAGAAACTCCTCTAGTAATTAATAAAAATATAAAAAAACCATTTATAATATTAATAATAGGTGTTAACGGAGTAGGTAAAACAACTACAATAGGAAAATTAGCATATTATTTTTATAAAAAAAAGAAATCTGTAATGTTAGCTTCTGGAGATACTTTTAGAGCAGGTGCACATGAACAATTATTTTCCTGGAGTAAAAAAAGTAATAGTTGTTTTATATATAATTCTAAAAAAAAAGAGAGTTCAGCCGTTATTTTTGATGCAATTTTACAAGCTAAAAAAAAACAAATAGATATTTTAATTGCTGATACATCAGGAAGATTACATAATAATATCTTTCTTATGGAAGAATTAAAAAAAATTGTACGTGTAATAAAAAAAAATAATAATATGGTTGTTGATGAAATTATGTTAATTTTAGATGCAACTATTGGACAGAATTCTATTAATCAATTAAAAACATTTCATAATCATATTGGAGTAACTGGTATTACTTTAACTAAAGTAGACGGAACAGCAAAAGGTGGAATTATTTTTTCATTAGCAAATGAATTTAATATTCCAATAAGATTTATAGGTTGTGGAGAAAAAATAACAGATTTACATTTATTTAATGCAAAAGATTTTATTAATGCAATTTTTATAGATTATTAATTAATCTTTATTAATATTATTTTTTAAATTAATTACCAATGTATTAATAATTTTTTATTTTTGGAGGAATTAATGTATAAAAATATATTTACCTCTAACTTAAGATCTTCTATTATTGTACCTATAGGTACACTAGATTCTTATATATATGCTACAAATAATTATCCAATATTAACTTCTGATGAAGAACAAGATTTATCAAAAAAATTATATTATAAAGGAGATTTAGAAGCTGCAAAAAAATTAATTTTATCACATCTAAGATTTGTAATACATGTAGCTAAATATTATTCAGGATATGGATTACAACAAGCAGATCTTATTCAAGAAGGTAATATAGGTTTAATGAAGGCTGTACGTAGATTTAATCCAGAAATTGGGGTACGATTAGTATCTTTTGCTATTCATTGGATTAAAGCAGAAATACATGAATACGTTTTACGTAATTGGAGAATAGTAAAAGTTGCTACTACTAAAGCACAAAGAAAATTATTTTTTAATTTACGAAAAGCAAAACAAAGATTAGGTTGGTTTAATCAAGATGAAATTAAAATGGTTGCTAAAGAATTAGGAGTATCTGTAAAAGATGTTTGTGAAATGGAATCACGTATGTCAGCTCAAGACATGAGTAATGATAATAATAATAATATTAAAGATGATTTTAAGAATAAAAAAGATAATTCTAATATCTTTCTTAAAGATCATAATTCTAATTTTGCAAATATAATTGAAAAAGATAATTGGAGTAAATTTATTTCAAATAAACTATATAAAGCTATGTTAAAATTAGATTATCGTAGTCGTAATATTATTACTTTAAGATGGTTAAATAAAAATAAAGAAAAAACTACATTACAAGAATTAGCAAATTATTATGGTATATCTGCAGAACGTATAAGACAATTAGAAAAAAATGCAATGAAAAAGTTACGTTTTATTATTGGAAATTTATTTTTAATATAATTTATATTTTTTTAACATTTTTATGTAATAATAATTTAATTAATAATTTTAAAAATATATTAAATTTAATTATAAAAAGGATTAAAATGGCTAGTAGAGGTATTAATAAAGTAATTATTATTGGTTTTTTAGGTAAAGATCCTGAAATACGTTATATGCCTAATGGCAATCCTGTTGTAAATATTATAGTTGCTACTTCAAATAATTGGAAAGATAAAAATACTGGAGAAAATAAAGAAAAAACTGAATGGCATCGTATTGTAATTTTTGGAAAATTAGCAGAAATTTCTAATGAATATTTAAAAAAAGGATCTCAAGTATATATTGAAGGTTATTTACAAACTAGAAAATGGCAAAATAAAAATGGTCAAGATAATTATATAACTGAAATAATTGTAAGTGTAGGAGGTACTATGCAAATGTTAAATAATTTACGTCAACAAGATAATAATTTATTAAATAAAGAAAAAAATTCTAAAGAAATTAAAAATAATTGGAAGAAGAAAATTAATATGGATAATAATATAGAGAAAAATAATGATGATGAATCATCTATTAATAAAAATGAAAATATTCTTGATTTTGAAGATGATATACCATTTTAATAATTAAAAAAAATAATTAAAAAAAATAATTAATAATTAATATTATGCTTTATAATAATTTTTTACTTTTAAAACTCAAAAAAAAATTTACAAAACATTTACCTCCTATTAAAGGTTTTGTTAAAATTTTAAATCAAAAAACAGGAATTTTAGAAACAGATCAAAAATATATATATTATATATCTTGTATTTATTTAAAATATATAATGGAAGGAGATTATATTTTAGCTAATATAAAAAATGATGATAATGGTAAATTACGAGTTATTCCAATTAAATTACTAGAATCTAATATTAATGTTTTTGAAGGAATAATTAAAAAAAAAAATGATATTATTTATATAATTCCAGAAAAAAAAATTTTATATAAAAATATAATAAAATGTAATATAAAAAAAAATATAAAAAATATTATTAAAAATGGAGATAAAGTAATTGCAAAAATTATTCAACATCCCTTAAAAAGGGGAAATGATATGTTCATAGCTGAAATAACGGAATTATTAAATGAAGATAATAAATATTTAATTCCATGGTGGACTATTTTATTAAAATATAATCTTTCAATTAATTCTCCTAGTAATAATTTATGTAAAGAAATAAAACTTCTAGATAATAATATATATAGAAAAGATTTAACTAAATTATGTTTTATTACAATAGATAATAAAGATACTAAGGATATAGATGATGCATTATATATAGAACAAATATCTGAAGATAGATTATTAATTTATGTGGCTATTGCAGATCCTACTGCTTATATTAAAAAAGATAATGAAATAGATCAAATAGCTTCAAAAAGAATGTTTACTAATTATTTACCAGGATTAACAATTCCTTTATTACCAAAAATTTTGTCAGAAAATTTTTGTTCTTTAAATCCTAATAAAAAAAGACCTGTTTTAATTTGTAAAATGATAATTCATAAAAATGGTGTTTTATCTAAAAAAATAATTTTTTTTACAGGTTGGATAAAATCAAATGCAAAATTAAATTATCATGATGTTTCTAATTGGTTAGAAAAAATAGGTAATTGGAAACCTGATAATGATAAAATAAAACAACAAATTATTTTTTTATATAAATTTTATTTATACCGTAAAAAATGGAATAATCAAAATATTGTATATTTTAATAATACCAATTATAAATTTATTTTTGGTGATAAAGGACATATAATAGATGTAATAATAGAAAAAAAAAGAATAGCACATAAAATAATTGAAACTGCAATGATTACAGCAAATATATGTGCATCCGAAATATTATATAAAAAATTAGGTTTTGGAATATATAATATATATTATGGTTTTAATATAAATAAAATAAATAAAATAATGGAATTATTAAATGAATATAATATTAAATATGATAAATTATTTTTGATGACTTTAAAAGGTTATAAAAAAATATATAATAAATTATATAAGTTAAATGCGTCTTTTATTTTAAATAGAATAAAGAAATATCAATTAATTACGTTATTTAATATAAAACCAGGTCCTCATTTTTCTTTAGGATTAAAAAGATATGCTACTTGGACATCTCCTATCCGTAAATTTGGAGATATGATTAATCATAGATTAATTAAATCAGTTATAAATAAAAAATATAATATAGAAAAACCTTTTAATGATATATTTATTAATATGAATAAAAAACGTTATTTACATAAAAAAGCAAAAAATGATTTATCTAATTTTTTATATTTACAATACTTTAAAAATATATCTATTCGTAGTAAAATTTTTATATCTGAGATAATTGATATATTTTATTATGGTATAAAAATAAGATTAATTAAAAATGGTGCTTATGCTTTTGTTCCTAAAAAATTTTTGTGTAATAATATAGATAATATTAGTATTAATCAAGAAAAAGGAGTTATTTTTAATAAAAATAAATTATTTTTTAAAATTACTGATAAAATAAAGGTTATTATAAAAGAAGTAAGTATTAGTGGTATTATTGCTAAAATCATTTAATTTATATTAGGTAAGTATATATGACAGTTAAAGGACATATAATATTTACAATAGCTAGTAGTATTTTAATACAACATTTTGTATTTTCTAATCTTATGTATCACGATGATTGGTGGCGTATTATTCCTGTTTCTATTATTACATGTTTATTACCTGATATTGATAATCCTCAATCTATTTTAGGACGTAAAATTAAAATTTTATCATATTTAATTAACAAAATATTTGGTCATAGAGGATTTACACATAGTTTATTATCAGTTTTAAGTTTAAGTTATATAATTTTTTCTATTCATTTAAAATTAAATTGTGTGTTTGATGTTAAATTAGGTTTAATTATAGGTTATTGTAGTCATATTATTGCAGATATATTAACACCATCTGGTGTTCCATTATTATGGCCTTATAAAAAAAAATTTAAATTACCACTTATTACAAAAAAATTTCTTAAGGAAGATATTTTTTGTTATTTATATTTAATATTTTCTTTGTATTTATTGTATCCTATTTGTAATAATATTATAATAAAATTTTTCTATTAATATATTTTTAAAATATTAATTAAATTTTTAGTTTTTTATTTAATTATATAAAGATAATAAAATATTATGTTATTAAAAAAAAAGATGTTAGTTACTTGTGCCTTACCTTATTCTAATGGTAGTATTCATTTAGGACACATGTTAGAACATATACAAGCAGATATTTGGGTTAGGTATCATCGTATGCATGGAAATAAAATATATTTTATTTGTGCTGATGATGCACATGGTACTCCTGTCATGTTAAAATCTTTAAAATTAAAAATAAGTCCAGAAAATATGATTAATAAAATATATAATGAACATATTACTGACTTAAAACAGTTTAACATTAGTTACGATAATTACTATACTACACATAGTAATGAAAATTTTTTTTTTTCTAAATTAATTTTTAATCGTTTAAAAAAAGGAAAATTTATTAAAAAAAAAATTATTCAGCAATTATATGATTCTATTTATAATATGTTTTTACCTGATAGATTTGTAAAGGGAACATGTCCTAATTGTTTTTCTATAAATCAATATGGTGATCACTGTGAGAATTGTGGTACAACATATTCATCTATTAATTTAATTAATCCAATTTCTATTTTATCTAACAAAACTCCTATATTATTTAACTCTGAACATTTTTTTTTTGATTTACCTCAATTTTTTAATTTCTTGAAAAATTGGATTAATTCTGGTGTTTTAAATGAAAAAATAAAAAATAAAGTACAAGAATGGTTTATTTTAGGTTTAAAAAAATGGGATATTACTAGAGATGGTCCATATTTTGGTTTTAAAATACCTAAAACTATTAATAAATATTTTTATGTATGGTTAGATGCTCCAATAGGTTATATAAGTACTTTTAAAAATTTATGTGATAATAAACAGTTAAATTTTTATGAGTGGTGGAAAAAAACTTCTAATACAGAATTATATCATTTTATTGGAAAAGATATTATTTATTTTCATAGTTTATTTTGGCCAGCAATGTTAGAAGGAAGTAATTTTAGAAAACCTACTAAATTATTTGTTCATGGTCATGTAACATTAAATGGATATAAAATGTCTAAATCTAAAGGTAATTTTATTACTGCAAAAAAATGGTTGGATGTTTTAGATTCTGATAGTTTACGTTATTATTATGCTTCTAAATTATCATCTGATATCAATGATATTGATTTTAATTTTTCTGATTTTGCGTATAAAATCAATGGAGATATTGTTAATAAGATTGTTAATTTAGCATCAAGAAATGCTTATTTTATTAATAATTATTTTGATGATAATTTATCTAAAAATATTGATATGTCTTTTTATTTAAAATTTGTTAAAAAATCAGAAATTATTCATAAATATTTTATAGAATGTAAATTTAGTCATGTTATTAAACAAATAATAGTTTTATCAGATATAGCTAATTATTATATTGATAAATATAAACCATGGATATTAATTAAAGATAATTTGAAAAAAAATCAAGTTCAAAATATTTGTTCTATGGGTATTAATATGTTTCGTGTAATAATGATATATATGAAACCAATTATGCCTATTTTATCTAAAAATACAGAGTTATTTTTAAAATATAAATTATGTATTAATAATATTATATTTCCTTTAATTAATAGAAAAATTAATAAATTTAAACCATTATTTTTTAGAATAAATATAAAAGATTTACATAAAATAATAGATAAGTAATTGTAAAATTTATTATTTTATTTATATTTTAATTTTTAAAATTATAAAAAAATTATTTTAAAATTCTAGGTACTCTTTTAGAAACAGAACACATTAATTCATAGCCAATAGTACCAGAAGATTTAGCAATATCGTCTATTTTAATATTTTCTCCCCATAATTCTACTGAACTACCTATTTTTGCTGCTGGAATATTTGTTAAATCTACTGCAATCATATCCATAGATACATTTCCTAATATTAATGTTTTAATACCTTTTACTAAAACATATGTTTTATTATTAATATTCCTCGGATAACCATCTGCATATCCACATGCAATAATACCTATTCTATGTTTTTTATTTGTATAATATTTGCAATTATATCCTATTGTCTCTCCTTGGGAGATTTTTTGTATAGATATTATTTTACTTTTTAATGTCATAACAGGTTTTATATTTTTTTTAGAAATATCCTTCCAATTACCAGTTGGCGATGCTCCATATAAAATAATTCCAGTTCTAATCCAATTATAATGACTATATGAATGCCATAGTATTGCTGCCGAATTAGCAAATGAACATGAAAAATTATAATAATTATGAATATTTTTTTTTATATTATTTATTTGTTTTTTTATAAAATTAGAATTTTTTGATGCATCAGAAAAATGTGTCATTAAAGTAATTTTACAAATATTAATTTGATTTTTAATAATATTAATTATTTGTGTAATATCTTTTACTGAAAATCCTAATCTATTCATTCCACTATTAATTTTAATATATATGTTAATAGGATATTTTGCTTTATATTTAATTAATTTATTAAGTTGCCATTTATTATGTAAAGTAATAGTTAGAAAATATTTATAAATTAAAGATAATTCTTCTTTATTAAAAAAACCTTCTAATAAAAGAATAGGTTTATTATAACCATTTTCTCTTAAAATTATAGCTTCATCTAATGTTAAAACGGCAAAACCATCAGTATCATTTTTAATAATAGGAAAAATATTTTTAATACCATGTCCATAAGCATCTGCTTTTAACACGGACCAAATTTTAGATTTATATGCAATATTTTTAATTATTTTAAAATTATTTTTTACAGCATTAGTATTAATAATAGCATAGATTGGTCTTATCATATATTAATCACTCTTTTAAAATAAAATTTTGAAATATTAAAATTAAAATAGAAAATTTTTTATTTATATATTTTATATATAAAAAATTATATTTTAATATAAAATTAATATAATTTTATATTTTAGTACAAATTAATATTTAACTTAAGAGAAGTTTATTATATAATTAATTATAGAGAACTGTAATATTTCTTAGAAAGGATCTTAATAATGATTACCAGTAAATTTGGTATTGGTCAACAAGTAAGACATAAATTATTAGGTTTTTTAGGAGTTATAGTTGATGTTGATCCTGAATATTCTTTAAGTGATCCTAAAATTGATGAAGTTGCAGAAAGTATAACATTACGTAGTAAACCATGGTACCATGTAGTAATGGAAGATGATAATGGACAACCAATACATACATATTTAGCAGAAGCACAATTATCAGGAGAACCATTAGAAAACGAACATCCAGAAAATTCATCATTAGATGAATTAGCAGATGCAATAAAAAAACAATTAATAACACCTAGATTAAGAAATTAATATAAATAATAGGGAAAAAATATTAATTATTATATACTATAAATTATAGTTTTATATCCCTATTATATATTAAATTTAATAAAATTTATTGCATTTTTAATATGAAATACAATTTTTTTTTTACCCATTAAATAAATTATATAATTAATAGGGGGGCTATTCTTTAATCCAGTAATAGCTACGCGTAAAGTCATAGCTACTTCTTTAAGAGATATATTTAATATAAATATTATTTTTTTTAAAACATTATTTATACTTTCTATAGACCATATGTTAATATTAACTAATTTTTTTTTAAATGTTTTTAAAATTTTTTTAGTTTTTATATTTAGATAATTTTTAATTAAAATAATATTTTTATAGTCTGGATTTTTATAAAAAATAAAAAATAGATTATTTATTTCATTTATTGAATTACATCTTTTATGAAAAATTTTATATAAATCTTTTAGTTTAGGTCCATTATTAACATTAATATTATTTGTAATACAAATTTTTTTTAAATAATTAATCATATCATCTTTTGATAATTTACTTAAATAATGTTTATTTAACCAATTTAATTTGTTTATATCAAAAATACTAGATGATTTATTTAAATTTTTTAAATTAAATAATTTTTTCATTTCTTCCTGTGAAAAAATTTCTTTATTTCCATAAGACCATCCTAAACGTAAAATATAATTTAATAAAGTAATTGCTAAATAACCATTTTTCTTATATTTTAAAATATCAAAATTATTATCTCTTTTAGAAATTTTTTTTCCTGATTTATCTGTAATTATAGATACATGGGTGTATATAGGAATATTTGCTCCAATAGCATTAATAATATGTATTTGTTTAGGAGTATTATTTATATGTTCTTCCCCTCTAATTATATTCGTAATTTTCATATCCCAATCATCTATTACTACACAAAAATTATAAGTAGGAATTCCATCTGTTCTTTGAATTATAAAATCATCTAATTCATTATTATTAAATTTTATTTTACCTCTAATTGTATCTATAAATGTAATATGTTTATTTTTAGGTATACGTAATCTTATTGTATAAGGTAATTTTTTATTATTTATTAATTTATTATTACGACAATTACCATTATATTTGATTTTTTCACCATGCATTATTTGTTTTTTTTTATTTTTTTCTAATTCTTGTTTAGAACAATAGCATTTATAAGCTTTTTTATTATGTAACATTTTACTAATAATACTATTATATCTATTTATTCTTTCACTTTGTAAATAAGGTCCTTCGTCCCAATCAATATTTAACCATTGTAAAGTATCAATAATATTTTTAATAAAAATTGTTTTTGATCTTTTAAAATCAGTATTTTCAATTCGCAATATAAATTTACCTTTATTTTTTCTTGCAAATAACCATGAATACAAAGCAGTACGAATATTTCCTATATGTAGATAACCAGTTGGACTGGGTGCAAATCTAGTTATTATTTTCATAATTTTAAAATTTTTTTATATAGATTAATAATTTTATATATAATATATAATATAAATTATTTTATTTTTATTTTAAACATTTTTAATAAAAAACATTGACATTATAGTATTAAAAAATATAGCATATAAGAGTTATGTTTTGGGTGATTAGCTCAGCTGGTAGAGTACCTCCCTTACAAGGAGGGAGTCGGCGGTTCAAATCCGTCATCACCCATAAAATTTATAAGTAATATATAAAAATATATATTTTGGGTCGTTAGCTCAGTTGGTAGAGCAGTTGACTTTTAATCAATTGGTCGCAGGTTCAAATCCTGCACGACCCAATAAATTATATTTTTTATAAAAATTTTAAATTTAAAATATTAATTAATTTTATAAATTAATTTATAACATATTATATATTAATAAATATTAATAAACTAATATTTAATTATTTACGTATTTTTATTATTAATAAAAAATAAATTTAATAAAATATTTTATTTATATATATTAATAAAAAATTTATAAATTTTTTATTAATATATATAAATAAAATATTAGATATTTGCTTATTTTTATAAGGTAAAATATTAAAATTTAAAAATTTTTGTAAAAATTTTACATATATTTTATTAATAAAATCTCATATATTTTATATTTTTGCGCCCTACAGGATTTGAACCTGTGACAAATAGCTTAGAAGGCTATTGCTCTATCCTACTGAGCTAAGGGCGCAAAATATATTATATGTAAGTAATGATATCACTATTACAATATAGATTCAAATTAATTAAATAAATTTTATTTGTTATTTTATTTTAAAATGAGTATGTAAAATGAATGCTGAAATTATTAATGGGAATATTATTGCTAATAAAATATATAATAAAATTAATCAAAAAATGGAAATAATTTTATTAAATAAAAAAAGAAAACCAGGTTTAGGAATTATTTTAATAGGTAATAATCCAGCTTCAGAAATTTATGTTAAAAATAAATTGAAAATTTGTAAAAAATTAGGATTTTTTTGTTATAAATATAGTTTGTCTAAAAATATTAGTGAAAAAAAAATAATTAATATTATTAATTTTTTAAATAAGAAAAAATTTATTGATGGTATTTTAATTCAGTTACCTTTACCTAAAAAAATTAATAAAATTAAAATTTTAGAGAAAATACATCCATTAAAAGATGTAGATGGGTTTCATCCTTATAATATAGGACGTTTATGTCAAAGAGTTCCTTTATTCCGTCCTTGTACTTCTTTAGGAATATTAGAAATATTAAAATATTATAATATTGATACATGTGGATTAAATGCAGTAATTGTTGGTGCTTCTAATATAGTTGGACGTCCAATGGCTATGGAATTATTATTAAATAAATGTACTATTACTATTACTCACCGCTTTACAAAAAATTTAAAACATTATATAAAATATGCAGATTTATTAATTGTAGCTGTTGGAAAACCTAATTTTATACCAGGAAATTGGATTAAGACTGGTTCAATTATAATTGATGTCGGGATTAACAGAATAAGTAAAAATAAAATAGTAGGTGATGTTGATTTTCAATTAGCTAAAAAAAGAGCTTCATATATTACACCTGTACCTGGAGGAGTAGGTCCTGTAACTGTAGCTACTTTAATGAAAAATATTTTATATGCTTATGAAAAGCATAATTTTTTATAAAAAAATTATGCTTAATATTTATAATAAAGTTAATTATTAAGCCGGATTCTGTCTAGAACAGTCATTTATCTAGAATAATAATCGCTTATTATTTCAAGCAGCTTACCCAGATTCATAGTACGGGTAAATACGAATCTTATTTAGCCTTGCTCCTGGTGGAGTTTACATTGACATATATTATTACTAATATATCGGTATGCTTTTACCATACCTTTTCACCCTTACCATATTTTTAAATATGGCGGTATTTTTTCTGTTGCACTATTCGTAAGTTTTAACTTCCCAGTAATTATCTGGCACCAATACCCTGCGGAGTCCGGACTTTCCTCTTTTATTAATTAATAAAAGCGACTGTTTTAATTAACTAAAGAATTATAGATTATATATCATAATAATAGTAATTAATATTTTTTTTTTATATAAAATTTATATAATAAATTTTTTTTAATAGAAAAAATATCAGAAGTTATTTGTATTGCTTTTTTTATTGATAATTCTTTTTTTAAATTTAAAAATGTTTTAATTATTTTAGGAGATATTTCATAATTATTTAATTTAGAATAATTATATCCACTAATAACTAATACTAATTCTCCTTTTATTCTATTTAAATCTAATTTAATCCATTTAATTAAATTAGATATATTATTTCCATATATATTTTCCCATTTTTTTGTTAATTCTTTAGCAAGAACTATATATCTTTCTTTCCCAAAAATTTTTTTTATATCATATAAACATTTTAATAATCTATGTGTTGATTCATAAATAATTAATGTTCTATTTTCTAATTTTAGTTCATTTAATCTTTGAATTCTTTTATTTTTTTTATGTGATAAAAATCCTTCATAACAAAATCTGTTTGTTGGTAATCCTGATATAGTTAATGCTAAAATAGCAGAACATGGTCCTGGAATAGGTATAATATTAATGTATTTTTGATTACATAATTTAACAATTCTATATCCAGGATCACTAATTAATGGTGTTCCTGAATCTGAAACTAATGCAATATTATATCCTTGTTTTATTTTTTTTAAAAAAATTTTTGAATTTTTTTTTTCATTATACTCATAATATGAATATAATTTTTTTTTTATTTTAAAATATTTTAATAATATTCCTGTTTTTCTAGTGTCTTCTGCTAAAATATAATCTACTTTATTTAAAATAATTAAAGCTCTTTTACTGATATCATCATAATTACCTATAGGAGTAGCAATAACATACAAATTACCTGATTTAAAGTCTTTATTTTTCATATTTTGAGTTAATTTATTATTTAAAATATTTACTTTAATTATTTGATAAAATGTATTAATATACAAGCTGTAATATATAGTTTTATAAATATAAAATGGAGGAATGGCCGAGAGGTTGAAGGCACCGGTCTTGAAAACCGGAAATAGGAAACTATTCGAGAGTTCGAATCTCTCTTCCTCCTATTAAAAGTTTTTTAAATTTAAATTAGTCATATAAATATGTATTTACATAAAAAAAAAAAAAATTTATGGAACGAAAAATTAGCAATAAAAATTTCTTCTTTAGAAAATATTATTTTAACTACCAATCATTGGAAAGTAATATATACGTTACGTTTTTTATATATAAAATATAATATACATCCTAATTTACGTATATTAATTAATACACTTAAAAAAAAACACAGAGAGGTATATTGGGATAGCATTATTCTTTTTAAATTATTTCCTCATGGTACTATAAAACAAGCTTCTAATATTGCTGGTTTACCAACAAGTAATATTTGTTTATAAAAATTATTTTTATACTAAATTTTCTTAAAAAAATATTTTTGACATTTATAATAAATTTTTTCTATATAAAAATATATAATTACCCAAATAAAACTATTTAAAATACTTTGTAAAAGTAATTCTAAATAATTAAAATTAATATCGTTTATATAATAAATAATACTATTTATAATAAATGTCACATATATTATAAATAATAATTTATTTATTATATGTAAATTTATTATAAATCTATAATTGTATGATATAAAATATGTTAATATACATAATAATAAACTATGTATTCCTAATATATAATTTGTAAAAAAGTCTATCATTAATCCTATAAAAAAACTTGAACTTACGTTAATAATATAAGGATATGTTATAATCCAATATATTAAAATTAATATTAACCATGATATATGTAATATAATATTATTATTTTTAATAAATAAAATTTGTAAAAATAATGATATTATAAAAGTTATATAAATAAATAATTTTAAAAAATAATTTTTCATATTTTATTCTAAATTTATTAATAATACTAAATATTTTATTTTTTCTATTTGTAAAAATGGTTTTATATATGCTATATTAAAATTTTTTCTTTTATCAAAAAATATCTTAGTAATTATACCTACTGGATAACCAATAGGATATTGTGTATCTAATCCAGATGTAATTAATATATCTCCTTTATGAAGATTAATATCTGTAGATATATATTCAGATTTTAAATTTTTTGTACATCCATTTCCATTAATTATGAATTTAATATCACTATTTTGTATTTGTACTGGTAAAAAGAAATTTTTATTACAAATTAATAAAACTTGACTACTTTTATTTTTACTTGATATTACTTGTCCAACAATACCTTGATTATTAAGTACTATTGTACCTGGTTTTATATTATCTTTTAATCCCTTATTAATAAATATTATATCTTTATTTATAGGAAAATAGATAGGTATTATTTCTGCTAAAATATTTTTTTTTTCTTTTAAAATAGGTAATTGTAAAATATTTCTTAAGTTGTCGTTATCATATTTAATTTTTTGTAAATTATATAATTTAATGTTTTGTTGTAAGATTTTATTGTTTAAATTTTTATTTTTTTTTTGTAAAATATCATTTTTTACAAAATAATCAAATGTATTTCTATATATATAGAATGGTTTATTTAAAATAAAATAAATTGGACTAATTTTATTATTAATATAGTATCTCAATTTTATAAAAAAATTTGAATATATATCTATAATTAAAATTATTATAGAAATAATAATAGTAATAATTATTCTTGATTTAAAAATAGGTTTTTTATTAAAAATTAATTTCATAAATATATTATCTTAAAATTATAATCTTATTCTTCACTAAATAAATCACCTCCATGTATATCAATCATATCTAAAGCTTTTCCTCCACCTCTTGCTACACAAGTTAATGGATCTTCTGCAATAGAAACTGGTATGCCTGTTTCTTCTATTAATAATTTATCAAAATTTTTTAATAACGCACCTCCACCTGTTAAAATCATACCTCTTTCCGCTATATCAGAAGCTAATTCTGGAGGACATTGTTCTAATGCAATCATTACAGCACTAACTATTCCCATTAAAGGTTCTTGAAGAGCTTCTAAAATTTCATTTGAATTTAGTGTAAATCCTCTTGGAACTCCTTCAGCTAAATTTCTTCCTCTTACTTCTATTTCTAATAATTCTTCTTCATTATTATAAGCTGACCCAATTCTATGTTTAATTTTTTCAGCTGTAGCTTCTCCAATTAAAGAACCATAATTACGTCTTACATGATTAATAATTGCTTCATCAAATCTGTCTCCACCTATTCTTACAGAAGAAGAATATACTACTCCATTAAGTGATATAACAGCAACTTCAGTAGTCCCACCTCCTATATCAATAACCATTGAACCTGTTGCTTCTGATACAGGCAATCCAGCACCAATTGCTGCTGCCATTGGTTCTTCTATTAAAAAAACTTCTCTAGCTCCAGCTCCTTGTGTTGATTCACGTATTGCTCTTCTTTCTACTTGAGTAGCCCCAACAGGAACACATACTAATACTCTAGGACTAGGTCTCATAAAACTATTACTATGTACTTGTTTAATAAAATGTTGTAACATTTTTTCAGTTATAAAAAAATCAGCGATAACTCCATCTTTCATAGGTCTAATTGCAGAAATATTTCCTGGTGTTCTTCCTAGCATTTTTTTTGCATTATATCCTACAGCCGCTACACTTTTAGGAAAACCTGCTTTATCTTGTCTAATTGCTACTACAGAAGGTTCATTTAAAACAATCCCCTGTCCTTTAACATAAATTAAAGTATTTGCTGTTCCTAAATCTATAGATAAATCATTAGAAAACATTCCCCGAAATTTTTTTAACATGATAAAAAAACCCGATTTTATATTTTATAGTTATTTTAATTAAATGTAATTTATTATATTCTTTTATTAATAAATAATAACATTATATTTATAATAAATATATTATTTATTTATAATAAATAATATATTTAAAAAAAATTTTATTTCCTTTATAGATTTAAAGTAAAATTATTATATACTAGTTTTAAATATATTTAATTAATTTAAGAAATGATTATGCATAAACAAGTAAAAAAAAAATATCATATTTTAGTGTTAAATGGTCCTAACTTAAATCTTTTAGGTATTAGAGAACCTGAAAAATATGGTAATAAATCTTTAAAAGATATTATTAATATTTTATTAAAAAAAGCAAAAAAAAAAAATTTTAAACTAAGTCATTTTCAGTCTAACGCAGAACATAAATTAATTAATTATTTAATAACATATAAAGATAGAGTTAATTATATTATTTTTAATCCTGGAGCTTTTACTCACACTAGTATTGCTTTACGTGATACTTTATTAGGGATTAATATTCCTTTTATAGAAGTACACATTACAAATATATATAAAAGAGAAATTTTTAGAAATAAATCTTTTTTTTCTGATATTTCTAATGGAATAATTTTAGGATTAGGGACATATGGTTATATTTTAGCATTAAAAATGATTTTTAAAAGATTATTAAACTAAAATTTTATTTAATAAAAAAATCATTTTAATTTTTTTATTTTTTTAAAATAAATATAAGGATTAATTTCTCCGTAATTATCTATAATTTTTACTTCTGGTTCTAACCAGATTCCAAATTTTTTTCCAACTGAATTATAAATTTTAATAGCTAAATTAAGTATATTCATACCTGATGCGTTATTAAATCTATTTAAAAGAATTAAACATTGTTTAGAATGAACCATTACTCCTTTTCTTATATATCCTTTAAAATTACACTTATTTATTAACCATCCTGCTGATAATTTAAAAAAATTATTTTCTAAAGAGTAAGGCATATTGGAAAACATTTTTAATAATTTTTTTCCTAATTTAGGAGAAATTATTGGATTTTTAAAAAAACTTCCTGCATTTCCATAAATTTTATGATAGGGAATTTTTTTTTTTCTAATATTACAAACATAATTAAAAATCTTTTTAGGAGTAGTATTAATATTAATATTATTTTTTAATTTTTTAAAATTAAAATAATTTAAATTTGGAACCCATTTTTTAGGCAGTAATAAACCTACAGAAATTATTATATAACTTTTATAACTATGTTGAAAAATACTATCTCTATATTTAAAATTACATTTTTCCTTATTAATTCTTTTAATGTTTTTATTAATTGGATTAATTATGTCT
Source organism: Enterobacteriaceae endosymbiont of Donacia simplex (assembly GCF_012568645.1). Classification (NCBI taxonomy): domain Bacteria; kingdom Pseudomonadati; phylum Pseudomonadota; class Gammaproteobacteria; order Enterobacterales; family Enterobacteriaceae; species Enterobacteriaceae endosymbiont of Donacia simplex. The sequence goes on along the minus strand of NZ_CP046192.1, from coordinate 5,547 downwards.
ACATATGCACAAAAATTTTGTATACTAGAACCATAAGCACCAATATTTTGAATAGGTGCCGAGCCTACACGTCCAGGTATTAATGCTAAATTTTCTAAACCATAAATTTTATGTTTTATTGTAAATTTTACTAGTTTATGCCAATTTTCTCCAGAATTTATATGTAAATGCCAATATTTCTTAGATTCACTTATATAAATACCTTTTATTCTATTAATCATTACTAAACCACAAAAATTTTTTAAAAATAAAACATTACTTCCTTCTCCTATAATTAGACAAGGTTTTTTTTTCTGTTTATATTTTTTCCATAATTTACATAGTTGTGTTAAATCTTTAACTTTTACAACTTTGCTTGCATTAACATTTATGTTAAAAGTATTTAATTTTTTTAGTGAATATTTACAAAAAATCATTTTTTTATATATATTAATTCCTGGTATTTACCTACTCTTACATGAGGTAAACCTCACACTACCATTGGCACTACAACGTTTCACTTCTGAGTTCGGAATGGATTCAGGTGGTACCATTGCGTTATTTATACCAGGAATATTTAATTAAGTTATAAATAATTAATAATTAAATCTAAACGATTCTGGTGTTGTAAGGTTAAGACTCACGGGTGTTTATTAGTACTGGTTAGCTCAACATATTACTATGCTTACACATCCAGCCTATCAACGTCATAGTCTTTAACGTCCCTTAAGGAATTTTTGTAAATAATTAACAAAAATTCAGGGAAGATTAATCTTAAGATAAGTTTCGCGCTTATATGCTTTCAGCGCTTATCTTTTCCGTATTTAGCTACCGGGCAATGCTATTGGCATAACAACCCGAACACCAGAGATACGTTCACTCCGGTCCTCTCGTACTAGGAGCAAATTCTTTCAATCTTCCAACGCCCACGGCAGATAGGGACCGAACTGTCTCACGACGTTCTAAACCCAGCTCGCGTACCACTTTAAATGGCGAACAGCCATACCCTTGGGACCTACTACAGCCCCAGGATGTGATGAGCCGACATCGAGGTGCCAAACACCGCCGTCGATATGAACTCTTGGGCGGTATTAGCCTGTTATCCCCGGAGTACCTTTTATCCGTTGAGCGATGGCCTTATCATACAGGACCACCGGATCACTAAGACCTGCTTTCGCATCTGTTTGAATTGTCATTCTCACAGTTAAGCCAGCTTTTGCCTTTGTACTAACCTCACGATTTCCGACCGTGATTAGCTGACCTTAGTACTCCTCCGTTACTCTTTAGGAGGAGACCGCCCCAGTCAAACTACCTACCAGACACTGTCTCTGACCCGGATAACGGGCCAAGGTTAGAATAATAAATATTAAAGGGTGGTATTTCAAGAATGACTCCATATTAACTAGCGCTAATATTTCATTGTCTCCCACCTATCCTACACATTAATATTTATTATTCAATATCAAGCTATAGTAAAGGTTCACGGGGTCTTTCCGTCTTGCCGCGGGTATACTGCATCTTCACAGCAATTTCAATTTCACTGAGTCTCAGGTGGAGACAGTCTGACCATCATTACGCCATTCGTGCAGGTCGGAACTTACCCGACAAGGAATTTCGCTACCTTAGGACCGTTATAGTTACGGCCGCCGTTTACCGGGGCTTCGATCAAGAGCTTCTTATTAAAATAATAACTCCATCAATTAACCTTCCGGCACCGGGCAGGCGTCACACCGTATACGTCCACTTGCGTGTTTGCACAGTGCTGTGTTTTTAATAAACAGTTGCAGTCAGCTATTATCTTAGACTGATTTCAGCTTTGAAAGTAAATCTCTCTACCTACAATCAGTGTGCCTTCTCCCGAAGTTACGGCACTATTTTGCCTAGTTCCTTCACCTGAGTTCTCTCAAGCGCCTTAGTATTCTCTACCTGACTACCTGTGTCGGTTTAGAGTACGATTCAATATTATCTAGAGCTTAGAGGCTTTTCCTGTAAGCAGGGTATCAATTACTTAAATACAGTAAAGTATCTCGTTATTACGCCTCAATGTTTATAATTATTCGGATTTTCCTAAATAATTCATCTACACGCTTAAACCAAGACTACCATCACTTGGCTAATTTAACCTTCTTCGTCCCCCCTTCGCAATAATAATGAGTACAGGAATATTAACCTGTTGTCCATCGATTACGCTTTTCAGCCTCATCTTAGGTGTCGACTTACCCTACCTCGATTACCGTTGGATAGGAACCCTTAGTCTTTCGGCGAATAGGTTTTTCACCTATTTTATCGTTACTCATGTCAGCATTCGCACTTCTGATCTTTCCAACAAACTTCACAATTTATCTTCAACAATTTACAGAACGCTCCCCTACCCAATAAATAAATCTTTATTGTCGCAGCTTCGGTGTATAATTTAGCCCCGTTACATCTTCCGCGCAGGATGACTAGACCAGTGAGCTATTACGCTTTCTTTAAATGATGGCTGCTTCTAAGCCAACATCCTGGCTGTTTTTGCCTTCCCACTTCGTTTCCCACTTAATTATAACTTAGGGACCTTAGCTAGCGATCTGGGTTGTTTCCCTCTCCACAACGGACGTTAGCACCCGCTGTGTGTCTCCCGTGATAACATTATTCGGTATTTGAAGTTTGCATCGGATTGGTAAATCTGGAAGATTCCCTAACCGAAACAGAGCTCTACCCCCGAATATGAATTACACGAGGCGCTACCTAAATAGCTTTCGGGGAGAACCAGCTATCTCCCGGTTTGATTGGCCTTTCACCCCTAACCACAAGTCATCCGCTAATTTTTCAACATTAGTCGGTTCGGTCCTCCAGTAAGCATTACCAAACCTTCAACCTGCTCATGGTTAGATCACCGGGTTTCGGGTCTATATCTTGCAACTAAAACGCCCTTTTAAGACTCGGTTTCCCTACGGCTTCCTTATACAGTTAACCTTGCTACAAAATATAACTCGCTGACCCATTATACAAAAGGTACGCAGTCACACTTTTTTCAAAATGCTCCTACTGCTTGTACGTATATGATTTCAGGTTCTATTTCACTCCCCTAACCGGGGTTCTTTTCACCTTTCCCTCACGGTACTAGTTCACTATCGGTCAGTCAGTAGTATTTAGCCTTAGAGGATGATCCCCCTATATTCAAACAAGATTTCACGTGTCTCGTTTTACTCGTTGAGATTATAATTATTATATTTTAATATACGGGACTATCACCCTATATTGTATAACTTTCCAGTTATTTCTATTAACATAATAATTATATATATCTCTGGGCTTTTTCCTTTTCGCTCGCCACTACTAAGGAAATCTCTATTGATTTCTTTTCCTCAGGATACTTAGATGTTTCAGTTCTCCTGGTTTACTTCGTTATTCTATTTATTCAAACAACGATAATATATAATTATATATATTAGGTTTCCCCATTCGGATATCACCGACTAATAATGTTTTAAATCAACTTATCGATGCTTTTCGCAGATTAACACGTCCTTCATCGCCTCTGACTGCCAAGGCATCCGTCATATACGCTTATTTACTTAACCTTACAACCCACAATCGTTTAATAAA